>NZ_JBQQBZ010000012.1:0-180141 GCF_052245655.1 Streptomyces sp. 4N509B
ACGCCCTGCTGCCGCGGCGGTTCACCAACGACCTGGGCATCGAGTTCGCGCGGATCGCCGAGGACATCCGCCCCTCCCATGAAGCGGCCCCCAGCGACCTGGCCAGGGATCTCGCGCGCCGTGGCTGCACCGACGTGGTCGTCGGCGTCTACGCGGAGCAGCCCGGTCCCCACGCCACGCCCGAGAACCCCGTCCTCGTCTCCGTCCAGGTCTTCGCGTTCCCCGATGTGGCGACAGCCCAGGGCGCGCACAAGTACCTGGGCGACGGGGGAGGGGTGTGGCGCCTCACCATCTGGAGCGCCCGCGACGGGGGCGGCGTCGCCCCCTGCCCCGACGAGGTCCGCCGCAGCTACCGAGGGCGGTGGTCCTGGCGCCAACACCGCTACCTGCGCGTGGCGCTGGCCTACCGCGCCGACCTCACCAACGACAGCTCCATCGGGCCCTGGCTCACCGCAGCCGCCAACAGGGCCGCGACCTCCGCCGGGCCGCAGAACCACCACGGCGTCTGACGAGCTCCTGCCTGGTTGGCCGTGGCGCGTCGGGCGGGCTGGCCGTTGAGCCGTGTGTGGGGTGGGGAACGCAGCGCGCGGTGATCGCGGGGAACCAGCGGATCACGGGTCTGTCGGCCGGCCGCGATGAACGAGCGGATCATGCAGGGCTTGGGGGAGGAGGACGACACGGGGGAGTGAGTAGCTGACAGCGGAGTGATCGTGCGGGGCCCCGGCCTGTCCGGGGTCTTCGCCGTGCTCGGCGAGAACGGCCTGTGACGTGCGCAGATGACCACCAAGATCATTACGTGGCCATTACGCGAACACTGCCACGAGGCTGCTCGCGGCGGCGTCCGCCTGCGCACACACGAAAGCCCCGGACTCAGCTAAGCCGCTGGTCACGGGGCATTTTGCCACGTTGTTCTGGGTGCCCCCGGCAGGATTCGAACCTGCGCACACGGCTCCGGAGGCCGTCGCCGAATCGGTCTTCTGAGCTGGTCAGAGGCTTGCTGCTCCGCCTCGGTGACGGTTCTACGCCACGAATACGCCGTAGGAATCGGGCCCCCGATCCCTGAGGGGGGAGACAGCCGGCGGGGGCAACTCGCCGGTTCGAGGCGGCAGTCAGGGCGAAGCAATGAACCATGAGCTACTGGGCAGACATCGTGACACAGTCGGTCGGCGCGCTGGCGGGTACGTTGGTCGGGGGTGCGATCGCCGTCGTCGTGGCACGTTGGCAGACGAACAAGGCGATCGTCGCTCAAGCCTCTCTGTCGGTGGCGGAACGTGCCGCTACCGCCCGACTCGATGAAGTGAGCCGCAGCCGCTCCCGGTCCGCCGACGCCGCACGGGCGCTGCTCGAACGGCTGGCAGACCTCTATGCGTGGATGCCGTCGTTACCCGACGTTTCACTCGATGAGCCGTACCACAGTCGCCATGCCCGCGATGAGTGCTGCAAAGCCATGGAATCCGTTCGACGCGGCATGGTCACCGATCTCTACGCGATCAGCGATGTGAGTGTGCGCGAACGCTACCGGGATCTGGTCCGGCTCGCCTACGACGTCGGGTTCCGTGGCATCGGTTCAGGTGACCGGAAGAGGCAGATAAGGGATGTGAGGAACTATCTCCGTTACGTGCAGCACTCCCTGGAAGCGGTCATCGACAGCCAGCCTCTCCCCGCGCGCGTGGACCCGCCGATCCTCGATCGACCCGAGAGCGCAGCGTGGCAACCGCCCACCGTTCCGTGGTACTGGGGTGATCCCGCCGACGGGAGTTGATCCAGGGCCTCGCCACCAGCGACTCGGCAGACGGGGACCAGGCTCTGCCACCCCTGACCTCCGGCCGTCTGCCCCCAGCCCGCCGACAGGTAGCGTCGATCGCATGACCTCGGGTGATGGCGACACGTCGGTGTCACGGCGGAGAGCGCGGTGATCGTTCTGCGGAAGGCGAGTCACTTGTGGGGCTCGACCCGTCCGGCGCCGCGTTGCTGCGGATCGGCTCGAACGCCGTGTACCGGCTGGCGACGACACCGGTCGTTGTCCGGGTCGCGGCTGATTCCGCCGTGCTCGACCAGATGAAGCCGGTCGTGCGGGTGGCGCGGTGGCTGGAGGCGAAAGGACTTCTTTGTGGTGAGGGTCCTGTCGGGCGTCGAGCAATCGGTGATCGCTGGTGGACGGGGAGTCATGTTCTGTGAGAACGTGCAGGGTCGGGACGAGTACGCGCCCTGACCTGCCCGCCGAAGCGCCCGATTAACCCGGGTCATGCTCGGCGCGCCTGACCCTGGGAGGTGGCTCAAGACTTGGAGGCCGTCCGCCCCAGCGCGGCATGCATTTCGCTTTCGGTGGACGGTTTGCCAATTGGCGAGCTGGCTACTGAGGTTTTCTAAGTGACCTGATCCGGATGAAGTCGAGCTAACCGATGTCCCGCACGGACAGAAAATGCTGCCTGACGGATCAACTCTGCGACCGCAGCTGAACAGGCGCGCGGGCGCGCTCTCAGTCAGCCGGAGAGTCCTTCGATCGCCTCGCACTACACCTCACCGGCCTCGCCGCCGTGGCCGACGGGAGATGGTCAGCACGTGGCCGATCTTGCGGAAGGCACAGCAACGATGATCGGAAGGCCTGCAGTTTCTCTTGATGCAGGGATTCACAGGAGTGGGAACAAGTTGTCTTGTTTCATGCTGTCGGCTTGCTCAATGTGATCCATAGAATGACGGATAGTCATCATTTCGCTTCAGGAGGTGACCTGGGCTTGAAGCTGTACTGTTACACCTGCGACGGCGAAGAATCGCACCGCCGCCTCACCGATGATGAGAGCGCTTGGCTCAAAAATCGCCTAGGCCGGAAGTCCGTCGCTGAATTTTTCATGTGTGAGGCACCAGGCTGCCGAAATCTACGGACCGGCATGAACAAAAAGCCCTTCGATTTCCCTATCCGAGTACCCGTTGACTGAGGTTGGTCAGTGGTGATCACACGATCACCCCCGGCCCGCTCGATCTTCGCACGCTGAGCTTTCCAGAGTGACGCGTCGTTCTGTGGTGTCGCGTATCCGGCTGTTGTCCAAGGTGGCGTCGTCAGTCGATATGTCCGGGGTGGGATGCTCTGGGTGTGGATAGGGTCCGACTGGGCTGATGAGCAGGCAGGCACGACTTCCGCTGATCAGGAGGCGTCGAGTCCCTGATCACCACAACGGAAGTCCGTGCCTTCCTGTGTGCTATCGCCGCTGCCATATGGCAATTGAACGCCCTCAAGCTGAAGTTCGACGGCGCAAAAGTTGCGGCCGAAAGCAAGAAGAACGCCTTCGTCAACACCTGCTCGTACGCCGTCGACCTCGGGAAGCTCAGCGAGAATCCTGTCTCAGGTGGGAAGAACTGCCAGAAACCAGGGTCATGAAGGAGGTCGCCCCGGGGTCGTCGCCAACCCTGGACAGGCGCGGACACTCCTGACGTTCGCCCCAACTCGTCGCGTCGTCGCGATGGGGGTGGCGGCACGGGCCGGGAACAGCATCGAGGTGCTGCTCCAGCGCTACGCGAACTGCATCGACGGTCGTCCTAGATCGCCGACCGACGCATCGAGAGGCTGTTTGCGCGAGTACGAGTGATCACGGCAGCCAGACAGGAAGCCCCGGATCCCTCGTGGGCGCCGTCTGCCGGGCGAGAGCTGCTGTCGGTGCCCATGGTGACCAGGGAGAACGCCCTCGCTGCCATCCACGAGTACGCCGCGACCTCCGACATACGGCCGCTCAGCGCCGCAGCCGGCTGCGCACACACGAAAGCCCCGGACTCAGCTAAGCCGCTGGTCACGGGGTCTGTTGCCACGTTGTTCTGGGTGCCCCGGCAGGGTTCGAACTTTCGCACACGGCGCCGGAGGCCGGGGAAGCAGTCGGGCTGCGGGCGGTGAGCTGGTGGGGAGCGTGGCTGAGCCGCGTCTCCAGCAAGATCATCACGCCCTCATTACGTGGGCCGTCTGCCCCCACCCGGCCGACGAGGGTAGCGTCGATCGCATGATCTCGGCTGACGGCGGCGAACAGGGCGACGCGGGAGCGTTCACGGCGGATCCCGCGGGGGCGACTCTGCGGGAGGCATGCCACGCGGTCGGGCTCGACCCGTCGGGCGCCGAGTTGCTGCGGCTGGGCTCCAACGCCGTGTACAGGCTGGCAACGGCGCCGGTTGTTGTCCGGGTCGCGGCTGACCCCGGGGTGCTGGACCAGATGAAGCGGGTCGTGCGGGTGGCGCGGTGGCTTGAGGCGGAGAACTTCCCCGCAGTGCGGGTCCTGGCCGGCATCGATCAGCCAGTGGTGGCCGGTGGGCGGGCGGTCACGTTCTGGGAGAACGCACAGGACCGGAACGAGTACGCACGGCTGGATGAGCTGGGTGACCTGCTGCGACAGCTCCACTGGTTGGAAGAGCCGGAGTCACTGGGCTTGCCCTACTACGACCCGTTCGAACACGTCGCGGGCTCGCTCAGCCGGATGGAGGGCGTGGCCGAGGACGACCGCGCGTTCGTGGAGGAGCGAGCCGCGAAGCTCCAGAAGGACTACGACCGGTTGGACTTCGTCCTCCCTTTCGGCGCAATCCACGGCGACGCGAACGTCGGCAACGCCATCCGTCAGCACGACGGGCGCGCGATCCTGATCGACCTGGACGGCTTCTCTCTCGGGCACCGTGAGTGGGATCTCGTCCTGACGTCGCTCTACTACGAACGGTTCGGCTGGCACACGCGCACGGAATACGAGGCGTTCGTCCATCACTACGGCTTCGAGCTGATGAACTGGCCGGGCTACCCCGTGCTGGCCGACACACGCGAGCTGATGATGACGGTGTGGGTCGGCACACTGGCGGGGTCCAGTCCCGTGGCGGCCGAGGAGTTCGCCAAGCGGGTACGGGCGATACGGACGGGTGGCAGTCGTCGGGACTGGCGTCCGCTCTGACGCCTGACAAGCACGCTCGGACTCGCTTGGAAGGGCTAGCCGGTTGATGGTTTACCGCTGCACGGTGCGGGTGATGGTGGCGAGTTTGGGTGCGCCGGTGGGACTCGGGACAATGTGCCCCGGCGGCTCTGGCATGCTGCGCCTATGACTGGTGACACACATCAGGACCCTGAGCAGCGCCGTGCCCATCTGGTCCGGGTCTTCACGGCTCTGGGCGCGGCGGATCCGGAGGGCTGGGCCGACTCCGAAATGGATGAAGACATTGCGCAGCTGGCCCGTTTCCTGCTCCTGCGCGGTGTCCGTCAGGCGGTGGCGCGGTGGGAACAGCCAGGAGCCGTGCAGCAGTTGCACGCCGATCCGCAGAGCCCCGACGCGCTTCTGGCGCAGTTCGAGGATGCGGGCATCGAGCCACGGACGTTGGCACTCTTCGCCAGGCGGGTCGCCCATGCGACCGCCTTCGACCTGGCGTATCGGCTGGCGGACTCGGACTTCGTCGACCACGATCCGGCTGATCCCGACGGATACCCGCTCATGGAGCTTCGCGACGTACTTCCCGGCTGGTGCCTGGTGGAGTCCACGCCGACTGGTGAACACACCGGCCGCCATCTCGACGGCCTGCACGAGGACGTCGGCGGGCTTTGGGAGGACTTCACCGCAGAGTTCGAACCGCAGCGGGGTGCGTAGGAGCCCCGAACACGAACGCTCTCACACCACGAGTCTTGCCCCTTACTCAATGCCCCCTGCGGCTGTCCACAACCTGTGCTCCGCTGCTTGCTCGTGGAAGTCCCGGATGGCGGCTGTCGCGCCGATACCGCGCAGGTGTTGCCGAAACTCAGCGAGGTAGCTGACACACCGGGCGGACTTGAGCTGTTCGCCGAGGTCCAGTGCGTCAAGGGCGACGCGGCATGCCTCCTCGGGTTCGCCCGCCCGGAGGTGCGCGCGTCCGCCAGGACCATCGTGGCGAAGAAGTCGCTTCGGACGTGGCTGCCGCTCATGGTGTTCTGCGCGTGCTCGACGGACTTCCGGGCGCTGTTCACGTCGCGGAAGCAGTGCGCCGCCTCGGCGGCAAGCTCCGCCTCGTCGAAGTAGGTGATCCATTCCGGCTCGTCGCGGTTGTTGCGGCTCTCCAGTGCCTTGGTCGCATCGGCGAGTGCGCGTTCACAGCCGCGCGTGTCGCCCGTACGGGCCAGGGCGCGGGCCTCCATGGCGTGGAACTGGGCGCGTAGCGTCGGCGTCGCTACGTTGGCGATGCCCATCAGGGCGGCGCGGGCGAGAGTGGCGGCGTGGGTGTAGTGGCCGAGGAAGGTCGCCTGGTGGCTCATCGCGGAAAGGATGCTGCCGGCAAGGCGGCGGTCGTCGCCGTCTTGGGCGAGGCGGAGGGACTGGAGGAAGTAGCGCTGGGCCAAGCCGTGCTGGCAGGCGTCGTACGACATCCACCCCGCGAGAAGCGTCGCCTCGGCGACGGTAGAGAACAGGGCCCGCCCCACGGACTCTTTGTGCTGGCCGTCGAGTGCCGGGGCGACGTCGCGGGCGAGGTACTGGATCAGGGAGTGCCGGGCGTGGTCCCCGCCGAACCGGTCGTCGAGCTGGGAGAACATCCCGGTCGTTGTCTTGATCGCGGCCACGTCCGCGAGCCCCACCCGGACCCTGCTTCCGCCGTTGGTGACGAGTGGCGCGGACTCCGGCGTCACCAGCCACCGCAACGAGGCTTCGTGCCAGGCCGCTTCCGATGGCTGGGAAGTAAGTAGGGGCTCGTACTCGTTGAGGTCGGCACGCCACAGCTGCCGGACGCCATTGATGGCTGCCTCGGGGGACTCCGGGTAGGTGGTGTCCAACAGCTCCGCGTCGTGCCCGGTGAGGTGGTTCAGGCCGAGCTCGGCGGCGCTCACATCGAACGCCTTGCACAGCAGTGGCCCGTAGAACTCGTCCGGGACGCTGTGACCGTTCTCCCAACTGGCGATGCGCCGCTTGACGCTCGCGTCCGTTGGCAGCTGCTGGCCCTGCTGCGCCGCGAGCTGCCGCAGCTCCCGAATCAGCCGCAGCTGCCCCCAGCCACGCGCCTTTCGCGCAGCAGCAAGGCGGTCGCCGGATCGGGTGTCGTTCACCATGGCAACCCCCCTTCCTCCCGCCGGCCGCCATGGGCCCCTAACCCTACGCAGCCACCACCTCACGCGGTACCGCTCTGAGGAACAACGTCGCCCCTGCGCAGGTGACGGGTGATGACGCGCACGTCGTGCACTCGTCATCCCTCGTCACCTCTCGTCATCTCCCCGGCGCTTGGGCTTGGCCACGAGGCTGGGTGGTGCGGCGGCCGACCGGTCGTCGAGCGGTCCCAACGGTGAGGTGAGTCAACGTGGAGGTCATGACGCGGCGGGGCATCGCCTGGCTGTCGGAGGCGGCGGAACTGCCCCAGCGATGCCGGGAGGTGTGGGAGGACGACCCCCGCAGGCCCTACGGCCTGCCGGCTGGCCGACGCTTCGACGTCGTGGTCGTGGAACAGCGCGTCGGCGTCGAGACCTTCGCTCAGCTCGACCGCCACGGCCTGCCGACGGGCCCGGTCATGGCGGACTGGGGATCGGAGGCGGTCGGCTTCTTCGTCCCACCCCGCTCGCGGGCACGCTTCGGCCGTATGCTCTCGGCGGAGTCGGCCAACGCGCCGAAGTACCGCTACCTCGACGACGGCTCCCTCGTCGTCGTGCCTGGCCCGATGCCACTCGCCGGTGACCGCTACGTCTGGCTGTACGCCCCGACCTCCACCCCGGACGCCTCACCCGCACGCACGGCGGCCCTGGCGGCGATGCTCGTCGCCTCCCACCAGGTGGTGCAGCGGGCCGAACAGTACGGCAAGGAATACAGCCACTACCTCGCCGACGAAGCCGACCACGCCGACGCGGGCCCCGGCGATGCGGCGTAGCGACGACGACGAACGGGCACAGGCGCCCGACGTGGCGCACTGGTCGCCGATCCACAGCCGCGAGTGGTACGCGGCCCGCGACGCGGTCACCGCCCTGCGTGATGTCCTGATCGCGGCAGACCTGGACCGGGAGTTCCCCTACCTGCGAGCCGACCTGAATGCCTTCGGCATGGGCCTGATCGAACTGGGCCGCATCTCACCAGAGACGGCACAACGCCTCGCCGAGCTACTGCGCCTGGCCCTGACCTGCATGGAAGAGCACGACGGGAGGGATGGGAACGATGACTGACGCACGAGGAGTATGCGCGGGCAGCGCAACCGGGCTGGCCTCCGGCGTGAGCTACGTACGCGGCTGGGCCGACGCCAAGACCGGGGCCGACGCCCTGGCCGAACAGCTCCGAGCACTGGACGTCGGCCACCTCTTCGCCGGCCTCAAAGCCGACGTCAACGTCAACGGAGACGGCATCGTCCACCTCGGCCAGATCCGCCCAGCGACAGCACAACTGCTCGCCACACTCATCGTGCAGGGCCTGACCATGGAGGTCCTGAGCCGAGAAACCACCGACGCCCGACCGCACCCCACCCCCTGAGCGGGCCTCGCATCACCCGGCCCGATAGCGGTACGAGCCTGGCTCCCGCGAGGGCCTCTGTGTCCCCGCTGCCCGGGTGTCGTGTTGCCTTCCAACGGGAAGCAGCACACGATGTCCGGCCGTCTACTTCCTCCACATCCCGCACCCACGAGCGCACGTAGGCGTCCGCCGCCCGGCCGGACCGGCGCACCAGCGCCGCAGCCGAGCCGGAGCGGCGGAACGCCAAACACCTCTCGTTACGAACTACGGGCGGGGCGGTCACAGGGGTCTGATCTGCTGATCAGCGCACCGCGTAGAGCCGCTGGTGGTCACCTCTGGTTGCTGCGGTTGCTGTACTTCCGGTGCTGTATCTCGCCACACTTTCCGCGCCTCACGAATGGCACAGATCGCAGCTACGACCTTCCTAGAGATGACGACAACTTGATCCAGAACGTAACTGATGATGAGGATGCACCCTCCGACCACAGCCAACGCAGTGGTTGCCCATCCAACCGCTTCCATTGAAACCGGCGCCTTTCTGACGAATGGTCAGGCCAGCGTCCACGGGGTCCCGGTCTGACCACGAACAAGTGATCAATCCGAGATCACCCCCAAACACCCGGCGCTCTCGTGAAGCTATGTGGTTGTTCCGCACGGCCGTCATGCCGCTGTTCGCTGGGGCTGCTCCCCTGCCTGGCCGCTTGAGCTTGGTGTTGGATGGGCTTCAAGTCGCCGCAATCGACGTTACCAGCTCAGCAGTCGGTGGAGGGGGTCCCCACGGGTTGCCGTTGGGCTGCCACCTCGGCACGCCGCGACGGATGCCCGGCTGGGCGAACCGCTCTGCCCGCACTGCTTCGACTACGCGGGCGCGGTCCTGTGGCGGGCGCACGCCGGGGAGCTGTGGCACCAGTTCACCCTCGAACTGCGCCGGGAGCTTGCCCGCCGCGCCGGGCTGTCCCGCTCCGCGTTCGCCACGGCGGTACGGCTGTCCTACGCCAAGGTCGCCGAGTGCCAACGGCGGGGTCTGGTCCACTTCCACGCCGTGATCCGCCTCGACGGCCAGGGTGGCCCGGACACACGCCCGCCCGGCTGGGCCACGACCGAATTCCTGGCCGCCTCGGTCCTGACGGCGGCCGGTCTGGTCCGACTGCCGGCGGTCGGCGCCGGGGTCGTCGGGCCCCGGGTGTTGCGCTTCGGCACGCAGCTCGACGTGCGCCCGGTGGCCGGCTTCGACGCTGGGGAGCTGGTGACTCCTGCGGGGCCCCGTTCCACGACGTGTACAAGACGAAAGCTCTCGCCGACCGCTTCCGGGTCAAGCTGCTGCGCGCCACCGACAAGGGAGAGCGCTTCGACACGGTGACCGGCCTGCCTGACTCACTCCGGGTTGGGCGGACGGTGGCGCTGTCGGTCCTGGAGCTGGCGCTCTGGTACGTCGAGCACCGCTGGCCGCATGCCTCGGCCAAGCAACGGGGCAGCATGACCGACGCCCTGGCGACGGCCGTCCCCGCGCTGGTCAAACAGGTACGCGGTCGACCCGCCGTGGCCGTCGTCCGCAAGGCGCTGCGCTCCTACCTCCTGCCGCCGCCGCGTCGGGAGCGGGAACGGCCGGAGGAGATCGTGGCGGCTGTGCGCTGGTTGGAACGGGCGTCGCTGCCGGTGGCGGAGCTGGCGGAGATCACGCACATGCACGCGCTCGCCGACGGCGTGGCCCGGAAGATTGACGGCACGCCTGCGGCGTCGCAGACCTACCGGCGCCGTCGGGCCGTCTCCCAGCGGCTGAACTCCGGCGTTCCCGCCCTCGATGTCGCCGCGCGGGCGGGGCACTCGGTCGAGGTGCTGCTGAACATCTACGCCAAGTGCGTCGACGGCCAGGAAGCCGCTATGAACGAGCGGATCATGAAGGGCCTAGGGGAGGAGGACGAGGACACGGAGGTGTGAGGAGGACGTCGGTCCAGTGCGAGGAGCCCCGGAGCATGGGGCTCCTCGCTATGCCTAAAGGGCCGCTCCTCACACTGGGCTAGCGGGGAGGGCTCCGAACGTTCCAACGCTGACGGATGGTTGGATTGTATCCATGATGACGACGGCCGGTGCTTGGTATACCTCCGGGACCCTGTGGACCGCTGTCTCCGCGATCGCGGCCTTGGTGGCTATTCCCGTGGCTGCGTGGGTGGCCATTCGGGTCGGCAATCCCAAACGCCTCCTGTCCTACGACATGTCTGCTACGGCGTTACTCCGGCTCGGGCCTTCGAACGCCGTTCGTAGCACGCTGGAAGTACGGCGCAACGGCGCGATCCTTACCGAGCCCCACGTGCTGGAAATCGAGCTGCGCAACGATGGCCGCCGCGACATCCCCAGCGCAGCTTTCGATGGCGGCCAGCCGTTGAGGCTAGACGTTGGCGTACCGATCGTCGAGTTGCTGGAGACCTCCTCCGCTCCTCATGGCTACCGAGTTCCCCCGATCACTGTGTCTGGAAGCGCGCTGGAGGTCGGACCAGGCATGATCTCCAGGGGGCAACGCCTCACCCTGTCTGTCCTCGCCGACGGAAGAAACCCGAGTCTGACGCTCGACGTGGCTCTCCTTGACGTGCGTATCCGGCGTCGTGAGTCCGGAGAAGACTGGAAGCGCGTGGTCCTCTGGGCTACTACAGCAGTAGTGGCAGCCCTGGTCAGTCTCGTCGGCAGCTCCGTGGAAACCATTTTGTTCCATAGGTCACGTTGAGCATTGGGATGGATACTCGGGGAGCACGCTAAGGATCTTGACTCCCTCGTCGTACGCTCCATGGCTGGGAGCCCGCGAGGTCGGGTCGCTTCGGTCCTCGCTCCGTTACTCGGATAACGCTATGGGGGACGACACTGACTCTGACGTGCGGAGATGGCCACCAAGATCATTACGTGGCCATTACGTGATCGCTGACATGGGGCTGCTTTCGGCCGCATCCGGCTGTACACGTACAACGACCCCGGACCAGGCAAGCGCCCTGGTCACGGGGTCTTTCAGCTAATCATCTTGGGTGCCCCCGGCAGGATTCGAACCTGCGCACACGGCTCCGGAGGCCGTTGCTCTATCCCCTGAGCTACGGGGGCGGTGTGCCACCTGCTGGCGGCGACGGGTAGAACCCTACCAGCTCGCCGTGGGTGTCCCGCACGGCGTTTCCGTTCATGGGTGCGGGGGGCCCTACCCTCGGGTACGGATTCGCGGAAATCGCGGGCGCGCGCGAGGCCGCCGTCTTACCCTGACTGTGTGCCAGCCGCTTCCGGCCGGGTGCTCGTCGCGGACGACAGCCAGGTCATCCAGCAGTTGATCAGGGTCAATCTCGAGCTCGACGGGTTCGAGGTCATGACCGTGTCCGACGGCGCGGAGTGCCTGGAGGCGGTGGCGCGCTTCCTGCCCGACGTCATCACGCTCGACCTGGACATGCCCCGCCTCGACGGGCTCGGCGCGGTCGGTCGGCTGAGGGCCGATCCGCACACCCGGCACATCCCCCTCGTCCTGGTCAGCGCCAGCGTCGTGCCGCGCCACGCGCCGGTCGGGGTGGACGCGGCGGTGGCCAAGCCCTTCGTGCCCGCCGAGTTGGTGAGTGTCGTGCGCAGGCTGGCGGCCGAGGGCAGGGGCGGGCCGCGCGCCGTCCAGTTGGCGAAACGAGTGGCGCCGTGCCGGCCGGGCCCTCGTACGCTGACTCCGTGATCCTGACCCCTGCCGCGCTCTCCGGCGCCGTGTTGCGCAGCGTGCGCGACGCGCTCACCGACGGTGAGCTCGGAGACGCCGTGCGGGTGCCCGAGCGGGCGCCGCTGCGGCCCGCGCCCCGGGGCGGCGGCGGGCGGTGGGCCACCGGCATCGCGCTGCGCCTGGCCGGCCCGGCCGGGCGGTCCGCGGACGAGGTGGCGCGGGTGCTCGGCGCCAGGCTGATGCGTCAGGACGGTGTGCGGGACGTCGAGGTCAGCGGTGGCGGATTCCTGACGATCACGTTGGGGGACGGCGCCGACGCCGCGCTGCTGCGCGAGATCCTCGCCCGGCCGCGCCCGCCCGCGCTTCCCGACGACCCGGCCAGGGACGTCGAGCGGTGGCGCGCCGCGGGCGGCGGGGAGGGCAACGTGGCCTCGCTGCTGGTGCAGCGGGAGGAGAACCCGCTGTTCCTGGTGCGGTACGCGCACGCGCGCAGCCGCGCGCTGGTGCGGGGGGCGGCGGCGCTCGGGTTCGCGCCCGAGGAGCGGGGGGACGTCCGACGTGACGACGCCCAGCGTCGAGGCATAGGTGCCGGTGCCGGCGGTGAGCGACGGGGCGGGATCGACGCGTACCCGTTCCCGTACCCCGGCGAGCGGGCCCTGCTGGGGCTGCTCGGCGAGGTGAGTGGGATGCCGCGCGGGCGCGGCAACGCGCCGGGGCGGCTGCGGCAGGTCGCCGACGCCCTGCTGACGGCCGAGCGGGAGCGGCCGACGCTGCCGGTCGGCGACGAGAAACCCGGGGTCGTCCACCGTGCCCGGCTGGCCCTCGCCCAGGCCGCCGGGGCGGTGCTCGCCGACGGCCTGCACCAGTGGGGCATCAGCGCGCCCGACCACCTCTGAGCCAGCACCACCGGCTGCCTCCGAACAGCGGTGATCCACCGCGCGCCGCGCCGCCCGAGGACCGGAACACCCGGACCCCGGACCCGGACCCCGGCCCCCCGGGCACGCGGTCGGTCAGCCCACGACACCCGAACACAGCCACCCCCGTACGCACAGACAGACGGAAGGTCCTGCCATGAGCCGCTCCGCGCACCCCGCGGGCCCCCGACACGGCGACGTGCTCCCCGAGGGGCACTACACCGCGCCGCCCGCCGACCCCAACACCATCGACCCGCGCATCTGGGCCCGGTCCGTCGCGCGCCGCCCCGCCGACGGCGTCGTCACCGTCGCCGGCATCGACGTCCGCGCCCTCGCCGAGGAGTACGGCACCCCGGCCTACGTCCTGGACGAGGACGACTTCCGCGCACGTTGCCGCGCCTGGCGCGAGGCGTTCGGCGCGGACGCCGACGTCTTCTACGCCGGGAAGGCGTTCCTCAGCCGCGCCGTCGTCGGCTGGCTGCGGGAGGAGGGGCTGAACCTCGACGTCTGTACGGGCGGCGAGCTGGCGACCGCGCTGGCCGGCGGCATGCCGCCGGAGCGCCTCGCGCTGCACGGCAACAACAAGTCGCCCCGGGAGATCGACCGCGCCGTGGCCGCCGGCGTGGGGCGGATCGTGCTCGACTCGTTCCAGGAGATCGAGCGCGTCGCCGAGGCCGCGCGCCGCCACGGGGTGCGGCAGCGGGTGCAGATCCGCGTGACCGTGGGTGTCGAGGCTCACACCCACGAGTTCATCGCGACCGCCCACGAGGACCAGAAGTTCGGGCTGGCGCTCGCCGGCGGCACCGCCGCGGAGGCGGTCCGCCGCGTGCTGGCGCACGGCGACGCCCTCGACCTGGTGGGCATCCACTCCCACATCGGCTCGCAGATCTTCGACATGGCGGGTTTCGAGGTCTCGGCCCGCCGCGTGGTGGGGCTGCTCAGCGCCGTGCGGGACGAGCACGGCGTCGAGCTGCCCGAGATCGACCTGGGCGGGGGCCTCGGCATCGCGTACACCGCCGACGACGACCCCGGCGAGCCGCACGACATCGCCAAGACGCTCGACGACATCGTCACGCGTGAGTGCGAGGCGGCGGGGCTGCGGCCGCCCCGCCTGTCGGTCGAGCCGGGGCGTGCGATCGCCGGGCCGACGACGTTCACGCTCTACGAGGTGGGCACGGTCAAGCCGCTCGACGGGCTGCGCACGTACGTCAGCGTGGACGGCGGCATGTCGGACAACATCCGCACCGCCCTCTACGACGCCGAGTACAGCGTGGCACTGGCCTCCCGCGCCTCCGACGCCCCGCCGACGCTGGTCCGCGTCGTCGGCAAGCACTGTGAGAGTGGCGACATCGTGGTGCGCAACGCCTACCTCCCGGCCGACGTCGCGCCGGGTGACCTGCTGGCGGTGCCGGCCACGGGGGCGTACTGCCGCTCGATGGCCAGCAACTACAACCACACGCCCCGACCCCCGGTCGTCGCCGTCCGGGACGGCCAGGCGCGGGTGATCGTCCGCCGGGAGACGGAGGAGGACCTGCTGCGCCTGGACGTCGGCTGAGGCTGACGCCCGGCTGAGGCCGGCCGAGGTCGGCTGAGGCTGAGGCCGGCTGAGCGACGGCCGAGGGCCTGAGCCCGCCGACATTCGCTCGGTCCACTCCGGGGTCCGCATACTGAACGTACGCGGGGCGCCCGGCCCCGCGTGCGTGAGACTGAGGCGTTGCGACGCTGGAGACGAAAGAGGCGGAGGGATCGTGGCGGAACGCGTGCGTCCGTTGCAGGTGGCGCTGCTGGGCTGTGGGGTGGTCGGCTCGCAGGTGGCCCGCCTGATGACGACGCACGCGGCGGACCTCGCCGCCCGCATCGGTGCCCCCGTCGAGCTGGCGGGCGTGGCCGTGCGCCGCCCGGACAAGGTGCGGGAGGGCGTCGACCCCGAGCTGGTGACGACGGACGCCGCCGGCCTGGTGAGCCGCGGCGACATCGACGTCGTCGTGGAGATGATCGGCGGCATCGAGCCCGCCCGCTCCCTGATCCAGGCCGCCTTCGCGAACGGCGCGAGCGTCGTCACCGCGAACAAGGCGCTGCTGGCGAAGGACGGCCCCCTGCTGTACGCGGCGGCCGAGAAACACGGGGCCGACCTGTACTTCGAGGCCGCCGTGGCCGGCGCGATCCCGCTGCTGCGCCCGCTGCGCGAGTCCCTCGCCGGGGACAAGGTCAACCGGGTCCTCGGCATCGTCAACGGCACGACGAACTTCATCCTCGACCGCATGGAGTCCTCGGGCGCGGGCTACGGCGAGGCGCTGAGCGAGGCCACGGCCCTGGGCTACGCCGAGGCCGACCCCACCGCCGACGTCGAGGGCTTCGACGCCGCCGCGAAGGCCGCGATCCTCGCCGGCATCGCCTTCCACACGCGGGTCCACCTCGACGAGGTGCACCGCGAGGGCGTCACCGAGGTCACCGCGGCCGACATCGCGTGCGCCCGCGACATGGGGCGCACCGTGAAGCTCCTGGCCATCTGCGAGCGCGCCGAGGACGGCCGCTCGGTGACCGCCCGCGTCCACCCCGCGATGATCCCGCTCAGCCACCCGCTGGCCTCGGTGCGCGGGGCGTACAACGCGGTCTTCGTGGAGGCCGAGGCGGCCGGTCGGCTGATGTTCTACGGGCCCGGCGCGGGCGGCGTGCCCACCGCCTCCGCGGTGCTGGGCGACCTGGTCGCGACCTGCCGCAACCGCGTGGGCGGCGGACGCGCGCCGGGGGAGTCGGCCTACGCGCGGCTGCCGGTCAGCCCCATGGGAGAGGTCGTCACCCGGTACCACATCAGCCTCGACGTGGTGGACAAACCCGGCGTGCTGGCCCAGTGCGCCATGGTCTTCGCGGACCACGGAGTGTCGATCGACAGCGTGCGGCAGACCGGGAAGGATGGCGAGGCGTCGTTGATCGTCGTCACCCACCGGGCGCCGGACGCCGCGCTCGCCTCGACCGTCGCGGCGCTGCGGCGGCTCGACACGGTGCACGGCGTGGTGAGCATCATGCGCGTCGAGGGCGAGTAGCGGGAGCGGGGACCGAAGGGGAGCGAGGGAAACGAGAGACCGTGGTCATCATGGACGCATCCAACAGCCCTGCCGTCGTGGGCGGCACCAGCACCACCCGTCAGTGGCGGGGGGTCATCGAGGAGTACCGTGACCGCCTCCCCGTCACGGCCGACACGCCGGTGGTGACGCTGCGCGAGGGAGGCACACCGCTGGTGCCCGCCCAGGAGCTCTCCGAGCGCACCGGCTGCGAGGTGTACCTGAAGGTCGAGGGCGCGAACCCGACCGGATCCTTCAAGGACCGTGGCATGACCATGGCCATCACGCAGGCGAAGGCGGAGGGCGCCCGCGCCGTCATCTGCGCCTCCACGGGGAACACCTCGGCCTCGGCCGCCGCCTACGCGGTGCGCGCCGGCATGGTCTGCGCGGTGCTCGTGCCGCAGGGCAAGATCGCCCTGGGCAAGATGGGTCAGGCCCTGGTCCACGGCTCGCGCATCCTGCAGGTCGACGGGAACTTCGACGACTGCCTGACGCTGGCCCGCGAGCTGTCCGAGAAGTACCCGGTGGCCCTGGTCAACTCCGTGAACCCGGCCCGCATCGAGGGCCAGAAGACGGCGGCGTTCGAGATCGTCGACGCGCTCGGCGACGCCCCCGACATCCACGTGCTGCCGGTCGGCAACGCCGGCAACATCACGGCGTACTGGCGCGGGTACCGGGAGTACGCGAGCGACGGCCCGGCGAGCCGCACCCCCCGCATGTGGGGGTACCAGGCGTCCGGCGCCGCCCCCATCGTCCGCGGCGAGCCGGTGAAGGACCCGACGACCGTCGCCACGGCGATCCGCATCGGCAACCCCGCCTCCTGGGCCACGGCCGAGCAGGCCCGCGAGGAGTCGGGCGGCCTCATCGACGAGGTGACTGACCGTCAGATCCTGG
Source organism: Streptomyces sp. 4N509B (assembly GCF_052245655.1). Classification (NCBI taxonomy): domain Bacteria; kingdom Bacillati; phylum Actinomycetota; class Actinomycetes; order Kitasatosporales; family Streptomycetaceae; genus Streptomyces; species Streptomyces sp. 4N509B. The sequence continues at coordinate 16,934 of NZ_JBQQBZ010000012.1, forward strand.
CGGCCTACCGGCTGCTGGCGGGCCGTGAGGGCGTCTTCGTGGAGCCGGCCTCGGCCGCCTCCGCCGCCGGCCTGCTGAAGGCGGCCGAGCAGGGACTGCTCGACCCCGGCCAGCGGGTGGTCTGCACCGTGACCGGACACGGGCTGAAGGACCCCGACTGGGCGGTGGCCGGCGCGCCCCAGCCCATCACGGTCCCGGTCGACGCGGACGCCGCCGCCCACCGCCTGGACCTCGCCTGAGACGACGCCCGCGGCGGGCGCCGGGTCGCCGACCGCGACGGGCGCCCGCGACGGCACCGGAAACGGCACCGGACAGCGTCGGGGACGGCACCAACAGCGGCGCCCGCGACGGGCCGGGTACGGTTGTGACGAGCCACGTCGCGCAGCCCTGTACCGCTGGGGAACCTTCCTTCGATAGGCTTGTGTTTGTTCTCCGGTGTGTACGCCCGTGAGGCAGGGCAGAGGGACCCCCGGGCGGTTGGTCGCCGCACCGCGCGAACATCGGGGACGTGTCACACATCACATCAAGGAGCGTCATCGAGCGATGGCCCATCCCGCCTTCCGCGCCGCCGCCGTGCGCGTGCGCGCGCCCGCGACCAGCGCGAACCTCGGCCCTGGCTTCGACGCGCTGGGGCTGGCGCTGGGGTTGTACGACGACGTGGCCGTGCGGGTGGCCGACTCCGGCCTCCACATCGACATCGCGGGGGAGGGCGCCGACACCCTGCCGCGTGACGAGGAGAACCTGCTGGTCCGCAGCCTGCGGGTGGGCTTCTCCGCGCTCGGCGGCCAGCCCCGCGGCCTGGAGGTCGTCTGCGCCAACCGCATCCCGCACGGCCGTGGCCTCGGCTCCTCCTCCGCCGCCATCTGCGTCGGCCTGCTGGCCGCCCGCGCGGTGACGACGGGCGGCGAGGCCAGGCTCAGCGACGAGACGCTGCTGGAGCTCGCCTCCGAGATCGAGGGACACCCGGACAACGTGGCGGCCTGCCTGCTCGGTGGCTTCACGCTGGCGTGGGGCCAGGCGGGTGATGTCCGCGCGATCAGGATGGAGCCGGCTGCCAGCGTCGTCCCCGTCGTCTTCGTGCCGGCGCGTCCGCTGGCCACGAAGACCGCCCGCGGGCTGCTGCCGCGCACCGTCCCGCACGCCGACGCGGCGGTGAACGCGGGCCGCGCCGCGCTGCTGGTCGAGGCGTTGACCCGGCGCCCCGAGCTGCTGCTGCCGGCGACCGAGGACCGGCTCCACCAGGAGTACCGGACGCCGGCGATGCCCGAGAGCGCGGACCTCGTCGGCAGGCTGCGGGCCGACGGCGTGCCCGCGGTCATCTCCGGCGCGGGCCCGACGGTGCTCGCGCTGGCCGAGGACGGGGAGGCCGACAAGATCGCGCGCCTCGCCGGGGCCGGCTGGACGGCGAACCGGCTGTCGCTCGACACCGAGGGGGCCCGCGTGCTGCCCCTGGCCGGGTCCGAGCAGTGACGGGCGCGTCGGCCGGCGGGACGCGGGCTTCCGGGCAGGTCAGGGGGCCCGCACGGTCACGAGCGACGTCACCTGGGAACGGCGAGAGGGGGAATGAAAGCAGGATCCGGTAGTGTTAATCTCAAGTCTGCACGTACCGCACGGTACGCAGGGGTCCCGCCCCCTCCGGGACCATCTCTTTTCTTCCGGGAGCCTCCACTCATCTGCCTGAGCAGCCTGCCTGGTAGTGCCGAGCACGCTCCGGAACACCTTGAATTCATTCTTTCCCACCCTGCCGGAAGAGCGGGTGGGAACACCGCACCGGCGGGTCCACCGCACACGGGGCCGCAGCCGGACAGCACGACCGGTCGCCGAGCCAGACAGGCCGACGTCCGCTCCAGGGAAGGACCCTTCGTGAGCGACACCACCGATCTGATGGGCGTGAGTGCCGACAACGCCGCAAAGACTGCCGGTGATGCCACCGCGTCCGCCTCGGACGCCCCTGCCGCCAGCGCCGCGCCGCGGCGTCGGCGCTCCGGTACCGGCCTTGAGGGCATGGTCCTGGCTGAGTTGCAGCAGGTCGCCTCGGGGCTGGGGATCAGGGGCACCGCGCGGATGCGCAAGAGCCAGTTGATCGAGGTCATCAAGGAGAAGCAGGCCGCGGGCTCCGGTGCCGCCGCGCCGGCGGACGGGGCCGCCCCGCAGGGGGCCGGCGCCGAGAAGCCGAAGCGCCGCGCGACGTCGCGTTCCAGGACCGGCGACGAGGCCGCCAAGCAGCAGATCGAGATCCCCGGCCAGGCGGCCGAGGGCACCTCGCAGGCCCAGCCGTCCCAGGCCGCGGCCGTCTCCTCCGAGGCCAGGGCGGACGCGGGCGCGTCGGACCCGGCCAGGGGCGGGGAGGCCAAGGACGCCCGGACCGACGCCGGCAAGGGCGGCGAGTCCAGGGACGCCCGGGCCGACGCCGGCAAGGGCGGCGAGTCCAAGGGCGACGGCGGCTCCTCCGACCGTCAGTCCAAGCGCGACCGCCGCGGCAAGAGCGGTGGCCAGGGCGGCGGTCAGGGCTCCTCGAGCCAGAGCCAGTCCGGTCAGGGCCAGTCGCAGGGCGGCCAGGGCAGCCGTCGCGACGGACGTGACGGCCGCGACGGCCGTGACGGGCGCGACGGGCGCGACGACGACTTCGAGGGCGGCCGCCGTGGCCGCCGGGGCCGGTACCGCGACCGCCGCGGGCGCCGTGGCCGCGACGAGCTCGCCGAACCGCAGATCGCCGAGGACGACGTCCTGATCCCGGTCGCCGGCATCCTCGACATCCTCGACAACTACGCGTTCGTGCGCACCTCCGGATACCTGCCGGGGCCGAACGACGTGTACGTCTCGCTCGCCCAGGTCCGCAAGAGCGGCCTGCGCAAGGGCGACCACGTCACCGGCGCGGTCCGGCAGCCCCGCGAGGGCGAGCGCCGCGAGAAGTTCAACGCGCTGGTCCGCCTCGACTCGGTCAACGGCATGGCGTCCGAATCCGGCCGCAACCGCCCCGAGTTCAACAAGCTCACCCCGCTCTACCCGCAGGAGCGTCTGCGCCTGGAGGGTGACGCGGGCTCGCTGACGCCGCGGATCATCGACCTGGTCTCGCCGATCGGCAAGGGCCAGCGTGGTCTGATCGTCTCCCCGCCCAAGGCCGGCAAGACGATGATCATGCAGGCGATCGCCAACTCGATCACCCGCAACAACCCCGAGTGCCACCTCATGGTCGTCCTCGTCGACGAGCGGCCCGAGGAGGTCACCGACATGCAGCGCTCGGTCAAGGGCGAGGTCATCTCCTCGACCTTCGACCGGCCCTCCGAGGACCACACCACCGTCGCCGAGTTGGCGATCGAGCGCGCCAAGCGCCTGGTGGAGCTCGGCCACGACGTGGTCGTGCTGCTGGACTCGATCACCCGCCTGGGCCGTGCGTACAACCTCGCGGCGCCCGCCTCGGGCCGCATCCTGTCCGGCGGTGTGGACTCCGCCGCGCTCTACCCGCCGAAGAAGTTCTTCGGCGCCGCCCGGAACATCGAGGACGGCGGCTCGTTGACGATCCTCGCCACCGCGCTGGTCGACACCGGCTCGCGCATGGACGAGGTGATCTTCGAGGAGTTCAAGGGCACCGGCAACATGGAGCTCAAGCTCGACCGGAAGCTCGCCGACAAGCGGATCTTCCCGGCCGTCGACGTGGACGCCTCCGGCACCCGCAAGGAGGAGATCCTGATGGGCAGCGAGGAGTTGTCCATCGTCTGGAAGCTCCGCCGCGTGCTGCACGCCCTGGACCAGCAGCAGGCCATCGAGCTGCTGCTGGACAAGATGAAGCAGACGAAGTCGAACGCCGAGTTCCTGCTCCAGATCCAGAAGACCACCCCGACCCCGGGCAACGGCGACTGACGCCCGCGCCCGAGCGACCACCGGTGCCCGTCGGACCACGTGTCCGGCGGGCACCGTCGTGCCCGTGCCGCCTCGGGGAGCGCCATCCGGGCATAAGGGGCAAAATGGAGCAATGGCCTCACAGTCTCCCGCTGACCGCGAGCGTGACCGCGGGCGTGGAGGTGGGCATGGAGATGGGCGAGGACGTGGGCGGGGGCACGGGCGGGGACGGCTGCTGCGGGTCGTCGCGATCGTCGCGCTCGCCACGCTGCTGCTGACGGGCGTCGGGGGCGTCCTGGCCGCCGGCGCGCTCTACCTCAGGCTCGACGGCAACATCGCCGACGTCGACATCGACGCCGCCCTCGGGACCGACCGCCCCGAGGACAGCCCCCACGACTCCCTGGACATCCTCGTCCTCGGCTCCGACTCGCGCGCCGGCCGCAGCGGCGGCGTCCACGGCGGGGGAGAGCCGGCCCGCTCCGACACGGCGATGATCGTCCACCTCAACGCCGACCGCTCCGCCGCCACCGTCGTCTCCATCCCCCGCGACACCCTGCTGCCGCGCCCCGACTGCCGCCGCGCGGACGGCACCACCGCCCCGGCGGCCTCCCGCGCCATGTTCAACGACGCCTACCGCGTCGGCGGCCCGGCCTGCGCCGTCCGCACCGTCGAGGCCGCCACCGGCGTGCGCATGGACCACTACGTCGAGATCGACTTCAAGGGCTTCACGGAGCTGATCGACACCCTCGGTGGCGTCGAGGTCACCACCACCAAGCCCATCGACGACGACCACAGCCAGCTCCGGCTGCCCGCCGGCACCCACACCCTCGACGGCCAGCAGGCCCTGGCGCTGGTCCGCACCCGGCAGGCCGTCGGCGACGGCAGCGACCTCGGCCGCATCCGGCTCCAGCACCAGTTCCTGCGGGCCCTGGCCGACCAGGTCGGGGGCCTCGGGCTGCTCACCGACCCCGGCCGGCTCTTCGGGCTCGCCGACGCCGCCACCTCGGCCGTCACCACCGACACCGGGCTCGCCTCCGTGACGGCGCTGGCCGGCCTCGCCCGCGACCTGCGGGACATCGGCGGCGACGACCTCCAGATGATCACGCTTCCGGTCACCTACGACGCGGTCGACGCCAACCGCGTCGTGCCGCTGGACGGGCAGTGCGACCAGGTCTGGAAGGCGCTGCTGCGGGACGAGCGCGTCCCCGCGTCGGCCACCCGCGGCTCGGCGGCGGCGGCCGACGCGCCCGCCAGCCGCGCCAGCCCGATCGCCCCGCGCTGACGCCCGGCCGTGACGCCGGAGGGTGACCGCCCGTGGCGCCGCCGGTGGGCGACGGCCGGCCCGGGGCCCACAGCCCTTCCGGAGCCCGGCGGCCACCACGGCTCGCGCCCGGCGGGCCGCGAGCCGGGAATATCGGGCATCGCCGCCCCGTTTTGGCTGGCAGAGTCCCGTGCTGGCACACTGGGACGCCGGCTCCGGTTCACGGCACGCATCCGGCGATGCCGACCCGGCGGCCACAGCGACCAAGGAGTAACACACCGTGAAGCGTGACATTCACCCGGCGTACGTGGAGACCCAGGTCAGCTGCACCTGTGGCGCCTCCTTCACGACGCGCAGCACCGTCACCGAGGGACGCATCCGTGCCGACATCTGCTCGGAGTGCCACCCCTTCTACACCGGCAAGCAGAAGATCCTCGACACCGGTGGCCGCGTGGCCCGCTTCGAGGCCCGCTTCGGCAAGAACGCCGGGTCGTCCCGCAAGTAGCGAGGCCCACCGCGCCGGCCGGTCCGCTCGCGTCAACGCAGAGCGGGCCGGGCCGGCGTTTTTCGCGTCCCGCTCACCCACTTCACTCGCTCAGGAGCACCCACGATGTTCGAGGCGGTCGAGGAACTCATCGGCGAACACGCCGACCTCGAACGGCGGCTGGCCGACCCGGCCGTCCACGCCGACCAGGCCACCGCGCGGCGGCTCTCCCGCCGCTACGCCGAGCTCACCCCCATCGTCACGAGCTACCGCGCCTGGCTGTCGTGCGGCGAGGACATCGAGGCCGCCCGTGAACTCGCCGCCGAGGACCCCGAGTTCGCCGGCGAGGTCAAGGAGCTCTCGGCCCGCCGCGAGGCCCTCACCGACGAGCTGAGGCTGCTCCTCGTGCCGCGGGACCCCAACGACGACAAGGACGTCATCCTGGAGATCAAGGCGGGCGAGGGCGGCGAGGAGTCCGCCCTCTTCGCCGGCGACCTGCTGCGGATGTACCTGCGGTACGCGGAGCGCCACGGCTGGCAGACCGAGATCATCGACGGCAACGAGACCGGCCTCGGCGGGTACAAGGACGTCTCCGTCGCCGTCAAGAGCCGCTGCACCCCCGAGCCGGGCGGCGGGGTCTGGGCCCGCCTGAAGTTCGAGGGCGGCGTCCACCGCGTGCAGCGCGTTCCCGCCACCGAGTCGCAGGGCCGCATCCACACCTCCGCCGCCGGCGTCCTCGTCCTCCCCGAGGCCGAGGACGTCGAGGTCGACATCAACCCCAACGACCTGCGCGTCGACGTCTACCGCTCCTCGGGACCCGGCGGCCAGTCGGTCAACACCACCGACTCCGCCGTCCGCATCACGCACCTGCCCACCGGCATCGTCGTCTCCTGCCAGAACGAGAAGAGCCAGCTCCAGAACAAGGAGCAGGCGCTGCGCATCCTCCGCGCCCGCCTGCTCGCCGCCGCCCAGGAGGAGGCCGACCGCGAGGCGTCCGACGCCCGCCGCAGCCAGGTCCGCACCGTGGACCGCTCCGAGCGCGTGCGCACGTACAACTTCCCCGAGAACCGCATCTCCGACCACCGCGTCGGCTTCAAGGCGTACAACCTCGACCAGGTGCTCGACGGCGAACTCGACGCCGTCATCCAGGCCTGTGTGGACGCCGACTCGGCCGCCCGGCTGGCGGCGGCGCACTGAGCGTGCGGCGCGGGATCGTAAGGTGGGCGACGTGACAGTGTCCTCCGCGCCCGAGTCCTCGCCCCCGCCTCGGCCGCGGCGCTCGGCCTCCGTGCTGCTGGCCGAGGTGGCCCGCGCCACGCAGCGCCTGGCCGACGCCGGGGTGCCCTCGCCCCGCTTCGACGCCGAGGAGCTGGCCGCGTACGTGCACGGCACCGACCGCACCCGCCTGCACACCGTCCCCGACGCCGACTTCGACGCCCGGTACTGGGAGGCCGTCGCCCGCCGCGAGGCCCGCGAACCGCTCCAACACATCACCGGCCGCGCCTTCTTCCGCTACCTGGAGCTGAAGGTCGGCCCCGGCGTCTTCGTCCCCCGCCCCGAGACCGAGTCCGTCGTCGGTTGGGCGATAGACGCGGTGCGGGCGATGGACGTCGCCGAGCCGCTCATCGTCGACCTGTGCACCGGATCCGGCGCCATCGCGCTCGCCCTGGCACAGGAGGTGCCCCGCGCCACGGTCCACGGCGTGGAGCTCGACGAACGCGCCCTGGAGTGGGCCCGACGCAACGCCAGCGACAACGCCGAGGGCAGCCGCGTCACGCTCCACCAGGGCGACGCCCTCACCGCGCTGCCGGAGCTCTCCGGCCAGGTCGACCTGGTGATCTCCAACCCGCCGTACATCCCCCTCAGCGAGTGGGAGCACGTCGCCCCCGAGGCGCGGGACCACGATCCGCAGATGGCGCTCTTCTCCGGGGAGGACGGCCTGGACGTCATCCGCGGTCTGGAGCGCACCGCCCACCGGCTGCTGCGCCACGGCGGCATGGTGGTGATCGAGCACGCCGACACCCAGGGCGGCCTGGTGCCCTGGCTCTTCACCGAGGACGGCGGCTGGGCCGACGCCGCCGACCACCCCGATCTCAACAACCGCCCCCGTTTCGCCACCGCCCGGCGGGTCGCGCGCTGACGCCCGAGCGCGGGCGTGAAGGAGGAGACGTTCAACCATGGCACGGCGTTACGACTGCAGCGAGGAGAAGACGCGCAGGCACGGCCTGCTGGAGGCCGCACGGGCCGTGCGGCGGGGCGACCTCGTCGTCCTGCCCACGGACACGGTGTACGGCATCGGCGCGGACGCCTTCAACGCCACCGCCGTCGGCGACCTGCTGGAGGCCAAGGGCCGGGGCCGTGGCATGCCCTCGCCGGTGCTGGTGGGCTCGCCCAACACCCTCCACGGCCTGGTGACCGACTTCTCCGAGCGGGCCTGGGAGCTGGTCGACGCCTTCTGGCCCGGCGCGCTCACCCTCGTCGCCAAGCACCAGCCGTCCCTGACCTGGGACCTGGGGGAGACCCACGGCACCGCCGCCATCCGCATGCCGCTGCACCCCGTCGCGCTCGACCTGCTGAAGGACTTCGGTCCGATGGCCGTCTCCAGCGCCAACCTCACGGGCCACCCCGCGCCGCAGACCTGCGACGACGCCCGCGAGATGCTGGGGGACTCCGTCGCCGTCTACCTCGACGGCGGGCCCACGCCCGACACCGTGCCCTCCACGATCGTGGACGTCACGGGCCGGGTGCCCGTGCTGCGCCGTGCCGGGGCGATCAGCGAGGAGGAGCTGCGCGCGGTCGTCCCCGACCTGGAGACCGCACATTGACACCGGTGATACCGGCGGCGCCGGTGCGCACGGAGGCCGAGGCCGGCGGGTTCGCCCCCAGCTTCAGGATCCTGCACGTGAGCACGGGTAACGTCTGCCGTTCCCCGATCACCGAACGCCTCACCCACCTCGCGCTGGCGCAGCGGCTCGGCGGCCCCGGCGGCGAGGCGGCGGGCCTGGTGGTGGAGAGCGCCGGCACCTGGGGGCACGAGGGCGCGCCCATGGAGGAGCACGCGGCGCGGGTGCTGGCCGAGTACGGCGCGGACCCCGGCGGCTTCATCGGCAGGGAGCTCAGCGACGACCACGTCGTCCAGGCGGACCTGGTGCTGACCGCCACCCGCGAGCACCGCGCCCAGGTCATCGCCATGGGCTCCGCCCTGGGCTGCGACGCGGGGCCGCGGACGTTCACGCTGAAGGAGTTCACCCGGCTGGTGCGGATCATGGACGTCACCATGCTGCCCGCGGCCTCCTCGCCCGAGGGGCTGGTGGAGCGCGCCCGCACGCTGGCGCGCGCCGCGGCGGCCCTGCGCGACTGGCTGCTGCCGCCGAACGCCGAGGCGGACGAGGTGCCCGACCCGTACGGCGCGCCCTTTCCGTACTTCCGCAGCATCGGCGAGGAGATCCGCACCGCCCTCGACCCGGTGGTGACCGCGCTCACCGGGGTGCCGCCGCGGCCGGCCCGCGCCCGAACGGTGGTGTTCTAGTCTGGGAACGCCTGGGATGTACACGGAACGCGTCGCCTGGTGGGCGGCCTTACGGACGCGGGCAGGGGGCGCGGCATGAGAGGGTGTTGCGCGGTAGACCAGCGAGATCACTGGGGCAGCCTGTGCGTGAATACCTCCTGACGCTGTGCGTGGCGGCGGCCGTCACGTATCTGCTCACCGGCCCCGTGCGGAAGTTCGCCATCGCCTGGGGCGCCATGCCCCCGATCCGCGACCGGGACGTGCACACGGAGCCGACGCCGCGTCTGGGCGGCATCGCGATGTTCGGCGGCCTCTGCGCCGGTCTGCTGGTGGCCTCCCAACTCACCAACGTCGGCGAGATGTTCCGGCTCTCCGACGAACCGAGGGCGCTGCTGACGGCCGCCGCCCTCATCTGGGTGATCGGCGTCCTCGACGACAAGTACGGCGTGGACGCGCTGGTCAAGCTGGGCATGCAGACGATCGCCGCCGGCCTGATGGTGTGGCAGGGTCTGACGATCCTGTGGCTGCCGATCCCCACCGTCGGGATGGTGGCCCTCACCCCGCTCCAGGGCACGCTGCTGACGGTCGCGATCGTGGTGATCACGATCAACGCCGTGAACTTCGTCGACGGCCTCGACGGCCTGGCGGCCGGCATGGTCTGCATCGCCGCGGCCGCGTTCTTCCTCTACGCCTACCGCATCTGGTACGGGTACGGCGTCGAGGCCGCCGCCCCCGCCACGCTCTTCGCCGCGGTGCTCGTCGGCATGTGTCTCGGATTCCTGCCCCACAACATGCCGCCGGCGCGGATCTTCATGGGGGACTCGGGCTCGATGCTGCTCGGGCTCGTGCTCGCCGCGGGCACGGTCTCCATCACCGGGCAGGTCGACCCCGACCTCATCCAGGAGCTCACCGGCTCCGAGCGCGCCGCCGTCGCCGAGACGGGCCCCATCTTCATCCCGCTGCTGCTGCCGCTGGCCATCATCGCGGTGCCGTTCGTGGACCTCGTCATGGCGATCGTCCGCCGCACCTGGAACGGGCGCTCCCCGTTCTCCGCGGACCGCGGGCACCTCCACCACCGGCTGCTGGAGATCGGGCACTCGCAGAGCCGCGCGGTGCTGATCATGTACTTCTGGTCGGCGCTGATCTCCTTCGGCATCGTCGGGTACTCGGTGCAGTCGGCGAGCACCGCGGCCTGGGTGGTGCCCATGATCGTCGCGCTGAGCGCGGTGGGCCTGATCATCCTGCTGCTGCCGACGTTCACCAACCGGCGGCTCACCTTCACCGAGCGGCTGGTGCCCCGCAGGTACCGCCTGCGCCGCCGCCCGCCGCGGCCGTCGTCCGCCGCCGCCACCGGGAGGGGCGACGCGGGGGAGGACGGCGACGAGGACCGGCGGGGCGAGGACGCAGACGCGGACCGCGACCGGGACGAGCACGGGAACGGGGACGGGAGTGCCGCCGGGGGCGGGGGTCCGACGGCGCGGGACGAGGACGCGTCCGCCGCTCCCCGAACGGTCAACGGCGACGCGCCCCGCACCGGCCGCCCCACCCTGGCCGACCTCCACGGCGCGACGGCCGTCGGCCAGCGGCACCGCTTCGCACCCCGTCGCAAGATCGACAGCCGCTCCTAGGAGCCGGGCTCTATAACACGAAAGAGTCCCCTGGTCACCTCAGCGACGCGCCGATTACCCCGTTGGTGTGAGTGCCTGCACACCTACGGGTAAAGACCTCATCAAATAGTTTGTGATAGCGTTCACGAGTACCACACCGGTCCGCTCTCCTGAGTGGTACGAGGCTCACATGTTCACGAACTTCCGCCCAACGCCGTCCGTCCCCCAAGCTGCCGGAGAAGCTCGCTGATGCAGTCCAACGACGTGCGCATCATTCGTGGCGCCGCACTCCTCGCCGCTGTCGCCCTCGTGCCCGCCGTCGCCCTCGGCGTGGTGGCCGCCGGGCTGGACGGCGCCGTCGGCGTCGCCATCGGCGCCGTGCTGGCGACCGCCTTCTTCGGCCTCGGCCAGGTCGCGCTCGTGCGCGCGGGCCGCCGCTGGCCGGAGCTGTTCCTCGGTGTCGGCTTCCTCGTCTACACGACGCAGATCGGGCTCCTGATGGGCCTGTTGCTCCTGCTGCGCGACGCCACCTTCCTCAACGAGCGTGCCTTCGGCGCCGGCGTCCTGGTGGGCGCCATCGCCTGGCTGGTCGGGCAGACCCGGGCCGCCTTCAGGTCCAGGACTCCCTACGTCGAGCCCGTGTCCGACGCCGCGCCCGCGAAGTCCGGGGCGGCGTCGGGCGCCTCACCGGACGGCCGGCCATGAGCCGGACCTCCGCAGTCGTAACCCCGGGGGCGGTGACCTGGCCCGTCGCCACGGGCTGCTATCGTCCCCCGCTGGGAGCCGCCCACCCCGGTCCCGTGCGCGTCGTGCCCGCATCCGCGCCGTCCGGTCCGCTCCCACTCACCCTGTCCAGTGCCGCTCCGTGGTGCCGTGCCGCCACGCCGACACGTGAGGTTGCCGTATTCATGCGTCACGCTGAGGGAGCTCATCGTGCATAACGACCAGCTCGCCTTTGAGACCGACTGTCATCTGCTCCATGACTGCGGCTACCCGGCGCCGTCGCTGTGGTCCTTCGAGTTCGAGCCGATCTTCTCCATCGGCCCGGTCGACTTCGACAAGCCGATGCTGCTGGCGCTGCTGAGCACCGTCACCGTGCTGACCTTCTTCTGGATGGCCTTCGGCCGCGCCAAGGTCGTTCCCGGCAAGCTCCAGCTGATCGGTGAGGTCCTCTACGACTTCGTGCGCCGTGGCATCGCCCGCGAGGTGATGGGCAAGGAGGGCGAGCGGTACGTACCGCTGCTGGTGTCGCTCTTCTTCCTGGTCTGGATGCTCAACGTCTGGGCCGTGGTGCCGTTCGCACAGATCCCCGCCAGCTCGATCATCGGGTATCCCGTCGCGCTCGCCCTGGTCGTCTGGGTCACGTACATGACGATCACCTTCCGGAGCCACGGCTTCGTCGGGGGCATGCGCAACCTCTGCGTCCCCAGTGGTCTGCCCAAGCCGATCTACGTGCTGCTGACGCCGATCGAGTTCGTGTCCAACATCTTCATCCGCCCCTTCACGCTGGCGGTCCGACTCTTCGGCAACATGTTCGCCGGGCACGTGCTCATCCTGGTCTTCCTCATCGGTGGCTGGTACATGCTCGGCTCGGTGGTCGGCACCTTCTTCTCGATCACCTCGCTGACGATGACGCTCGTCCTCACGGCCTTCGAGATGTTCGTGCAGGCGCTCCAGGCCTACGTCTTCGTCGTCCTGACCGCCACCTACATCTCGGGTGCGCTGGAAGAGCCGCACTGACCCGCCCGCACACAGACCACACTCCGCACCTGACAGACGACCGGTGGCCCAACCTCAACACCACCGGCCAACCGAGATAAGGAAACCCACCACCATGCTTGAGACCCTCGCCGCCCTCGAAGGCAACATCGGCGCCGTCGGCTTCGGTCTGGCCGCGATCGGCCCCGGCATCGGCATCGGCTACATCTTCGGTAACGGCGTGCAGGCCATGGCCCGGCAGCCCGAGGCGACCGGCCTGATCCGGCAGAACATGCTGCTCGGCTTCGCCCTCGCCGAGGCGCTCGCGCTGATCGGCTTCGTCGCGCCGTTCGTCTACTGACGACGCGCCCCAGCACCTCACCGAATCCGACGAAAGGACCACCATGATCCAGCTGGCGGCTTCCGAAGAGCCGCAGAACCCACTGCTGCCGGTGTGGCCCGAGATCGTCATCGGCCTGCTGTGCCTCGGCATCATCTACTTCGTCTTCCACAAGAAGCTCCTGCCCAGCATCAACAAGGCGCTGGACGAGCGGCGTGCCGCCATCGAGGGCGGCATGGAGAAGGCCGAGGCCACGCAGGCCGAGGCGCGGCAGACGCTGGAGGAGTACCGGGAGCGGCTCGCCGAGGCCCGGCACGAGGCCGCGCGGCTGCGTGAGGAGGCGCGCGAACAGGGCGCCGCCCTCATCGCGGAGATGCGCGAGGAGGGCCAGCGCCAGCGCGAGGACATCGTCAGCGCCGCGCACACCCAGATCGAGGCCGAGCGCCGGCAGGCCGCCGAGGCCCTGCGCCGCGACATCGGCCGGCTCGCCACCGAGCTCGCCGGCCGTCTCGTCGGCGAGGCCCTGGAGGACCACGCCCGGCAGTCCCGCGTCATCGACCGGTTCCTCGAGGAGCTCGAGGGCCGCGCCGACGCCGTCGAGGCGGCGCGATGACCGCCGGCGGCATCGCCAGCCGGGAGGCGCGCGCCGCCGCCCGGCAGCGGCTCAGCGTGTTGACCGACAGCACGTCGGTCAACGCGACCACGCTCGCCGACGAGCTGGCCGGTGTCACCGGGCTGCTCGACCGCGAGACCGGGCTGCGCCGGGTGCTGACCGACGCCAGCAAGCCGGGCGAGGCCAAGGCCGAGCTGGCGGGCCGCGTCCTGGGTGGCCAGGTCGGCGGCGAGACGGTCGACCTGGTCTCCGGCATGGTCCGCTCCCGCTGGTCCGCCTCGCGCGACCTCGTGGACGCGGTCGAGGAGCTGGCGGACCTCGCCGACCTCACCGCGGCGGAGCAGGCCGGTGTCCTCGACCGGGTCGAGGACGAGCTGTTCCGCTTCGGCCGGATCGTGGTCTCCTCCCCGGAGCTGCGGACCACCCTCGCCAGCCGCGACGCCGAGGCCGCGCAGACGACGGCCAAGGTCGAGCTGGTCAGGCGCCTGCTGGGCGGCCGGGCCGAGGAGGTCACCGTCCGCCTGGTCGTCAGGCTGGTGGAACGTCCGCGGGGCCGTAGCCTGGAAGGTGGCCTGGAGGACCTGAGCAGGCTGGCCGCGGAGCGGCGCGACCGTTCGGTCGCGGTGGTGACCACGGCCGTCCCGCTCAGCGACGCGCAGCAGCGGCGCCTCGGTGCCGCGCTGACCAGGCTGTACGGCCGGGAGATCCGCCTGAACCTCGACGTGGACCCGTCGGTCCTCGGCGGGATCGCGGTGCGGATCGGCGACGAGGTCATCGAAGGCACCCTCGCCGGCCGCCTCGAAGAGGTGAACCGGCGGCTCGACTGAGTCGCGGCCACACCCGCCCCTAGACAACAGACAGCGGCCCTCGTGGGGCCGTACCCAGACATTACGGTCCCAACAAGGAGAGCAGGGAACCCAGATGGCGGAGCTCACGATCCGGCCGGATGAGATCCGGGACGCGCTGGAGGATTTCGTCCAGTCGTACACGCCGGACGCGGCCTCGCGCGAAGAGGTCGGGACGGTCAGCGTTGCCGGTGACGGCATCGCGAAGGTCGAGGGGCTGCCCTCGGCCATGGCGAACGAGCTGCTGGAGTTCGAGGACGGCACCCTCGGCCTCGCCCTCAACCTCGAGGAGCGGGAGATCGGCGTCGTCGTCCTCGGCGAGTTCAGCGGCATCGAGGAGGGCCAGCCGGTCAAGCGCACCGGCGAGGTGCTCTCCGTCGGCGTCGGCGACGGCTACCTCGGCCGCACCGTCGACCCGCTGGGCAACCCCATCGACGGCCTCGGCGAGATCGAGAACGTCGGCCGTCGCGCCCTGGAGCTCCAGGCGCCCACGGTCATGCAGCGCAAGTCCGTCCACGAGCCGCTGGAGACCGGCTACAAGGCCGTGGACACCATGACCCCGATCGGCCGTGGCCAGCGCCAGCTGATCATTGGCGACCGGCAGACGGGCAAGACCGCCCTCGCCGTCGACACGATCATCAACCAGCGCGACAACTGGCGCTCCGGCGACCCGAACCGCCAGGTCCGCTGCGTGTACGTGGCGATCGGCCAGAAGGGCTCGACCATCGCCTCCGTGCGTGCCGCCCTGGAGGAGGCCGGCGCGCTGGAGTACACCACGATCGTCGCGGCCCCGGCCTCCGACCCGGCCGGCTTCAAGTACATCGCCCCCTACACCGGCTCGGCCATCGGCCAGCACTGGATGTACGACGGCAAGCACGTCCTGATCATCTTCGACGACCTGTCGAAGCAGGCCGAGGCGTACCGCGCCGTGTCGCTGCTGCTGCGCCGCCCGCCGGGCCGCGAGGCGTACCCGGGCGACGTCTTCTACCTGCACTCCCGACTGCTGGAGCGCTGCGCGAAGCTCTCCGACGACATGGGTGCCGGCTCGATGACCGGCCTGCCGATCATCGAGACCAAGGCCAACGACGTCTCGGCGTACATCCCGACCAACGTCATCTCGATCACCGACGGTCAGTGCTTCCTGGAGTCCGACCTGTTCAACGCGGGCCAGCGCCCGGCGCTGAACGTCGGCCTGTCCGTCTCCCGCGTGGGTGGCGCCGCCCAGCACAAGGCGGTCCGGCAGATCACGGGCTCGCTCCGCGTGGACCTGGCCCAGTTCCGCGAGCTGGAGGCGTTCGCCGCCTTCGGCTCCGACCTGGACGCCGCCTCCAAGGCGGCCCTGGCGCGTGGCCAGCGCATGGTGGAGCTGCTGAAGCAGGAGCAGTACAGCCCCTTCACCACCGAGAACATCGTGGCCTCCGTCTGGGCCGGCACCACCGGCCTGATGGACGACATCCCGGTCGGCGACATCCGCCGCTTCGAGCGGGAGCTGCTGGACTACCTGGGCCGCGAGCACAAGGACCTGATGACCGCGATCCGCGAGGGCGGGAAGATGTCGGACGACACCGTCCAGGCCCTCGGCTCGGCCGTCAACAAGTTCAAGCAGCAGTTCGAGACCTCGGACGGCAAGCTGCTGGGCGAGGGCTGATCATGGGCGCACAGCTTCGCGTCTACAAGCGTCGGATCAAGTCCGTCACCGCGACCAAGAAGATCACGCGGGCGATGGAGATGATCGCCGCCTCGCGGATCATCAAGGCGCAGCGGCAGGTCGACGCCTCCACGCCGTACGCCGACACGCTCACGGCCGCCGTGACCGCCGTGGCGCACGGCTCGGAGGTCAAGCATCCGCTGACCACGGAGGCCGACCCGGCCCGCCGGGCCGCGGTGCTGATCATCACCAGCGACCGTGGCCTGGCCGGCGCGTACTCCGCCAACGCCCTCAAGGCCGGCGAGCACCTCACGGGTGAGCTGGTCGCCGAGGGCAAGCAGGTCGACACCTACATCGTGGGCCGCAAGGGCGTGGCGTACTACGCCTTCCGTGAGCGGCCCGTCGTCCAGACCTGGACCGGCTTCACCGACAGTCCGACGTACGCCGACGCCAAGGCGGTCGCGGCCCCGCTGATCGAGGCCATGGAGCGCGACACCGACGAGGGCGGCGTGGACGAGCTGCACATCGCCTACACCGAGTTCGTGTCGATGATGACGCAGAACCCGGTGGAGCGCCGGATGCTGCCGTTGCACCTGGCCTCGACGGCCGAGGAGTCCGCCGAGGTGCTGGAGCGCGGTGGCGAGGCGCGCCCGCTGTACGAGTTCGAGCCCTCGCCCGAGCAGGTCCTCGACGCGCTGCTTCCGCGCTACGTGGAGAGCCGGATCTACAACGCACTGCTCCAGTCCGCCGCGTCCGAGCACGCCGCCCGCCGCAGGGCGATGAAGTCGGCGACGGACAACGCGGAGGATCTGATCAGGTCGCTCACGCGGCTTGCGAACCAGGCCCGACAGGCCGACATCACCCAGGAAATCAGCGAGATCGTCGGTGGCGCCAACGCCCTGGCCGATGCCACCGCCGGGAGTGAGCGATAACCATGACTACTGCTGCTGAGGCGGCCCCCACCCAGGCCGCAGCCACGGGCCGTGTCGCCCGCGTCATCGGCCCCGTCGTCGACGTGGAGTTCCCCGTCGACGCCATGCCCGAGATCTACCACGCCCTGACCGTCGACCTCGCCGACCCGGCCGAGGCCGGCACCACCAAGACCCTCACCCTCGAGGTCGCCCAGCACCTCGGCGAGGGCCTGGTGCGCGCCATCGCCCTCGGCCCGAACGACGGCCTGGTCCGCCAGGCCCCGGTGACCAACACCGGCCGCGGCGTGTCCGTGCCGGTCGGCGACGTCACCAAGGGCCGCGTCTTCAACGTGCTCGGCAACATCCTGAACGAGCCCGAGGCCGAGTCGGAGGTCACCGAGCGCTGGGACATCCACCGCACGGCCCCCGCGTTCGACCAGCTCGAGTCGAAGACCGAGATGTTCGAGACCGGCCTGAAGGTCATCGACCTGCTCACCCCGTACGTCAAGGGTGGCAAGATCGGCCTGTTCGGCGGCGCCGGCGTCGGCAAGACGGTGCTGATCCAGGAAATGATCATGCGCGTCGCCAAGCTGCACGAGGGCGTCTCCGTCTTCGCGGGCGTCGGCGAGCGCACCCGTGAGGGCAACGACCTCATCCAGGAGATGGAGGAGTCCGGCGTCCTCCCGCAGACCGCGCTGGTCTTCGGCCAGATGGACGAGCCGCCGGGCACCCGCCTGCGCGTCGCCCTGGCCGGTCTGACGATGGCGGAGTACTTCCGCGACGTCCAGAAGCAGGACGTGCTGTTCTTCATCGACAACATCTTCCGCTTCACCCAGGCCGGCTCCGAGGTCTCCACGCTGCTGGGCCGCATGCCCTCGGCCGTGGGATACCAGCCGAACCTCGCGGACGAGATGGGCCTCCTCCAGGAGCGCATCACCTCGACCCGTGGTCACTCCATCACCTCGATGCAGGCGATCTACGTGCCGGCGGACGACCTGACCGACCCCGCCCCGGCCACCACCTTCGCCCACCTCGACGCCACCACGGTGCTCTCCCGGCCGATCTCCGAGAAGGGCATCTACCCGGCGGTGGACCCGCTGGACTCCACCTCCCGGATCCTCGACCCGCGGTACATCTCGCGGGACCACTACGACTGCGCCTCGCGGGTCAAGGGGATCCTCCAGAAGTACAAGGACCTCCAGGACATCATCGCCATCCTCGGTATCGACGAGCTGAGCGAGGAGGACAAGCTCACCGTCAGCCGGGCGCGCCGTATCGAGCGCTTCCTGTCGCAGAACACCCACGCGGCGAAGCAGTTCACCGGCCTGGACGGCTCCGACGTGCCGCTGGACGAGTCGATCGCCGCGTTCAACGCGATCGCGGACGGTGACTTCGACCACTTCCCCGAGCAGGCGTTCTTCATGTGCGGTGGCCTGGACGACCTGAAGGCCAAGGCCAAGCAGCTGGGCGTCTCCTGACGCGCGGCGCGCGGGCCGCGGGGCCGGGACGGGTGTCCACTCCGACCCCCGTCCCGGCCCCGCGCACCCGGGAACTATTCTTCGATGACGAGAGACGAGACGGTAAGGAGCCATCGTGGCTGAGCTGAACGTCGAGTTGGTCGCGGCCGACCGCCGGGTCTGGACCGGCCGGGCCAGCCTGGTGCTGGCGCGCACCGCCGCCGGTGACATCGGCATCATGCCCGGCCACCAGCCGATCCTCAGCGTGCTGCAGTCGGGCCCGGTGACGATCCGCACGGTCGGTGAGGACGGCGGGGCGGACGGTACCGTGGTGGCAGCGGTACACGGCGGCTTCGTCTCGTACACGGAGGGTAAGCTGTCGCTGCTCGCGGAGATCGCCGAGCTGGCCGACGAGATCGACGTCGAGCGGGCGGAGCGAGCCCTGGAGCAGGCGAAGTCGGACGCGGACGCGTCGGCCGAGCGTCGCGCGTCGGTGCGGCTGCGCGCCGCGGCGGCGGCCCGCTGACGTCACTGTCCGCAGCGGACAGTCGTCAGTAGGCAGACGGAAGCGACCGGAGCACACCGGGACACACACCACGAGGCGAGGAGGTCGGTCGAGATGGTCCTCGCCTTGCTGGTGACCGGCTCCGTGGTGCTGCTCGCGCTGGTGGGCCTGCTCGCCTTCGGCGTGCGGCGCCGCGTGATCCAGCGCTCCGGTGGCACCTTCGACTGCAGCGCCCGCTTCACCGCCCCACGGCCCGGCCAGTCGCCGGGCAAGGGCTGGCTCTACGGCGTGGCCCGGTACAACGGCGACAACGTGGAGTGGTTCCGCGTCTTCTCCTACGCTCCCCGCCCCCGGCAGACGCTGCGGCGCGACGACATCCAGGTCAGGGAGCGTCGACACCCCCAGGGCGACGAGGAGCTGGCACTGCTCCCCGGCGCCCTGGTTCTCAACTGCCGCCACGACGGCCTGGACGTGGAGCTGGCGATGAGCGAGGACGCCCTCACCGGATTCCTCGCCTGGCTGGAGGCCGCCCCGCCGGGCCAGCGCGTCAACGTCGCCTGAACTGACGGCTCACCCTCCTCTCCGATCCTCGGGACCGGGCGCGAGACCGGCCACCTCCCCCGCCTCCAGCCCTCGGCCCGTCGGGCCCGCCGGGCACCCGTCGGCCGGGGTGACGCCAGCGTCAGCCGAGCTGGCCCTCGGGTGTCCGTAGGCCCCTCGGTGGCCTGGGGGCACCGTCTGTGACGGGGCCCGTCCCGACGCCGTGGCCGGACACGGCGGGGCTGCGCGCAGAGCCGGCCTCAGGCGTCGTCGAGGCGCAGCTCCTGGGCCAGGACGGCCGCCTGCACCCGGCTGCGCAGCCGGAGCTTGTGCAGGACCCGGCTGACGTGCGTCTTCACCGTGGCCTCCGCCATGCCGAGCCGCTGCGCGACCTCCGCGTTGGACAGCCCCGCGCCGAGCTGGACCAGCACCTCCCGCTCCCGCTGCGTCAGCGCGGCGAGCCGTTCGGGGTCGGCGGTCGGCGTCCGCTCGGCGGGCCCCCGCCCCGCCGGCGGCCTGCGGGCGAACTCGGCGATCAGCCGCCGCGTCACGGCGGGCGCGATCAGCCCCTCGCCCGCCGCCACCGTGCGGACCGCCGACAGCAGGGTGGCGGCGTCGCTGTCCTTGAGCAGGAAGCCGGCGGCGCCGGCGCGCAGCGCGCCGAAGACGTAGTCGTCGAAGTCGAAGGTGGTCAGCACCAGCACGTCGGCCAGGCCCTCGTCCACGACGATCCGGGTGGCCGAGATGCCGTCGAGGCGCGGCATCTGCACGTCCATGAGCACCAGGTCGGGTCGGAGCGCCCGGGCGAGCCGCACCACCTCCTCGCCGTCGGCCGCCTCGCCGACCACCTCGACGTCCGGCGCGGTGCCGAGGATGAGGACCAGCCCCTGGCGGACCGCCGCCTGGTCCTCGGCGACCAGCACCCGAACCCGTTCCGTCTCCGTCACGTCGCCTCCCCGGCCTGTCGGTGGGCCGCCGCGGCGGCGTCGCCGAGCGGCAGCTCGGCCCGCACCCGCCACACGGTGGCCCCGTTCCCCCGGCAGCCGTCGCCGTCCTCCGGCGGTGGCGCGTGGCCGGCGACGCGGCCCGCGACGAACGAGCCGCCGAGCAGCGCCACCCGCTCCCGCATCCCGGTCAGCCCCGCGCCCGACCCGGGGGCGCGGGCGGAGGCGGGCCGCGCGCCGTCGTAGGGGCTCGTCACGTCCACGGTGAGCGTCCGCGCGTCCTGCGTCACGACGACGGAGACCTCGCCGGGCGCGGCGTGCTTGACCGCGTTGGTCAGGGACTCCTGCACGATGCGGTACGCCGCGAGCTCCACGGGGGCGGGCGGCCGGGGCCGGCCCGCGCGCGCGTCGTGGTGGGTGAAGCGCAGCTGGGCGGAGGTGCCGCCGCGCGCGGCCCGCTCCACCAGCGCGTCGACGCCGTCCAGGCTCGGCACGGCCTCGGGTCCGGCACGCTCTCCGGTCTCGCCGCTTCCGCCGTCCGGCGTCGCCGTGCGGCGCAGCAGGCCGATGAGCTGGCGCATCTCGGCCAGGCCCTGCGTGCTGTTCTCGCGGATCACCGTCAGCGCCGTGTGGGCTCTGCCGTGCTGGTCGAGGTCGTCGAGGGAGAGCGCGGCGGTGGCGTGGATGGCGATCGCGGAGAGGTGGTTGGCCACCAGGTCGTGCAGCTCGCGGGCCATGCGGGAGCGCTCCGCGGTCACCGCCTGGACCCGGTCCATCTCGGCCAGCAGCGCCGTCTGCTCGGCGCGGAGCCGTTCGGCCGCCGCCTCGTCGCGGTGGTCGCGGATGATCAGCGCGGTCCACGCCGGCGCCGCGAGGCCGCCGGCCAGGAGCACGCCGAACAGCAGCGCCTCCGGCTGCCGCAGCCAGGCGACGGCGGCGACCGTGCCCGCCACGGTGAGGAGCACGCTGCCGCGCAGCACCGCCCGCGCGGCGCGGGGGCGGCCGTAGAGCACGGCGGCGTAGACCAGGTCGGTGAACATGATGACCACGGCGAGCAGCCCGCCCGTCAGGCCGTCGAGGACGAGGGCGAGCAGCCCCGGCGCCAGCACCCAGGGCTGTGCGCTGCGGCGCAGCAGCTCCGCCCCGCACATCAGCAGCAGGCCCCCCAGCATCCAGGGGCTCGGGGCGACGTCCGGCCGCAGGACGTGCAGCTCGAAGACGATGCCCACCAGGCCGCCGAGCAGCCCGGCCAGCGCGATCACCACGTCGTCGCGGTGGGGGCGGGCGGGGCGGCGCGGGAGCTGCATACCCTCCATCCCAGCACGTCAGGGGCACTCACGGCACCCTCGTTCGGCGTAGCGGCGGGTACATCGAAGGATGCAGCCGGCCGGCCGGGGAATCACCGTCCCCGACGATGAGAGGGACGGGCGCGGGCGCCGACACTGGGTGGCGTGATCGTCTCCCTCATCATCGCCGCCGAGGTCGCCTTCTGGGTCGTGCTGGGCACCGGGCTCGGCGCCCGCTACGTGCTGCGGCTGCGGCGCACCAGCACCGTGCTGCTGCTGTGCGTGCCGCTGATCGACCTGCTGCTGCTGACGGCGACGGCCGTGGACATCGAGCGCGGCGCCGAGCCGACGTGGGCACACGGCATGGCGGCGCTGTACCTGGGGTTCACCGTCGCCTACGGACACTCCGTCATCGCCTGGGCCGACCGGCACGCGGCGCACCGCCTCGGGGGCGGCCCGAAGCCGGCCACCCCGAAGCGGTACGGCTGGGACCGCGCCCGGCAGGAGTGGCGGGTCTGGGTGCTGACGCTCGTGGCGGTGGTGATCTCGCTCGCGGTGCTGGAGGGTCTGTTCCTGGTCGCCGAGGAGCCGGGCGACCCCGACCGCGTGGAGCCGCTGCGCGCCGCCGAGTTCACGGCGCTGCGGATCGTCGGGATCCACGCGCTCGTGGCGCTGTCGTACACGATCTGGCGCAAGAAGCCGCCCGCCGGTGACCGTGAGGTCGCGGCACGGGAGCGCGCCGGGGAGCACGGAACCGCCGCGTGAGGGGCCGACGGGGGTGAGGGGCCGGCGTGGCGCCGGCCCGGCGCGCTAGCGGTTCTCGCCCGGGACCCACAGCACGTCGCCGCCGGCGTCCTTGTTGGCGGCGCGGGCGAGGACGAACAGCAGGTCGGAGAGGCGGTTCAGGTACGTCGCCGCCAGGGGGTTCATCGTCTCGCCGTGGGCCTCGATCGCGGCCCACGTGGAGCGCTCCGCCCGCCTGACGACCGTGCACGCCTGGTGCAGCAGGGCCGCGCCCGGCGTGCCCCCCGGGAGGATGAAGCTGCGCAGCTTCTCCAGCTCCGCGAGGAAGCGGTCGCACTCCGCCTCCAGCCGGTCGACGTAGCCCTGCTCGACGCGGAGCGGCGGGACCTCGGGGTTCGCCACGACCGGGGTGCACAGGTCGGCGCCGACGTCGAAGAGGTCGTTCTGGACCCGGACGAGGACCGTTCTGATCTCCTCGGGGAGCTCGCCGAGGGCGAGGGCCGTGCCGATGACGGCGTTGGCCTCGTTGGCGTCGGCGTAGGCCGCGATGCGCGGGTCCGTCTTGGCGGTGCGACTGAAGTCACCGAGCGCCGTGGTGCCGTCGTCGCCGGTACGGGTATAGATGCGGGTCAGGTTGACCATGATTCGAGCGTATCGCCCGGCGCGGACGCGTGATCGCGTGACGCTGGTCTCGTTGTCCACCACCGGCGGGTCGCATGCACTACGGTGGCGCGCCCGGAAGTTTTTCGGCTCGGATCATTTCGGCTCGGTTCGTCGGATCAAGGGAGATCACGCGTGGCCAGGAAGCTCGCGGTCATCGGTGCCGGACTCATGGGGTCGGGCATCGCCCAGGTGGCCGCCGTCGCGGGGTGGGACGTGGTGGTGCGGGACATCACCGACGCGGCGCTGTCGCGGGGGCGGGACGCGATCGGCGCGTCCCTGGGCAGGTTCGTCGCCAAGGGGACGCTCGCGGAGGCGGACGCCGAGGCGGCCATGGGGCGGATCGCCACGACCACGGAGCTGGAGGCGGCCGGCGACGCCGACCTCGTCGTCGAGGCCGTCTTCGAGCGACTGGAGGTCAAGCGGGAGCTGTTCGCCGCCCTCGACGGCATCGTTCGTGACGACGCGGTGCTGGCCACCAACACCTCCGCCCTCCCCATCACCTCGATCGCCGCGGCCACCGAGCGGCCCGAGCGGGTGGTGGGCACGCACTTCTTCTCCCCGGTGCCGATGATGCCGCTGTGCGAACTGGTCCGCGGCCTGCGGACGAGTGACGAGGCCCTCGCCACCGCGCGGGAGTTCGCGGAGTCCACGGGCAAGACCTGCGTGGTGGTCAACCGCGACGTCGCCGGCTTCGTCACCACCCGCCTGATCACGGCGCTGGTGAACGAGGCGGTGCGGCTCCACGAGTCGGGGGTGGCCAGCGCCGAGGACATCGACGCCGCCTGCCGCCTGGGATTCGGCCACGCCATGGGTCCCCTGGCCACGGCCGACCTCACGGGCGTGGACGTGCTGATGCACGCGACGGAGAACATCTACGCCGAGTGCAGGGACGAGAAGTTCGCGCCCCCGGAGCTGATGCGTCGGATGGTGGACGCCGGGGAACTCGGCCGTAAGAGCGGCCGTGGCTTCTACTCGTACGAAGAACGCTGAACAACCCTCACACCGCACCCCCACACCGCACCCCCCCACACGGGTCACCCACACGGGTGATCTTGGTATCGGTTCGGGCACGGTCGACAACCAGACCGCTTCCGTGACCGTCATGCGTATCAACCCTCACGAGCCGTGTCCCCTCACCCCCTCACCTCACCGCCCGCCGTGTCCCCTTCACTTCCTTCGCCTCCTTCACCGCCAGCCGCCCCGTCTCCAGCCGCCCCGTCTCCAGCAAACCCGGCCCCGCCAGCCTCGGCTCCCAGCCGCCCCGTCTCCCGATCCCGAGCCCGACCACGTCACCGAAGGGGAGCGCACCACATGCAGATCACGGGCGACCACGAGGAACTCGTCGTCGTCGGAGGGTGTCTCGACGTCCGCAGCGCGGCCGACGCGCGGCAGGCGCTGCAACGCGCCGTGGACGCGGGGGAGGGGGACCTCGTGCTCGATCTCAGAGGGCTGGACGCGTGGGACGCCGCGGGACTCGGCGTCATCATGGCCGCGCACCGCAGGGCCGGGCACTGCGGGCGGCGGCTGGTGCTGCGCGACGTGCCGCCCCGCATGCACCGGGTGCTCGTCGCCACCCGCCTGCACCGCGTGCTGACCATCGCCTCCTGACGCTGTCCCGACCGCTGCTCTCCCGGTCCTCGCGGGGCCGGGACGCCTGCCGGGCGCCGGGCGCGGGCGGGTGACGGGTGGTGCGCGTGGTCCCGATCGCCCCGTAGTCCCGTGAGTCGTCCCACGGGTTCCGGATAGTCCCGGGTAGCCCCTGGTTTCCCGCATGGCACGGGCGGTAGCGTACGCACGTATGTTCAAGCGGCCCGCGACCGAGCACCCGGCGCGCGCCGCTCCGTGCTTCCACAGGGACCGCCAAGGGGCGTAGACGATGGATCGCCACCACCCCGTACCGCGGGACGAGCAGGCCGCGTCGGCCGAGCTCGTCGTCGGGGACTTCCTCGTGACGGTCGATCCGGCGGAGGGCTGCACCATCGAGCCCTGCCCGCCCGGCCGTCGCCCCCCGCCGCGCCCCACCCGGCGCGCGGCCGAGGGCGAGGGCGGCGGCGTGGAGCGCAGGATCGGCCGCCCGGACATGGGCGGCTCCCTGCTGCTGGAGCGCCACGAGGACCGTCAGCGCCTGCGCCGGCTGCTGTCGCGTGGCCGCTCGGTGCGCCTCCTCGGCCCGCCGGGCGTCGGCCGCAGCGCGCTGCTGTCGGCCGTCGCCCAGGACGCGGCCGGCCTCGCGCCCGACGGGGTGATACGCCTCAGCGGTCACCGCCGCACCCCCGACGACCTGCTTCACGAGCTGTACCGCGTCGCCCGCCCCGACGCCGGGGGACATCGTCCCGGCCGGGAGGAGCTGGCCGCCGCGCTGCGGGAGATCGGCGCCGTCGTGGTCGTCGACGACCTGGAGTTCGGCGGGTCCGCCCTCGACGACGTGCTCGACGCCACGCCCGAGTGCGCGTTCCTCCTCTCGCCCTCCCCGGAGGTGCCAGGGCCCGCCGTCACCTCCCGCGTGGAGGAGGTCGCGCTCGCCGGGCTGAGCCGCACCGCCTGCCTGGAGATCCTGGAGATCACCGCCGGTCGCCCGCCGAGCGACGCCGAGGCCGACTGGGCGGCCGACCTCTGGCTCGCGACGGAGGGGCTGCCGCTCTGCTTCACCCAGGCCGGCGCGCTGCTGCGGCACGGCGGACAGGCCCCGCCGGGCGGCGGCCAGCGGGGCGGCGGCCTCACCGCCGAGCTCCTGCGGCGGCTGCCGGAGGAGGCCAGGGAGGCGCTGCGGTTCGCGCTGGCGCTCGGTGGCGAGCTGCCCGACGCGGCCCACCTGGTCGAGCTCACCGGACACCCGGGAGCCGTCCACGGCCACGCCGAGCTCGTCGGCAGCGGCCTGGTCACGGCCGTCGGCTCCCGGCACCGCGTCGCACCGGCGACCAGCGCCGCGTTGGCCGGCGCCGGCCTCGCCGACGGCGCCACGGGCCGCGCGCTGACCGCCGCGCGGCACTTCGCCCGGTGGGCCGGGTCGTCGGCCACGGCGGCCTGGCGCGTGGAGGCCGAGGCCGAGGTCCTGCTGGCCGCTCTTCAGGCGGTCCGCCGCGCCGACCACGCCGCCGCGGCCGTCGCGCTCGCCAGGGCCGCCGCGCCGCGGCTGGTGACGGGCGCGCGGTGGAGCGCCTGGGAGCGGATGGTGCGTGGCGGCGGGGAGGCCGCGCGCGCCGCGGGGGACCTCGCGGCGCAGGCGTACTTCCACCACGAGCTGGGCGTCCTGTCCATCTGTCAGGGCCGCCTGGACCGGGCGCTGGCGGAGCTGGAGGCGTCGACGACGCTGCGCAGCGTCATATCCGACGCGGCCGGCGCGACGGCGGGCCGTCGCGCGCTGGCGTTGGCGCGGGACCTCAACGCCCCCCGCGCGCTGCCGCCGAGCGAGCGGAGCGCCCGTCTGAGCCTCCCGCCCGGGGCCGCGGCGCCGTCCCCGGCGCCGCCCGTCGGGCCGACCCCGGCCGTGGGCCCGGAGGGCGCCGCCCACCGGGAGGAGCCCACCACCGGGCTTCCCGCCCTGCCGCCGGCCGCCTCCTCGGCGGTGGCGCGGAGCGCGGCGGACGACGACCCCACCCGCGCCCTGCCGCACGCCGTTCCGCCGGCGCTCGCCGGCCCGGAGCTCGTCCCGGTGCCCGTGCCCGTCGGGTCGGAGGACCTCACCCAGGCCATCGAGCCCGTCGACGCCGTCGGCACGGCCTACCTCGACGCCGTCGACGGCAGGGACGACGTGGACGGCAGGGACGGCACCGACGGGGAGTACGGGGGAGTCGGGGAGGACGACGCGGCGTCCAGCGTCGGCACCGTCGACCTGGCGCCCGGGTGGAGAGCCAACTCCGCCCCGAGCCCGCGCCACGCGCGCCCACGGCGCCGCGGCGGGTACGTCGCGGCGGGCGGAGCCGCGCTCGTCGCCGCCGTCGGAGCGGTCGTCGCGTTCGCGCTGACCTCGCACGACGAGGACACCCCGGTCAGCGACGACCAGCCGCTGCCCGCCGCCACCGAGCCGGACTTCGTCGTCGACCCGGAGGCCACCACGCCGGCCGAGCCGACCGGACCGACGTCCCGGCCCACGGACGAGACCTCGCCGAGCCCGACGTCGCCGTCCCTGTCGGAGACCTCCGAGGCCACCACCCCGTACCCGGACACGCCCACCTCTCCCGACCCCGGCGAGTCGGACGCGCCGACCGAGACGGCCACCGGTGAGGTGACGACGAGCCCCGCCCGTCCGACGAGACCCGAGGAGCCCGACCCGTCCCCCACCGACGAGGAGCCCGACCCGTCCCCCACGGACGAGGAGCCCGACCCGTCCCCCACGGACGAGGAGCCGGACCCCTCGCCGACGGAGACCGAGCCCGAGCCGTCGCGGCCCGACGGCTCGTCGACCATGACGGAGCCCGCCCCGTCCGAGTCACCCTCGGCGGAGGTCACCCCCTGAGCAGTGGGCCGCGGGCGGCCGGCCTCAGAAGAGCCGCAGCTTGTCGTCGTCCGTGCCGCGCAGCGCCTCGTAGTCGAGGGTGACGCAGCGGATGCCGCGGTCCGTCGCGAGGGTGCGGGCCTGGGGCTTGATCTCCTGGGCCGCGAAAACCCCCTGGACCGGGGCGAGGATCGGGTCCCGGTTGAGCAACTCCAGGTAGCGGGTGAGCTGTTCGACGCCGTCGATCTCGCCGCGCCGCTTGATCTCGACGGCGACGGTCACGCCGTCCGCGTCGCGTCCGAGGATGTCCACCGGACCGATGGCCGTCGGGTACTCGCGGCGGATCAGGCTCCAGCCCTCGCCGAGGGTCTCCATGCGGTCGGCGAGCAGCTCCTGGAGATGGGCCTCCACACCGTCCTTGACCAGGCCGGGATCGACGCCGAGCTCGTGCGTGGAGTCGTGGAGTATCTCCTCCATCGTGAGGATCAGCCGCTCGCCGTTGCGGTTCTCCACGGTCCACACCGCGGCGGCGTCCTCGCCCTCGCCGTCGGCCTCCTTCAGCGTGCAGGGCGGGGACATCCAGTTCAGGGGCTTGTAGGCCCGGTCGTCGGCGTGGACCGAGACCGACCCGTCCGCCTTGACGAGGACCAGCCGTGGGGCGGAGGGCAGGTGCGCGGTGAGGCGCCCGACGTAGTCCACGGAGCAACGAGCGATGACGAGACGCATGGCCGTTCATCCTAGGTCCCCCGCCGTGCCCCTCCGGACACGGTGCCGCAGTACGTGGTTGAGCCAATTAACTTGCCCACGCTCTGTGAACACCGCGTCCGTGGGCTCCGATGCCGGGGGCCCCGGGCCGCACCGTGGGCAGAGCCAGAGCTGCGATCGTTTGCTCACGTAACGTGATGTTCCGCTGCCGGAAACGGGTCGCGTACCGCGAAACGGGGCGGGCGGACCCGACGGGCACCACGTTGACAGTGGCCAGTTATGTGCCCATTCCACTGACATGCCAGCGTCGGGAGTTCTAACGTAGTGGGCTCTGGGCGCCGAACTGACGTGACCGCCGTCCGCCGGTCGGCCCTGCCCCCGATCCCGTCCGGGTTCGTGAGAGGAGATCTCCATGTCGCTCGACGTCTCACCGGCGCTGCTTGAGCAGGCCGAGCGAGGCGAGGTCGATGAAGCGGACTTCATCGACTGCGTCCGAAACTCCCTGCCCTATGCCTGGAACATGATCAGCTCCCTGGTGACCCGGCTACAGGTCGACGGCGGGGTCATCGCCGACAACACCACGCCGCCGCCGGACGAGCAGGCCCGAGGTCAGCTGCTGCGCGCGCTGGCCAGCGACGCCATCAGGGGCGCGTTGGAACGCCACTTCGGCGTGCGGCTCGCCTTCCAGAACTGCCACCGGGTGGCGGTCTTCCCGCTCGACGCCTCGGCCGACGAGCGGCTGGCGCGGTTCACCTCCGTCCGGGGCCAACTGCTCAACCAGTCGCCGGAGTTGCGCGACTGCTGAAAGGTTCATCCTCGCCGGAGTTCCTGGGCTCCCCGGGCAGACGACCCGGCGGAGCCCGGCTCCGCGTCCGAGCCGCCCTCCCCCTCCCGATCCCCCGCGCCCCTCGTGCCCCCCGCGCCCCTCGTGCCCCCCAAGTCTCCCGTTCCTCCCACGCTTCCCGTCCCCGTCCCCATCGCCGTCCCCGCCGAGGCCGACGCAGACGGTGACGCGCGCCGCGCCAGCAGCGGCCTCACGTCCCGGCCGAGCCGGCGGACGTTCTCCTCGGTGGCGGCCAGGTCCCCCGAGCCCTCCACCAGCAGCGCGAAGCGGCTGATGCCCGTCCGTTCGGCGGTGGCCGCCAGCCGCTCGGCGCACAGCTCCGGATCCCCCACCGGGTGGAGCTCGCACAGCAACTCCGTGTACGCCAACGGGTCCCGCATCGGCCGGTGACCGCCGTCCAGCGTGCGGTGGGCCGCCAGCCCCGCGCGCAGCCACCCCGGCAGCGCGTGCCGCAGCGTCTGCACGGCCTCGGAGTGACTGTCCGCGACCTGGGCGACCCCGGCCGACACGTGCTGCCGCTGCGCCGCGGCGATCTCCGCCCGGCCGAGGCCCGCCTCCCGCGCCGTGGCGCGCCACAGCGTCACCATCCCGGCCTTCTCCTCGTCCCCGATGTGCATCCCGAGCAGCATCGGCAGCCCGCGCTCCGCGGCCAGCCTGACGGTGGCGGGGGAGGTGCAGGCCACCAGCACCTCGGGCCCGGGACTCCCGGGTGTGCGGGGCCGCGGCACCACGGGCACCTCGCGGAAGCGGTACCGCTCGCCCTCGGCCGCCACCCGGGGCTCGCGCAGCCAGCGCAGCAGCAGGTCGAGTGACTCGGGGAAGCCGTGCTCGTACGCCGCCGCGCCGCCGCCGAACACCTCCAGGTCCACCCAGGGGCCGCCTCGCCCCACGCCCAGGCTGAACCGTCCGTCGGTCAGGAGGTGCAGCAGCGCGGCCTGCTCGCCGAGGGCGACCGGGTGCGAGGTGGAGAGCACGCTGATCGCCGTGCCCACCCGTATCCGCCGGGTGCGGCCGAGGAGCAGCGCCGCGAACGTCGTGGCCGAGGGGCAGAGCCCGTACGGCACGAAGTGGTGCTCGGCCAGCCAGACGGCGTCGAGCCCCGCCTCGTCGGCCACCTCCGCCGCGCGTGCCGCGCGGTGCAGCGCCTCCTGCTGGCTCTGTCCGGGATACTGCCCGGCGAGCAGGAACGCCCCGATCCGCACCCCCTCCGGCATCGGCCTCGCCCCTTCCTCACGACGTCCCCGTCGACGTCCTCCACGTTCTGGCATGTTCCACAGGCATTAACGCGGGACACGTGCCGAAGGCACGGGGTCTGTGAGGGGTTCTTCGGATGATCTTCATCGGATGATCCGTCAGTAGGCGTGCGGTCGCGGACCGTGGTGCTGCGTAGACTGCTGTGAGCGAAGAGAGCAGCGTCCCGTTCCGCCCAGAGGTGTCCCGTGTCCCCCCGTCGCAACCGTTCCCGCGGTCAGGAGAAGCAGCAGCGGCAGGACCGCCGCGCCGAGGACGACGCGCCCCGGTACGGCCTGGAACACACCGTGGAGTGGCGCGGCGAGGAGTGGGTCGTCCGCGGCATGGCCGCCGACGCCGCCGCCAAGCGGTACCGCTGCCCCGGCTGCGACCAGGAGATCCCGCCCGGCGTGCCGCACGCGGTGGCCTGGCCCCGCCACGGGGACGTGGCCGACCGCCGCCACTGGCACCACGCCTGTTGGAACGCCAGGGACCGCAGGAGCGCCCGGCTCTCGCGGCCCAGGGGCGGCGGCGCCCTGGGCCCTACGCGTCGGTGGCGTTGACCCGCGCGAAGGCGCCGATCAGCACGGCGAGCGTGACCGCCGCCAGGAGTCCGAGCAGCGGCCAGCCGGTCGCGTCGTCCTCGCCCTGCATCGGGATGCGGTAGAGCGACGCCAGCCCGTTGAGCGGCGAGTACTCGATCAGCTTCTCGCGCAGCTCCGCGAGGCCGTCGCCGACCATGAACAGCGCCATCAGCAGCGGCACGACGACGACACCGATCATGGCGGTGATGGCGCCGGCCGAGTGCCGCAGCAGGGCGCCGACGGCCAGACCGAGCAGGCCGAGCAGCGAGACGTAGAGCGCCGCGCCCACCGTCGCGCCCAGCCAGTGGCTGCCGGGCACGATCACCTCGCCGGTCTGCGGGTCGACCGAGTCCTTCATGACGTCCGGGTCCGCGTACGGGTCGACGGGCATCCCCGAGAGCATCGACTCCAGGATCAGGCCGGTCAGGCCGGTGGCGGCGAGCGTCATGACGAAGGCGAGCAGGAAGAACACGACGGCCTTGGCCAGCAGCACGCGGCCGCGCTGCGGGCAGGCGGTGAACGTCGTGCGGATCATGCCGGTGCCGTACTCGGAGGAGACGACCAGGACGCCGAGGGTGATGATGCACAGCTGGCCGAGCATCAGCCCGAAGAAGCCGCCGCCGAGCAGCGGCGCGTTCAGCTCGTCCTCGCCGCTGAGCACCGTGCCGATGACCGCGCCGAGGCCGACGACGAGGACGAACATGATCACGAGCGTCCACACGGTGGAGCGCACGGTCCTGATCTTCGTCCACTCCGAGGCGAGGGCGTGCCCGAGGTGACTGCGGCGCACCGGCATGGGGGAGGCGTAGACCGGTCCGGCCGCGGGGCCGGCAGGTCCGGGAGGGCCGGCGGGGCCCTGGTGGAGCGGCTGGCCCGCGGGGCCGCCGGGGGCCACCTGCCCGACGGGCGGGGCCTGCGGGGGCACGGGGGAGGACATCGGTGGGGTCGTCATCGGGTTTCCTCCGACGGGGACGGGGCGGGTCCCCGCAGGCGCTGCGTGGGGATCTGCATGGTCGTGTCGG
The DNA here is from genome assembly GCF_052245655.1 of Streptomyces sp. 4N509B. Classification (NCBI taxonomy): domain Bacteria; kingdom Bacillati; phylum Actinomycetota; class Actinomycetes; order Kitasatosporales; family Streptomycetaceae; genus Streptomyces; species Streptomyces sp. 4N509B. The sequence continues at coordinate 48,648 of NZ_JBQQBZ010000012.1, forward strand.
GCGAGCCGCCGGCCCAGGGCTCGGCGGGGGGCACCTGCGCGGTCTGCGTCGGCGCGTGCTGGCCGTGGTGGGGCGGGGCGGCCGGCGGCGGCCCGACGGGAGCGGCGGCGTACCCGCCGTGTCCCGCGCCCGGCTGTTCCGCCGGTGCCGCCGACATCGGTGCCGCCGGCACCGGCGTCGCGGGCGGCCCGGGGAGGGCGACGCCCGCCGCGTGGACAGGGGCGCCCTGCGCGAGGTGCGCGGGCGCGGGCGCGCCCACGGCCGTGCTGAAGTCGCCCGCGCCCTGGGTCATCCGCATGTACGCCTCCTCCAGGGAGGCCGTGTGGGGCGACAGCTCCCACAGGCGGATGTCCGCCGCGTGGGCGAGGTCGCTGATGCGCGGCAGGTCGAGCCCGACGACCCGCAGGGCGCCGTCCTCCTCGGGCTGCACGTGGCCGCCGGCCTCGCCGAGCACCTTGACCAGCGCCTCGCGCTGCGAGGTCTCCCCCTCGGGGGTGCGGACCCGCGCGAAGCCCGTGGAGTTCCGCTCGATGAACTCCTTCACGGGCATGTCGGCCATCAGCTGGCCGCGGCCGATCACGATCAGGTGGTCGGCGGTCTGCGCCATCTCGCTCATCAGGTGGCTGGAGACGAAGACGGTGCGCCCCTCGGCCGCCAGGCGGCGCATGAAGGTGCGGATCCACAGGATGCCCTCGGGGTCGAGCCCGTTGACCGGCTCGTCGAAGAGCAGCACCTGCGGGTCCCCCAGGAGCGCCGCGGCGATGCCGAGCCGCTGGCCCATGCCGAGGGAGAAGCCCTTCGAGCGCTTCCTCGCCACTCCCTGGAGGCCGACGAGGGCGAGCACCTCGTCCACCCGGCGGGAGGGGATGCCGGCCAGCTGGGCCAGGCACAGCAGGTGCGAGCGGGCGTTGCGGCCACCGTGCCGGGCGCCCGCCTCCAGCAGGGCGCCCACCTGCCGGGGGGCGTTGGGCAGCTGCCGGTACGGGTAGCCGCCGATGGTGACTCTGCCGCTGGTCGGCGCGTCCAGCCCCAGGATCATCCGCATGGTCGTGGACTTCCCGGCCCCGTTCGGCCCGAGAAACCCGGTGACCTTCCCGGGTTGTACGTGGAACGTCAGGTTGTACACGGCCGTCTTGGAGCCGAAGCTCTTCGTCAGGCCGACTGCCTCGATCATCCGCTCGCCCCTGCTCGACTGGGTGGGGGGTGGGGGCCGACCGGCGGCACCTGTCCGGAACTCGTCCCCCTTTCGGCCTAAGACCCTATCGGCTGTCCCACGGTTCCACGTCACGCCCTCGCATCGACCCGGCCGCCGCGCGGCAACGGGCGCGCGGGCCCACCCCGCGACACGATCTCGGCCCGGGTGCCGGGCACACGGACAGGGCCCGCCCCCGGCGGGGCGGGCCCTGTGTCGTGGCCGTGTCGTGTCGTCGCGCGGCGTCGCGCCGCGCCGCGGCGGCGTCAGCGGGACTGCTGCGCGGGAACGCCCTTGGTCAGGCCGTCGTCGCCGTCGTCGTCCGCGAGCGAGGTCGCGGCGACCTGCGCGCCGGTGAGCGTGGCCAGCATCTCGCGCACGTTGGTCAGCTGCGCGTTGATGCTGTCGCGGCGGTTGGTGAGCGCCGCCAGCTCGCGCTCGGACTCGCTGCGGATCCGGTCGGCCTTGGCGTTGGCGTCGGCGACGATGTCCTCGGACTGCCGCTGCGCCGTCTCCACCGTCTGACGCGCCCGGCGCTCGGCGTCGGTGCGCAGCTTCTCGGCCTCCAGGCGCAGCTGCTCGGCGCGGTGCTCGATCTCCGCCAGCCGCTTCTCGGCCTTCGCCTGACGGGAGGCCAGGTCGCGCTCGGACTGCTCGCGGCGCTTGGCGAGGTTGGTCTCGAAGTCGGCTGCGGCCTGGGCGGCCTTGGCGCGGGTCTCCTCGAAGAGGGAGTCGGCCTCCTCGCGCTTGGCGAGGGCGTCCTTGTCGGCCTCGGCGAGCATCGCGGCCGCCTCGTTCCTGGCCTTCTCGATGATCCGGGCGCCCTCGTCCTCGGACTTGGCCTTGCGCTCGGCCGCGTACGCCTCGGCGTCGTTGCGCACCTGCTGGGCCGCGCCCTCGGCCAGCTCGCGGTGCTGCTCGGCGGCCCTGCGGGCCTCCTCACGCAGGTCCTTGGCCTCCTCCTCGGCGAGGCGGAGGATCTTCTCGACCCGAGCGCCGAGCCCGGCGTACGAGGGCTCGGCGTCGGCGACCTGGGCCTGGGCGTTCTGCGACTCGAGGTGAAGCTCCTCGATCCGCTTCTCCAGGGAGGTGATGCGCGCCAGCGCGCTGTCGCGGTCGGCAACGAGCTTCGAGATGCGGTCGTCCACCTGCCCGCGGTCGTAGCCACGCCGCACGAGCTCGAAGCCGAAGGGAGAGGAGGAAGTGTCGCTCATGGGGTTCCTGTCGATTCAGACGGCTGAGTGTGTAGGGATTGGGGCCTGGGCGTTCAGCGCTTCGAGGTCGAGCTCCTCAGCGTGTTGATCAGCCTTTGAGTTCTCCAGACGGGTCACGCCCTCGAAGGCATCATCCTAGGGGGCAATCCGGCGTGTCATCGAGCGGATCACGCGTTCTGTGTGGAGAATGTTCCCCCACATTTTGACGATCCGCCGGATCGTGTACGCCGGTCCGGCGACGGGAGACAACGGGCGTCCCACGCGCCACGCGGGCGGGCCGCCGACGGGCCCGCCGGCCTCACGTGCCGGGGCGCTTCCCGCCGGGCCGCGGCGCGCCGGCGGCCGCGCCGACCGCCCCGCCCGTGCCGCCCGGCTTCTGCCCCTTGTTCCCCTTGGGAGCCTCGAAGGACTCCAACGCCTCCAGCACGTCCTGCACCCGGGAGATCTCGGCGTTGATGTCCTCGCGCCTGCGGGCGAGCTTGTCCAGCTCCCGCCGTCCCTCGTCCACGACGCGCTTGGCCTCGCGCTCCGCCTCGCCACGGATCCGCTGCGCCTCGCGCAGCACCTCGGCGCGCTGCTGCTCGGCCTCCTTCATCAGCGCCTCGGCCTTCTTCACGGCCGCGATGCGCACCCGGTTGGCCTCGGCGTTGGCCTCCGCGACCGTCGTCTCGGCGGCGGCGCGGGCCTCGGCGCGCTGCTCCTCGGCGGCCCGGACGAGCTTGTCCACCCGCTCGCCCGCGGCCCTGGCCTGCTCGGCCGACTCCCGCCTGGCCCGGTCGTGGAGCTCCTCGACCTCGGCCTCCACGCGCACGCGCAGCTCCTCGGCGCGCGCGCGGATCGACACCGCGTCCCGCCGAGCCTCCTCCAGCAGCTGGTTGGCGTCGGCCCGGGAGGTCTCCACCAGCTCGCTGCCGGCCTCCCGCGACTCCGCGATGAGGCGGGAGGACTCCTTGCGGGCGGCGGCCACCATCGTGTCGGACTGCTCCTCGGCCGCGGCGGCCATCCGCAGCGCCTCCTCCTGAGCCTTCGCCAGCAGCTCGTCGGCCTGCGCGGCCGCGTCGCTCCGCTTGCGGGCGGCCTCGCGGCGCGCGGTGTCCTGGACGGCGTCCGCGTCGGCGCGGACCCGTTCGGCGTCCTCCGCGGCCTCGGTGCGCAGCCGTTCCGCCTCGGCGATGGCCTCCTTGACGGTGCGTTCGGCCAGGGCGGAGGCGGCCTCCTTCTCCTCGGCGGACTCCCGCAGCACGCGGGCGACCTCCCGCTCGGCCTCGGCGCGGTGGGTGGCGATCTCCGCCTCCGCCTCCTCGCGGAGCCCGCTGACCGAGTCACGCACCTGCTGCGCCTTGTGCTCGGCCGCGGCCACCAGCGTCTCGGCGCGGCGCTCCGCCTCGTCCATCCTGGCGCGCGCGGTGGCCAGCACCTCCTCGGCCTGCTCGCGGGCCTGGGCCCGCTCCCGGTGCGCCGCGTCGCGGGCGTCGGCGAGGAAGGCGTTGCCCTCCGCGCGCAGCCGGGCCGCCTCCTCCTGCGCCGCGGCCAGCGCGGCCGCCGCCTCGTTCGCGGTGCGCTCGGCGGAGGCGGCGGCATCCGCGCGGATCCGGTCGGCGGCCTGACGGGCCTCGTCCCGCAGCCGCGTGGCCTCGGAGGTGGCCTCGCCGCGCAGCCGCACAGCCAGCTCCTCGCCCTCGGCACGGGCCCGGGCGGCGTCCGCGGCGGCCTCGTCGCGCAGCTCCTGCGCGGCCTCCTCGGCCTGCTCGGTGAGGGCCCTGATGCGCTCGGCGGTCTCGGCGCGCAGCCGCTCGATCTCGGCGTGCGCCTCGCTGCGCAGCCGTTCGCCCTCGGCGCGGGCCTCGCCGAGCGCCTCGTCGGCCTGCGCGACGCGCCGTTCGGCCTCCTCCCGCAGGCGTTCGAGCTCGGCCGTGGCCGCCTCGCGCTCCACGCGGGCCGCCTGCCGGGCCTCGGCGCGCAGCTGCCGGGCGGCCTCCTCCGCCTCGCGGGTGACGCGCTCGGCCTGCTCGCCGGCGTCCGTGCGCTCCTTCTCGGCCTCGGCGCGCGCCTTCTTCAGCGCCTGCTCGGCCTGGTTGCGCAGGGTGGTGGCGCGCTCGATGGCCTCGGTGCGGACCCGTTCGCTCTCCGTCATCGCCGCGGAGCGGGTCTCGTCGGCGTCCGCCTTGGCCTGGGAGAGCAGCTCCTCGGCGCTGGCCGCGGCCTGCTCGATCTGCTGCACGACCTCCCTGCGGGCCTCCGCGCGCAGCCGCTCCGCCTCCTCGGCGGCCTCGGCGCGCAGCTGCTCGGCCTCGCCGCGCAGCCGCCGCGCCTCCTCCTGGAGCTCGACGGTCTTGGCCCGGTACTCCTTGGTGTCGTCCTTCGCGGCGCCCTTCAGCTGCTCGGCGACGTCGTGCGCCTCGGCGCGCAGCCGGTCGGCCTCCTCCTCCGCCTCGGCGCGCAGCCGCTCGGCCTCCTCCGTGGCCGCCTTCGTCGTGGCCTGGGCGTCCTTGGCGGCCTTGGTGAGCACCTCCTCGGCGGTGCGGGCCGCGTCCGCCAGCTGGGCCGCGTACTCCTCGGCCGACTTCGTCCGCGCCTCCTCGGCGGCCTCGGCCAGCAGCTGCTCGGCCTGGGCGCGGGCCTCGGCCAGCGCGTGCTCGGCCTCCTCGCGGCGGTTCTCCGCGTCCTGCGTGGCCTCGCTGACCAGGCGGGCGATCTCGGCCTTGGCGGTGCTGGTGCGCTGCTCGTAGACCGCCTCCGCCGCCGCGCGGCGCTTGTCCGCCTCGGCGGTGGCCTCCTCCAGGAGCTGCTTGGCCTCCTCGCGGGACGCGCGCAGCCGGGTCTCGGCCTCGGCCATCCGCTCCTCGGCCTTGCGCACCAGGCCGGCCGCCTCGCGCCGCCCCGCCTCCGTCTCGTTGGCCGTGGAGGAACGCAGCCGCTCGGCGTGCTCGGTGGCCTCCTGGGCCTGCGCGGAGGCGGCCGCCAGCATCCGCTCGGCGTCCGAACGGGACCGGCGCAGCAGCTCCTCGGCCTCGGCGCGGGCCGAGGCGGCGTCCTCGGCCAGCCGCTGGCGGGCCTCCTCGACCAGCCGCTGCGCCTCCGCCCTGGCCTGCGTCAGGGTCTGGTCGGCCTCGGCCCTGGTCTCCTCCAGCAGCCGGCGCGCCTGCGCCTCGCTGCGGGCGCGCAGCTGCTCGGCCCAGGCGACGTTCTCGTTGACGTGGGACTCGACGGTGGACCGGCGCTGTGCGAGCTCCTCGTCGAGCTGCTGGCGCCGGCCCACGGCCTCGGCGTGCAGCTCGGCCTCCAGCCGGGCGCGCTGCTCCGACTGCTCCTGGAGGGCGCGCTGGGTCCGCGCGCGGGCGTCGCGCAGCTCGCGCTCGGCGTCCGACCGCATCTGGTCGGCCTGCATCTGGGCGGCCCGCAGGATCTGCTCCGCGTGGGAGGGGGCGTCGCCGTAGACAGGCCGGAGAGCCAGGGCGCGGCGGACCTCGTGCAGCTTGGCACGCAGCACCTCGACCTGGTATCCGAGGTCGTCGGCGTGGTCGACGGCCTTGTCCCGCTCCTTCTTCAGCCGCTCCATCTCGGCTTCGAGTCGCGAGAGGTGGTCGTCAGGCTGGTAGGCGTCGTAGCCCCGCACTGCGCGGTCCCATCCGTCCCCTGGTCGTGGTAGTGCTGATCCGGATGCTGTCTGCGAGGGAAACACCTCCGCAGGTCGACGTCGGATCATCGGCCGAACGCGGGACGAGGTGAAGTCCATGCCCCGGCTGGGCCACTCTACCGGGCAGGAGAGCCCTCGTCAGTGGCTCTCGGGGCTCCGGGGCTCCTCCCCACCCGGGGTGGGCGCCGCCGTGACCAACTCGGTGAGCACGCCGTGGCAGTCCTTGGGGTGGAGGAACGTGATACGGGAGTCCATCGAGCCGCGGCGCGGGGTGTCGTAGAGCACCCGGACGCCCTTGGCGCGGACGGCCTCGGCGTCCGCGTCGACGTCGGCCGTGCCGAAGGCGATGTGGTGGACGCCCTCGCCGTTCTTCGCCATCCACTTCCCGACGGGTGAGTCGTCCCGGATCGGCTGGAGCAGCTGGAGGTAGGAGGCGCCGCCGTCGTCGGTACCGTTGATCCTGAGCATGGCCTCCAGTACGCCCTGCTCCTCGTTGACCTCGGAGTGGAAGACCTCGAAGCCGTAGGTGTCGTGGTAGAAGGCGACGGTGGCGTCGAGATCGAAGCAGGCGATGCCGATGTGATCGATGCGACTCAACATCTGCACAGTCCACCGTCTTTGGGGCCGTGCTCGCAACGTGCGCGGGGTCACATGACGCGGACCGTGACGCTCTCGTGTCACGCTCAGTACGTTTGAGGTAAACCCTCGTTCACTCCTCACGCGAAGGAGTTCTCTCATGACCGCTCCCACGACCAGGGGCCAGGGCACCTCGGTGATCGTCGCGGGCGCCCGGACGCCGATGGGCCGGCTGCTGGGGTCCTTGAGCCCCTTCAGCGCCGCCGAGCTGGGCGGCTTCGCGATCCGGGCGGCGCTGGAGCGCGCCGGCCTCACGGGCGACCAGGTGCAGTACGTGATCATGGGCCAGGTGCTCCAGGCCGGGGCGGGACAGATCCCGGCACGGCAGGCCGCCGTCCACGCGGGCGTTCCCATGACCGTTCCCGCACTCACCGTGAACAAGGTCTGCCTCTCCGGGCTCGACGCGATCGCCCTGGCCGACCAGCTGATCCGGGCCGGTGAGTTCGACGTGGTCGTCGCCGGGGGCCAGGAGTCGATGACGGGCGCCCCCCACCTGCTGCCGAAGGCCCGTGCCGGATACCGCTACGGCGCCGTCGAGGTGCTCGACTCGATGGCGCACGACGGGCTGACCGACGCCTTCGAGAACATCGCGATGGGTGAGTCCACCGAACGGCACAACACCCGCCTCGGCCTGACCCGCGCGGAGCAGGACGCCTTCGCCGCGGCCTCCCACCAGCGGGCCGCCGCCGCGCAGAAGAACGGCCTCTTCGAGGAGGAGATCGTCCCCGTCGCGCTGCCGCAGCGGAAGGGCGACCCGGTGATGTTCGACCGGGACGAGGGCATCAGGCCGGAGACCACCGAGGAGACGCTGGCGCGGCTGCGGCCCGCGTTCTCCGCGGACGGCACCATCACGGCCGGCTCGGCCTCGCAGATCTCCGACGGCGCCGCGGCGGTGGTGGTCATGTCCCGCGCCAGGGCCGAGGAGCTCGGGCTGCCCTGGATCGCCGAGATCGGCGCCCACGGCAACGTCGCGGGCCCCGACAACTCCCTCCACTCCCAGCCCTCGGGCGCGATCAGGCACGCGCTGGGCAAGGCCGGCCGCGACGTCGCGGAGCTGGACCTGATCGAGATCAACGAGGCGTTCGCCGCCGTCGCCGTCCAGTCAATGAAGGACCTCGGCGTGTCCCCCGAAAGGGTGAACGTGAACGGCGGTGCCATCGCCCTGGGCCATCCGATCGGGATGTCCGGCGCCCGCATCGCCCTCCACCTGGCGCTGGAGCTGCGCCGCCGGGGCGGCGGCCTGGGCGCGGCGGCCCTGTGTGGCGGGGGCGGCCAGGGCGACGCGCTGCTGCTGCGGGTCCCGACGCCGTAGCGGTGCCGTGGCGCCGGCGCTCCAGCGGCGCCGGCGCCACGGGCGGGCGCCCTGAGCGGTGCCGGCGCTACAGCGGCGCTGGAGGTACGCACGAGACAGGTGTCGCACGGTGGACGGCGGCAGCGACGACGACGGCGGTGGTGACGTGTCCCAGGTCACGGTGGCGGAACTGGTCCAACGAGCCAGGCAGGGGCAGCCTCGCGCGGTGGCCCGGCTGATCTCGCTCGTCGAGGGGGCCTCGCCACGGCTGCGCGAGGTGATGGCCGCGCTGGCGCCGCTGACGGGCCGCGCCTACGTCGTCGGGCTGACGGGCCCACCGGGCGTCGGGAAGTCCACCACCACCTCCGCGCTCGTCACCGCCTACCGCGCGGCGGGCCGGCGCGTCGGGGTGCTGGCCGTCGACCCGTCCTCGCCGTTCTCCGGCGGCGCGCTCCTCGGCGACCGTGTGCGGATGAGCGAGCACGCCGCGGACCCCGGCGTCTACATCCGGTCGATGGCCACCCGCGGCCACCTGGGCGGCCTGGCGTGGGCGGCCCCGCAGGCGGTGCGGGTGCTGGACGCCGCGGGCTGCGACGTGATCCTGGTGGAGACGGTCGGCGTCGGGCAGTCGGAGGTGGAGATCGCCTCCCAGGCGGACACCACGGTGGTGCTGGTGGCGCCCGGGATGGGGGACGGCATCCAGGCGGCCAAGGCCGGAATCCTGGAGGTCGGCGACGTCTTCGTGGTCAACAAGGCCGACCGGGAGGGCGCCGACGCCGCCGTCCGCGAGCTGCACCACATGCTGGGCCTCGGCGAGGCACGCGCCCCGGGTGACTGGCGGCCGTCGGTCGTGCGGAGCGTCGCGACGCGGGGCGAGGGCGTCGAGGAGGTCGTCGAGGCGCTGGAGAAGCACCGCGCGTGGCTGGAGGAGCGCGGCGAACTCGCCCGGCGGCGGGTCCGCCGGGCGGCGCGCGAGGTGGAGACGATCGCCGTCACGGCGCTGCGGGAGCGGATCGCCGACCTCGGCGGCGACCAGCGGCTGGCCGCGCTGGCGGAGCAGGTCGCCACGGGCGGGCTCGACCCGTACGCGGCGGCCGACCGGCTGGTGGCCGCGGTGGCCGAGGCCGAGGGCGGCGGCTCGGGCCCTAGCCCGACTGGCTGAGGGCGGAGGGCCGCGCGGAGGCGCCGGGTGCGGCGGATGCGCCGGGGGAGAGGGACTTGGCGAAGCAGACCACGTTTCCCGCCTCCGTGACGTACCGGCCGTACGGCGCGGTGCGGACGTATCCCGCCGACTCGTAGAGCGCGACGGCGGCGACGTGTCCGACCCCCGTGACCAGCCGCAGCCGGTGGTATCCCAGCTCGGGGGCGAGGCGCTCCACGGCGGTGAGGAGGCCGCGCGCCATGCCGCGGCCGCGGGCGGCCGGCGTCACGTACATGCGCTTGACCTCGCCCGTCGTCGCCTCCTCCGGCACCGGCTGGAGGGCGACGCACCCGACGGCCCGCTCCTCGGCCACGGCGACCAGGTACCTGGCCTCGCGGCGGACGCCGGAACGGCCCCGCGCCCCGGCGCGGGCGACGAGCTCGGCGAAGGCGGCGTGGAGTAGCCAGGCGAGCTCCGGGTCGTCAGGGGAGCGCTCCTCTATAAACATGCGCTCTATCGTATAGGCATGAGCACTCGGGTGGCGGAAGATTCCTCCGCTCGCCCCGAGCGCTCCTCACGCCCCGTCGGTGTGTCCCCGTGTCGGTGCTCCGTCAGCCGTCGCTGCCGTCGTCGTCCGCGTCGTCGTCGTGGTGGTCGTCGTGGCGGTCGTCCGCGTCGTCGTGACGGTCGTCGTCGCTGTCGTCGTCGTGCCCGTCGTCACCGTCGTCGTGGCGGTCGTCGCCCTGGTCATCGGCCTGGTCGTCGCCCTGGTCGTCGCCGTCGTCCGCGTCGTTGCGGTCGTCGTCCTGCTCCTCCTCGGTGATCGCGCCGGTGGCCGGGTTGATCTCCAGCTCGTACTCGGTGCCGTCCTCGCCGCGCAGTTCGACGTGCCAGCGGCCGTCGTCCAACTCCGCCTCGCGCAGCATGGCCCCGGTGTGGTCCTCGGCGATCCGGATCGCCTCGCCGATGTGGGTGCCGTCGGCCAGGGCGTCGAGGTCACGGAGGAAGCCCTCGTCGTCCCCGTCCTCGTTCCAGTCGTCCCCGTCGTCGCCGTCGTCGCCGTCGTCGTCGTTCCAGTCGTCCCCGTCGTCGTCGCCGGTGAGGCGGGTGTCGAGAAGCTCGGTGCCGTCCTCGGAGACCAGGACGCGGTGCCACTGGTCGTCGTCACCCCAGACCCGGACCTCCCAGCCGGTGACCGTGCCGTCGTCGGCGTCCAGTTCGACCGCGGTCACCACGCCCGGCGCCGCCTCCGCGGCGGCCTCGGCGGCCCGCTGGGCCGCGGACCCGTCGTCGTCCTGGCCGCTGCCGGAGTCAGCGCCGGCGTCGTCGCCGCCGTCGTCGGCCGCGTCCTCGCCGCCCGTCGTGACGACCGTCTCGTCCGAGGCCGGCGCGACGGCCGACGGGTTCTGCCCCGTGGTGTCGTCGTCCGAGCCGAGGCTCATGCCGGCCAGGGTGCCTCCACCGACCACGGCGGCCGCGACCGCGACGGCCGCGATGACGTTGCGCTTCATCTCGGGTTCCTCCTCGCTCCCGTTCACCGGGTGCTGTGCTGTTCGACGGGAACGACGATGGCCCACCGTTGCTGAAGCGGAGCTGAAGGAACCTGAAGGTCTCTTCAGGAACGCTCTGCGAAGCTTGTCCCATGCGCGTGCTGATCGTGGAGGACGAGCGGCGACTGGCCCGGTCGCTGGCACAGGGCCTGACGGCCGAGGGCTTCGCCGTGGACGTGGTCCACAACGGCACCGACGGCCTGCACCGTGCCACCGAGACCTCCTACGACCTCGTCATCCTCGACATCATGCTGCCCGGCATGAACGGGTACCGGGTCTGCGCCGCGCTCCGCGCCGCGGGGGACGAGACGCCGATCCTGATGCTGACGGCCAAGGACGGCGAGTACGACGAGGCCGAGGGCCTCGACACCGGCGCCGACGACTACCTGACCAAGCCGTTCTCCTACGTCGTCCTCGTGGCGCGGGTGCGCGCCCTGCTGCGGCGGCGCGGACGCGGCTCCACCGCCTCGCCCGAACTGCGCGTCGGCGACCTGGTGATCGACAGAGGCGCGCGCCGCGTCACGCGGGCCGGGGCCGAGACGAGTCTCACCGCGAAGGAGTTCGCCGTGCTGGAACACCTCGCCAGCCGGGCGGGGGAGGTCGTCTCGAAGGCCGAGATCCTCGAACACGGCTGGGACTTCGCCTACGACGGCGATCCGAACATCGTCGAGGTCTACGTGAGCGCGCTGCGCAGGAAGCTGGGCCCGGACCTCATCGTCACCGTGCGGGGCGCGGGATACCGCCTGGTGGCCTCCCGTGCGTAGCGTGCGGGGGAGGGCCGCCCTCGGGGCCACCGCGGTGGTGGCGGCCGTGCTGGTCGCGGCGGGGCTGCTGATGCTGGTGACCCTGCGCCAGACCCTCGACGACCAGGTGGACCTCCAGGCGGAGCTCAACGCCCGCGAGGTCGCCACGGAGCTGGCCACCCGTACGCGGAACGTCGCGGGGCAGGAGCTCGACGGCGCCAACCCGGTGCAGGTGCTGAACGGCGACGGCGAGCTGGTCGCGGTCAGCGAGGGGCTGGAGGAGATCACCGGCACGGCCAGCGGGCAGGTGGTCCCGCGCCAGGGCGGGCTCGAGGCCGCGGAGAACCCCCGTCCGCCGCGGGAGACGGAGACCGAGGCGCCCGCCGGGGGCGGAGCCGACGCGAGGCCCGGCGCCGGTGGGGACTCCAACGGTGAGGACGGCGACAGCGGTGACGACAGTGACGACGACGATGACGGCGACGACGACAGTGACAGTGACGACGACAGTGACGACGACAGTGACGGCGGCGACGACGGCGAGCGCCAGGAGCTGAGCCAGAGCGACGGCGGTGACGACGACGGCGGCGACGATGACGGCGGCGACGATGACGGCGGTGACGATGACGGCGGTGACGACGGCGACGGCGGCAGCGGCGGAGACCAGCAGGACCCCCTGAGCCCCGGCGAGGTGGACAGCGAGCCGGCCGCCATGGCGACCGGCACCGCCGTCGTCGACGGCCAGCACGGCGAGTACCGCTTCGCGATCGTCAGGGCCCGCACCACCAACGGCCAGGACGTCACCGTCTACGCCGGCGCCCCCCTGGAGGTCGAGCGCGCCGCGCTCGACAGCGTCCGCACCTCGATGCTCGTCGGCATCCCCGTCCTGCTGGCCGTCGTGGCCGGCGTCACCTGGCTGGTGACCCGCCGCGCCCTGCGCCCCGTGGAGGGCATCCGCCAGGAGATGGCGGCGATCACGCGCTCGCAGGACCTCTCCCGCCGGGTCCCCGAGCCCGGTTCCCGGGACGAGATCGGCAGGCTGGCGCAGACCACCAACGAGACGCTCACCGCGTTGGAGGCGTCCGTGGAGCGGCAGCGCCGCTTCGTCGCCGACGCCTCGCACGAGCTGCGCAGCCCGATCGCCTCGCTCCGCACCCAGCTGGAGGTCGGCGAGGCCCATCCCGAGCTGCTGGACGTCCCCGGCGCGGTGCAGGACACCATACGGCTCCAGGACCTCGCCGCCGACCTGCTGCTGCTGGCGCGGCTGGACGCGGGGGAGCGGCCGGCCGCCGCCCCGGTCGACCTCACCCGGCTGGTCGCCGAGGAGGTCGCGCGGCGCGGCGCCGAGCCCGGCGGGGAGGCGGGCGGTGTCGCCGTGCGCGCCGGGGAGATGGCGGAGTCGGTCCGGGTCTCGGGGTCCCGCGGCCAGCTGCTGCGGGTGCTGGGGAACCTGCTCGACAACGGGCGGCGCCACGCCGCCTCGACGGTCCGCGTCTCGGTCCGCCGGGAGGAGGCGGGGGCCGACGGCGGGGCCGACGCCGGCACCGCGGTCGTGGAGGTCGCCGACGACGGGGCCGGCGTGCCGGAGGCCGACCGGGAGCGCATCTTCGAACGGTTCGTCCGCCTCGACGACGCCCGCAGCCGCGACGACGGTGGCGCCGGCCTCGGCCTCGCCATCGCCCGCGACGTCGCCGGACGCCACGGCGGCTCGCTCACGGTGAGCCGTGCGCCGGAGGGCGGCGCCCTGTTCGTGCTGCGCCTGCCCGCCACCCCGTGATCGCGCCCGCCTCCCGCACCCGACCGGCCGTGCGCGCGAACGGACCGCGTCCCGAGCCGGCCGGTGCCCCGGCCCGTCGCCGCCCTCTCAGCCCTGGGAGGAGCGCCCCCGCTCGTCGTGGAGGTGACGCGCGATCGGCGCCAGGGACTCCTGGAGGGTGGTCAGGCTCTCGGGCGGCAGCAGGTCAACGAAGTGCCGCCGGACCGACTCCACGTGGTGCGGCGCGACGTTCCGCATCGTCTCCCAGCCGTGCTCGGTGAGCACGGCGAACAGCCCCCGCCGGTCGGAGTCACAGCTCTCGCGCCGCACCAGCTCGGCCCGCTCCATGCGCGTGATCTGGTGGGAGAGCCTGCTCTTGGACTGGAGGGTGGCGGCGGCGAGGTCGCTCATGCGCATCCTGTGGCCCTCGGACTCGGAGAGGTTGACCAGGATCTCGTAGTCGTTCATGGTCAGCCCGAAGGGCTGAAGGTCCCGCTCCAGGCGGTGCGTCAGCAGCCGGGTCACGGCCAGGTGGGTGCGCCAGACCCGCTGCTCCGCCTCGCTCAGCCAGCGGGTGCCCGTATCCGTCTCCATGGTGTGAACCTTAACGAAGCGGCGCCCCCGCCGACGGCCCGACGAACGCGGCTGCGACAATGAGCGGGAGCTTGTGCATCCGTTCACAAACGATCATCCAGATCCTCCACGAGAGCGCGGGAAGGCGGTATCCCCATGGATCCGAAGACGGCGACGGCGCTGCGACGGCTGCGGCTGGTCTCCACCCCGGAGGCGGTCTCGTTCCTCGTGCTCCTGGTCTGCTCCGTCCTGCGGCGCACCACCGACTTCGACGCCGTCCCGGTCATGGGCATGGTCCACGGCGCCCTGTTCGTCCTGTACCTGGTCTTCTGGCTCGACGCCTGGAACCGCACGCGTTGGTCGCTGCCGACGGCCGCGTGGTTCTTCCTGATGGCGGTGGTGCCCGTCGGCGGCTTCTTCGCCGAGCGGCGACTGCGCCGCGCGGAGCAGGACGCGACGATCGCGGCCCGCGCCCGGCGCGAGGGCGTCGTCAACGCCTGACGCGTCGCTCGCCCGGCCGCACCCGGTTCGACAGGGCGCTGTTTCTGCCATGAGGTGGACACAACGGACTTGTCGGCCGGGTGGTCGGAGGAGGGCGCCGTGCGCGGTGACGTCAACGACGAGCACGCCCGCGCGCCCGGACACCCCGCCGGCCGGGCGCCGCGCGGCGACTACGACTACGCGTCCTACAGCCACCTCGCCGGCTCGCTGACCCCCTCCGAGCAGGGGTACCGGGTCCGCTACCGCTCGCTGATCGCGCAGGAGCCCCACCGGTTCCTGGCCACCGCGCTGATGGTCTGCGCCCCGACGCTCTCGGCCGTGCTGCTGCTGTGGCTGGTGTGGCCCGACCACTGGACCCGGCGCACGAACGCCCCGCTCTGGCTGGTCGCCGCCGACGTGGTGATGCTGCTGTCGGTCGCCCTGATCGAGCTGTTCCGGCTGGTCAACATCGTCTCCGTGGCCCACGCCACCCTCGTCGCCCGTGACCCCGTGCCCGTCCTCCCCGAGCCGGGCCTGCGCGTCGCGTTCCTCACCACCTACGTGCCGGGCAAGGAGCCGATCGGCATGCTCCGGGCCACGCTGGAGGGCGCGGTCCTGCTGCGCCACCCGGGGCCGCTGGACGTGTGGCTGCTCGACGAGGGCGACGACCCGGCCGCCCGCGCGCTCTGCGCCGAGCTGGGCGTGCGCCACTTCACCCGCCACGGCGTCCCGGAGTGGAACCGGCAAAGCGGCCCCCACAAGGCCCGCAGCAAGCACGGCAACTACAACGCCTGGCTCGCCGCCCACGGCGACGACTACGACGTGTTCGCCTCCGTCGACACCGACCACGTGCCGCTGCCCGACTACCTGGAGCGGATGCTCGGGTACTTCCGCGACCCCGACGTCGCCTTCGTCGTCGGCCCACAGGTCTACGGCAACTACACCGGTGTCGTCACCAAGGCCGCGGAGAGCCAGCAGTTCCTCTTCCACGCCCTCATCCAGCGCGCCGGCAACCGCTACGGCTGCCCCATGTTCGTCGGCACCAACAACGCCGTCCGCATCCAGGCGCTCAGGTCCGTCGGCGGCCTCGCCGACTCGGTCACCGAGGACATGGCCACCGGCTTCGAGCTCCACCGCACCACCAACCCCGCCACCGGGGGACGCTGGCGCTCGGTCTACACCCCCGACGTGCTCGCCGTCGGCGAGGGCCCCTCCTCGTGGACGGACTTCTTCAACCAGCAGACGCGCTGGTCACGCGGCACCTACGAGACGATCCTGCGCCAGTGCCTGCGCGGCCCGCGCCGCCACGCCCCCGGGCCCCGCTTCGCCTACGCGCTGATGCTGGCCTTCTACCCGATGGCCGCGGTCACCTGGCTGCTCGGGGCGCTGGGCTGCGTGCTCTACCTCACCCTCGGCGCCTCCGGCACCCAGGTCGCCGCCGCGGCCTGGCTGATGCTCTACAGCGACGTGGCGGCCCTCCAGGTCGGCCTCTACCTCTGGAACCGCCGCCACAACGTCTCCCCCCACGAGCCGGCCGGCTCCTCGGGCGCCGCCGGCATGCTGATGTCGGCGCTCTGCGCGCCTGTCTACGCCCGTTCGCTGCTGGACGCCGTGCTGCGCCGGCCCAGCCGCTTCGTCGTCACGCCCAAGGGCGGCAGCGTGAGCCCCGACCGGCCGGCGACGTTCCGGCTCCACCTGGGCTGGGCCGGGGTGCTGGGCGGCGCCCTGCTCGTCTCGCTGGTGCTCGGGCACACGCACGTGGCGATGCGCACCTGGGCGCTGCTGGCCTTGGCCGTCTCGCTCGCGCCGGCCGTGGTCTGGGCCGTGGGCCTGCGCGCCGACCGCCGGGCCGAGCGGCGCGGTGCCCGCCGTGCCGAACTCTGTGCCGAGCGCCGTGCCGAGCGGGGCGGCGCCCCGGCGGGGCCGGTGCCCGTGACCGTTCGCCCACCCGGTCCGACGCCCGATCCGACGTCCGGTCCCGCGCCCGTCCCCAGGCGGCTTCCGCCGCCCCTCGCGACGCCCCTGGCCGGGCCGGTGCCGCACCCCGCGGTCCACCTGCCGGCGCCGCCCGTGCCCGCCGCGGCCCTGGCCGCGCACGGTCCGCTGTCGCCCCCACCCCCAACCCAACCCCCGCGCCCGCCCGTGGCGGGCCCGCACCCGGTAGGCCGGCACCGCGGCCGGCACCGGGCGCCGCGTCGGCCTCTCGGCCTGGCCGCCCTGCGGGGACGGTCCCCCCACGCCCCCATCCCCTCCCGGGCCCGGGACGCCGCCCCGGCGGACCACGTGCCGCCGTCACCGTTCCCGCCGCCCGCGCCGCCGCTGCCGCCGTCGCCACCCCCGCCGCCGCCCGAACCACCACTCGCGAGCCAGACGGGAGCCGAGCCGTGATACCCCTGTCCCACGCCGCGCCGCACCGACCCCGTAGGAGCCTGAAGAAGACCGCGACCGCCGTGGGCGTCGGCCTCCTGCTCGCCGGCCTGAACGTGCCGGCCGTGCTCGGCTTCGCCGAGGACCGCCTCCACGACTACCGCGTCTCGCAGCCCGAGTACCGGGCGCGGTACGGCTCCTGGGAGGTGGTGGAGGTCCCCGAGGAGTACCAGACCCGCGCGATCCACGCCGCCCTCCTCCACACGGGCGAGGTGCTGCTCATCGCCGGCTCGGGCAACGACGAGGAGGCGTTCGACTCCGGCACCTTCGACACGGTCCTGTGGGACCCGGAGGACAACACCTTCACCACCGTGCCCACCCCGGAGGACCTCTTCTGCGCGGGCCACGCCCAGCTCCCCGACGGCCGCCTCCTCGTCGCCGGCGGCACGCTGCGCTACGAGGTGCTCGGCGACGACGTGACCCACGCCGGCGGGCCCGTGCTCCTCAAGAACGAGGACCCCGACCGCCGCCACCAGCTGCCGAAGGGCACCCGCCTGCGCGCCCCCGACGGCCGGGAGTACGTCACCGAGGCCGACGTCACCGTGCCCGCCGCCGTCAAGAGGACCGACCCGGACACCGGGGAGGTCACCGTCACGGCCAGCGAGGAGCGCGTCTTCGTCACCGCCGTCGAGGAGGGGCGGGCCGGGGTCACCACGAAGCCCGCCCAGTACCGGATCGTCGGCCTCGGCGGGCGGGACGCGAGGAACCTCTACGGCATGGGCGGCGAGATGACCCTCGACGACCAGGACTTCCAGGGCATCGACGTGGCCTACGAGTTCGACGCCGAGGCCCGGGCCTACGTCCCGGTCCCGCCCATGCGGGAGGCGCGCTGGTACCCGACCCTCACCGCGCTGCCGGACGGTCGGGTGCTGACCGTCTCGGGCCTCGACGAGGTCGGCGAGGTGGTGCCCGGCGTCAACGAGATCTACGACCCGGAGACCCGGACCTGGTCCGAGGGCCCCGAGCGGTACTTCCCCACCTACCCCGCCCTCTTCCTCACCCAGGGCGGCGACATCTTCTACACGGGCTCCAACGCCGGCTACGGCCCGGCCGACGAGGGCCGCGAACCCGGCATCTGGGACCTGACGACGAACACCTTCACGCCCGTCGGCGGCCTCACCGACGCCGACCAGCTGGAGACCTCCGCCTCGCTGCTGCTGCCCCCGGCCCAGGACCAGCGCTTCATGGTGCTCGGCGGCGGCGGCGTGGGCGAGACGTCGCGGTCCACCGGCAGGACCGCCGTCATCGACCTCACCGAGGACGAGCCGCGGTACCGCGAGGGGCCGACGCTGCCCCAGGGCACCCGGTACCTGAACGCCGTGATCCTCCCCGACGACACCGTCCTCACCACCGGCGGCTCGGAGGACTACCGGGGCCGAGGCGACAGCGACATCCTCGCCGCCCAGTTCTACGACCCGCGGACCAACGCGTTCACCCCCGCCGCCGACCCCACCGTGGGCCGCAACTACCACGCCGCGGCGCTGCTGCTGCCCGACGGCCGGGTCGCGACCTTCGGCTCCGACCCGCTCTTCGGCGACGAGGCCAACACGACCGAGGGCGAGTTCGAACGGCGCGTCGAGGTCTTCACCCCGCCCTACCTCCAGGGCGAGCGCGGCGAGAGGCGGCCGGAGCTCGGCCGGGGCCCGAGCCACGTCGAGCCGGGCGGCGAGGCGACCTTCGCGACGCGCCACCCGGAGCGCATCGAGAGCGCCCGCCTGATGCGGCCGAGCGCCGTCACCCACACCACCGACGTGGAGCAGCGCTCGGTCCGGCTGGGCGTCACGCGGGGCGAGGGCGAGGTGACGCTCTCCGTGCCCGACGACCCCTCCCTCGTCCCGCCCGGCTGGTACATGCTGTTCGTCACCGACGGCGAGGGCACGCCGTCCGAGGCCGTGTGGGTCCAGGTTCGGGTCTGAACGGGTCCGCGGGACGGTGAGTCCCGCCCGCCGTCGAGCCCGCCCGCCGTCGAGCTCCGCCCCCGGTCACCCACCGGCGGCCCGCCGGGCCAGCCCCAGCGCGTACTCCGGCCACCACTGACCGGCCGCGGGGCCGCCCCGGCACTCGCCGTCGGACTCGCCCGGCCGCTTGACCCACAGGTACGCGTCGATCAGCGGGTCCCCGGTCCGCGAGGTCGGCGCCGTGCCGAGCGCCCGTCCCGGCGGATTGCACCAGGGCTCGTCGTCCCCCTCGTAGGGCCCGCTGCCGTTGCGGCTGGTGTCGACGACGAAGTGCGCGCCCCCCAGCAGCTCCGACAGCCGGTGCCCGTACGCGCTGCTGTCGGCGAGCGTCTGGAAGTTCGCGACGTTCACGGCCAGGCCGTCGGCCCGCTCCACCCCCGACCGCCGCAGCGGCTCGACGAGCTGCCCGGGGTCGGTGATCCAGCTCGGGTTGCCCGCGTCGAGGTAGGTCCGCACCCCCGGCTGCCGCGCCAGCCGGTCCACCGCGTACGACAGCAGCTGGAAGCGCTCCTCGACGTACATCGGCGCGGTGCAGCCGTCGACGGTGTGCGACACCGCGTCGGGCTCCAGGATCACCACCGCCTCGGCCTCGCCGATCGCCGCCGCGAAGGCGTCGATCCAGGCCCGGTACGCCGCGCCGTCGGGCGCGCCGCCCCTCGAGTACTGGCCGCAGTCCCGGTGCGGGATGTTGTACGCGACGAGCACCGCCGTCCGTCCGGCCGCCGCTGCCGCCCCGGTGACCGCGGCGACCTCCGCCGTCGGGTCGGAACCGGGCGGCCAGTGCGCGAGGGGCTGCTCGGAGATCCGCCGCAGCAGCCGCGCGTCCTCCTCGTTCCCCTCCCGCTCGAACGCCTCGACCTGGCGGGCGGCGGGGCTGTCGGGGTCCACCCAGAACTCCGAGGCGCCGCCCGCCACGCCCGCGCCGCGGGCCGCCGGCTCGGACGGGTCCTCACCGGCACCGCCCCCGCCACCGCTTCCCGACCCCGCGCAGCCCAGCAGCACGGCGAGGGCCAACAGCACGGTCAGGGCTGGGCGCGCGGCCGGCGCGCGGAGGGATCGGCGCATGGAGTCATCGTCGCATGACGGAGCGTGAACGTCCTGGAGTGAGCGCCCCCCATCCGAGGCGACCAGCCGGTAGGGTCATGACGTGCCGAAGCCGCTCAGTCTTCCGTTCGATCCGATCGCCCGAGCCGAGGAGCTCTGGAAGGATCGCTGGGGCCCGTCGCCAGGGATGGCGGCCATCACCTCCGTCATGCGCGCCCACCAGATACTCCTGGCCCGGGTCGACGCGGTGGTCCGGCCCTACGGGCTGACCTTCGCCCGCTACGAGGCGCTCGTGCTGCTGACGTTCAGCAGGGCGGGCGAACTGCCGATGTCGAAGATCGGCGAGCGGCTGATGGTCCACCCCACCTCGGTCACCAACACCATCGACCGGCTGGTCAGGTCGGGGCTGGTCACCAAGCGGCCCAACCCCGACGACGGCCGCGGCGTCCTCGCCTCGATCACCGAGGAGGGCCGCCGCGTCTGCGACGCCGCCACCCGCGACCTCATGGGGGTGGACTTCGGGTTCTCCGCCTACGACGAGGAGGAGTGCCGCGAGATCTTCGCGATCCTCCGCCCGCTGCGCGTGGCCGCCCAGGACTTCAGGGAGGACTGACGCCGGGGGCGCGGTGCGGTGGCGCCGTGGACGGGTGCCCCGAAGGGGTGCCGTGGAGGGGGCGCCCCCGCCGTCCCCTCCCCGCGTGCCAAACGCCCTGAATGGGCCGTTAGGCTCGTGGCCATGAAACGGAGTGTGCTCACGCGGTACCGCGTCATGGCCTACGTCACCGCGGTGATGCTGTTGGTGCTGTGCGCCTGCATGGTCCTCAAGTACGGGTTCGACACGGGCGAGAACCTGACCCTGGTGGTCTCACAGGCCCACGGCCTGCTCTTCATGGTCTACGTCGTCTTCGCCTTCGACCTCGGGCAGAAGGCGCGCTGGCCCTTCGGCAGGCTGCTGTGGGTGCTGGTCTCGGGGACCATCCCGCTCGCGGCCTTCTTCGTCGAGCGGAAGGTGACCGAGCAGGTGCTGCCGCTCGTGGCCGACGAGCGCGCGGAGCCGGTCGGCGCGTAGCCCCCGCCGGGCACGGGAGGGTGCGGACGGGCACGGATCGGTGTCTTCCCTCGACGTTACTTGGACGTCCTAGTAAATTGGCGGTATGGACGCAGACGCCATCGCCGAGGGCCGCCGTCGCTGGCAGGCCCGCTACGACGCGGCCCGCACGAGGGACGCCGACTTCACCACGCTCTCCGGTGACCCCGTCGACCCCGTGTACGGGCCCAGGCCCACCGACCGGTACGAGGGCTTCGAGCGCATCGGCTGGCCGGGGGAGTTCCCCTTCACACGGGGGCTGTACGCCACGGGGTATCGGGGCCGCACCTGGACCATCCGCCAGTTCGCGGGCTTCGGCAACGCCGAACAGACCAACGAGCGGTACCGCACCATCCTGCGCAACGGCGGCGGCGGCCTTTCCGTGGCCTTCGACATGCCCACGCTGATGGGCCGGGACTCCGACGACGGCCGCTCCCTGGGCGAGGTCGGCCACTGCGGCGTCGCCGTGGACTCCGCCGCCGACATGGAGGTCCTCTTCCGGGACATCCCGCTCGACCAGGTCACCACCTCGATGACGATCAGCGGCCCCGCCGTGCCCGTCTTCTGCATGTACCTCGTGGCCGCGGAGCGGCAGGGCGTGGACCCGGCGGTGCTCAACGGCACCCTCCAGACGGACATCTTCAAGGAGTACACCGCCCAGAAGGAGTGGCTCTTCGCGCCCGAGCCGCACCTGCGGCTCATCGGCGACCTGATGACCTACTGCGCGCGCCGCATCCCCGCCTACAAGCCGCTGTCGGTCTCCGGATACCACATCCGTGAGGCCGGGGCCACCGCCGCCCAGGAGCTCGCCTTCACCCTTGCCGACGGCTTCGGCTACGTCGAGCTCGGCCGCTCGCGCGGCCTGGACGTCAACGCGTTCGCGCCCGGCCTGTCCTTCTTCTTCGACGCCCACATCGACTTCTTCGAGGAGATCGCGAAGTTCCGCGCCGCCCGCCGCATCTGGGCCCGCTGGATGCGCGACGTCTACGGGGCGAGCGACGAGCGCGCGCAGTGGCTGCGCTTCCACACCCAGACCGCCGGCGTGTCGCTGACCGCGCAGCAGCCGTACAACAACGTGGTCCGCACCGCCGTCGAGGCGCTGGCCGCCGTCCTGGCCGGCACCAACTCCCTCCACACCAACGCCCTCGACGAGACCCTCGCCCTCCCCAGTGAGACGGCGGCGGAGATCGCCCTGCGCACGCAGCAGGTGCTGATGGAGGAGACCGGCGTCACCAACGTCGCCGACCCGCTCGGCGGCTCCTGGTACGTCGAGCAGCTGACCGACCGGATCGAGGCCGAGGCCGAGCGGGTCTTCGCGGAGATCATCGAGCGCGGCCGGCGGGCGGTCGGGGACGGCGAGCACCCGATCGGGCCCGTCACCTCGGGGCTGCTGGCCGGCATCGAGGACGGCTGGTTCGTCGGCCAGATCGCCGAGTCGGCCTTCCAGTACCAGCAGGCGCTGGAGAAGGGGGAGAAGAGGATCGTCGGCGTCAACTGCCACACCGGCTCCGTCACCGGGGACCTGGAGATACTGCGGGTCAGCCACGAGGTGGAGCGCGAGCAGGTCCGGACGCTGGCCGCGCGCCGCGCGGCGCGCGACGACGCCGCGGTCCGGGCCGCGCTGGGCGTGCTGCGCGAGGCGGCCCGCGGGGACGGCGACATGATCGAGCCGATGCTGACGGCCGTCCGCGCGGAGGCCACCCTCGGAGAGATCTGCGGCACCCTGCGCGAGGAGTGGGGCACCTACACCGAGCCTCCCGGCTTCTGACCTCCGCGGGTCCGGCGGGTCCCGCGGCTGTGCGCCGACCCGCCCCCGAGCGGGCCCCGAGCCGCCCGCCGACCCGCCGCCGCCCGTCCGGTTCCGGCCCCGCCCCGGTCCGGCCGCGTTCCGGAACGGGGGCGGGAGGGGGGAGACTGTATGCCATGCAGCCACGCAACATGTCCATGAGCGGAGCCGTTGACCTCTCCGCGGTAAAGGCGGCCGCCGAGGCCAAGCAGAAGGCCGAGCAGGCCCGCGCCCAGCGCGCGGCTCAGGCCCAGGCAGGCGGGCCGCAGGCGGCGAACGCCGTCCAGCTGGTGATCGACGTCGACGAGGCCAGCTTCGAGCGGGAGGTGTTGCAGCGGAGCACCGAGGTCCCGGTCGTCATCGACTTCTGGGCCGAGTGGTGCGGGCCCTGCAAGCAGCTCAGCCCGATCATGGAGCGCCTCGCCGAGGAGTACGCCGGAAAGTTCGTCCTCGCCAAGATCGACGTCGACTCCAACCAGATGCTCTTCCAGCAGTTCGGTGTCCAGGGCATCCCCGCCGTCTTCGCCGTGATCGCCGGGCAGGCGCTGCCCCTCTTCCAGGGAGCCGCGCCCGAGCCGCAGGTCAGGCAGGTGCTCGACCAGCTGATCGAGGCGGCCGAGCAGCGCTTCGGCGTCGTCGGCGCGCCCGTCGACCCCGAGCAGGCGGCCCAGGCGCGGGAGGCGGCGGCCCAGGGCGGGCAGGTGGCGCCCGAGCCGCCCGGCGACCCCGCGCTCGCGGCGGCCCACGCCGCGCTCGACGCCGGGGACCTCGGCGGGGCCGTCCAGGCGTACGAGAACGTGCTCGCCGACGATCCGGCGAACGAGGAGGCGAGGATCGGCCTCGGCCAGGCGCAGCTGCTGCGGCGGGTGCAGGAGCTCGACCCGCAGGTGGCCCGCAAGGCGGCGGCCGAGCGGCCCGACGACGTCGCGGCCCAGCTGGACGCGGCCGACCTCGACCTCGTCGGCGGCCACGTGGAGGACGCCTTCGGTCGCCTGGTGAGCACCGTGCAGCGCACGGCGGGGGAGGAGCGGGAGGCGGCGCGGGTGCGTCTGCTGGAGCTCTTCGAACTCGTCGGACCGGAGGACCCGCGCGTGACGGCCGCCCGTGGCGCGTTGGCCCGCGTGCTCTTCTGACATACCCGGGGAACGACCGCCGCCGGGTCGCCGGACGCGGCGCACCTGAGCGGCGGTGCCGACAGATGTTCACATAACAGGGACGGTGATCGCGTTTACCAAACCGTGATAAACGCGGTCGCCGTCACGTTCGGCTACGTCCGCAGGCGTACAAGCTGCTCTTACGTCCGCTTTGCTTCCGGTCGGTGGCGCTTCGTCCCAGTAACCCTCCGCTGCCTCCTCTGGGTGTATGACGCGGACTCGACATACGTGGATTACCGGCTAGTAACGAACCCCTTGTGTCATTCCGTGAGATGCACCACGATCAGCCCAGCCGACGTGCCACGCGTCGGTCGCGGACCAGGGGGGTGCCTGTGACGGCATGCCCGTCCAACGAGGCGTCGCACGGGGCCTGGTCCGGCCTCAAGGTCGAGGATCCCGAGGAGCACGACGGGGCCCTGGGCCCGTGGTTGTCACCGGGGTGCAGCCCGGGGATATCTCGCGTCTCCTCTCCGGGCTGGGGCAGCTTGCCGACCAACGGGTGGCCGGGCGCCGGAGATCGATCGTCCGAGAAGGAGGAAAGTCATGGAGTCACAGCCTCGCGGCGGCACCAGATGGGGGCGGTTCGGGCTGGTGATGGTGCCGGGCGTGGCCGCCTCGGCAGCCATAGGTCTCGCCCTGGCGCAGGGAGCGCTCGCCGCGTCCTTCGCCGTCTCAGGGCAGGAGTTCAAGGTCACCGCCGACCAGCTGGTCGGTGAGGGGTTCGTCCAGTACGGCTCGATCGCCCGCCCCGCGGGCGGCGGCACGGAGCCCGTCGCGATCTCCGCGTTCGACGAGGCCACGATCAACAACCTCTGCCAGTCGGTGGTGGTTCCGGGCGTGCCGTTCCTCGGTGAGGTCACCCTCCAGCTGAGGGCGGGCACCGACCCCGACAACCCGGTGACGGCCGAGAACCTGTTCATCGACGTCGCCCAGCTGGACACCTCGCAGGCCGTCTTCACCAACGTCGACATCGGCGTGAGCGTCGACGACACCACCAAGGGCCCCGAGCCGGGTGAGGGCACACTGCCCGGGTCGTTCGCCCAGCAGGCCGACCAGGTCGTGCTCAGGGACGTCGAGCAGACGGCCTGGGCCACCTCGGCGGGCACCTTCCGTCTCAGCGGTCTCAGCATGAGCCTGCACACCGGCGACGACGAAGAGTGCTTCTGACGGCCGAGACCCGACGGTCCACGTGACCTGACGGCCCAGACCGGTGCCTGGGGCAGAGGAACTGGCGCCTCTGCCCCAGGGGCACCGCACCGTATCGTGCACCCCGCCATCTCAGACGCGCCACCAGGGAGTACGTGCCGTGAGCACAATCGCAGCAGATTCGACGACGGCCTCACGCCTCAGCCGAGGGCGCACGGCGTTCCGCTACTTCAGATGGCGGCGGCCGTTCTGGGCAGGTCTGTTCACCCTCGTCGCCGGGGTGCCGATCGTCTACTTCCCGTACGCCCACATGACCTTCGGCGATCTCACGATCCGCATGTCCACCACGGCGGGAGCCGGCTCGCTCGTCATCGGCGTCCTGCTGATGGTGCTCGGCCTCGTCATGTGGTTCCAGCCCCACGTGCGGATATTCGCCGGGGTCGCGGCGATCCTGCTCTCCCTGGTCTCCCTGGTCGTCTCGAACTTCGGCGGATTCCTGATCGGGTTCCTCTTCGGGCTGATCGGCGGCGGGATGAGCATCGCCTGGGTACCGGGTCAGACCCAGCCGGCGCGGACGGCGGAGAGGGACGACGCCGAGGCGGGAGGCCCCCCGGCCGCCACGCCCGGCACGGGCAGCGCGTTGGCCGGCTTCACGGGAACGGCGCCGGCGGACGGGACGACTCCGGGGAAAGGGACACATCGTGTCGAGTGAAGAGCCGAGCGAGGCCATAGCCGCGTCCGCCGACGGTGGGGGAGAGGGCGAGGAGCCGTTCACACCGGCGGGCGGACGCCACGCGAAGCAGCGCAGATCGCTGTTCCAGCGCCTGCACATGCCGTTCGGTAAGGCCGTCGCGCTGGCGGCGATGCCGTCGGCGGTGCTGCTGGGGACGGGGTTCACCTCCCCGCTCGCGGCCAAGGCCGACCAGCATCCCGACAGCCCGTTCTCCGGCACCTCGTGCGTGGAGATGCCCGACACGCCGCTGGAGGAGGAGCAGCAGGCGGAGGGCGAGCAGGCCCAGGAGACCGACGGGCAGGCCGAGGACGAGCCGCAGGACGAGCAGACCCAGCAGGACGAGCAGGACGAGCAGGAGCAGCAGGGCCAGGGCGAGGACGAGGCCGCGGAGGCCGAGGACGACCTGCTGCGGCCCGACACCGACCAGGAGCAGGAGCAGGAGAGCGCCACGCCCGAGGACGCGGGTGAGGAGGCCGCCGAGGAGTCGGGCGGGGGCGCCGCCGAGGAGACGGCGGAGGACTCGGCCGAGGACACGGCCGGGCAGGAGCCCGCGCAGGAGGACGCCGAGGACGGCTCGGGGGGCCTGCTGGGACCCATCGGGCAGGGCCTTGAGGACCTCGGCCAGGGCGTGGTCGACTTCTTCACCCCCGGCGACGGGACGCAGCCCGAGGAGCCGGCGGAGCCCGAGGAGCCGACGCCGGAGCCGACGGAGCCCGAGGAGGACCCGGCGCCGTCACCGTCACCCGAGCCGGAGCAGCCGCCCGCCGAGGAGGAGCCCGAGCCCGAGGAGGACCCGGCGCAGGAGCAGCCCTCCCGCGAGGAGTCCACCGAGGAGCCCGCCGAGGACGAGCCGGAGCAGACGCCCGACGCGACCGCCGAGGACGGGGCCGCCGAGGGAGCCGGGGACACGGCCGAGGGGCAGGAGCCCTTCCCCTGCCCGGAGGAGAGGCAGGTCGCGGGCGTGGACGAGGACACGGCACTCGTGCTGCCGAACGACGAGTGGTACCTGGAGGCCAGCTCGCTGACCCTCTACGGCCTCGACTACCACGGCGTCGTCAACGTCACCACCGCGAACGGCACCACCAAGCAGGTCCTGAAGTTCACCGCGGAGCGGGTCGACATCGGCGACCTCCACCAGATCGTCGACGGCCAGGGCGCCGTGCGCAACCACGTCGCGACCGCCCCCGGCTCCACCTCCACCTTCCGCAACGGCACCGTCACCATGTACACCGAGCGGCTCGAGGGCAACCTCTTCGGGCTCATACCGATCGTCTTCGACCCGGAGCACCAGCCCCCGCTCGACCTGCCGATCGCCCACTTCACCAACGTCTTCGTCGTCCAGGCCGGCCAGTTCGGCGGCGAGCTGACCATGCAGGGCATGAGCTCGTACATCACGCACGACGGACCCACCCTGCCGGAGTGACACCGCCCGGGGCCGTCGTGGGAGAGGGCCCCGAGGCGGAGGTCACGGGCGGGTGGGCGCGTGCGGGGACGGGCTCACAGGCCGCCGAGGTGGTGGACCCGCACCATGTTGGTGGTGCCGGGGACGCCGGGAGGCGAGCCCGCCGTGATGATGAGCGTGTCGCCGCGCTCGAAGCGGTTGAGCCTGGCCACCTCGGCGTCACAGATCTCGACCATCTCGTCGGTGTGGTCCGCGTACCGCACGACGTACGTCTCCACACCCCACGTGAGCGTGAGCTGGTTGCGCGTGGCGGGCTCGGTGGTGAAGGCGATGATCGGCTGCTCGGCGCGGTACCGCGACAGCCGCCTGGCGGTGTCGCCCGACTTGGTGAACGCCACCAGCGCCTTCCCGTTGAGGAAGTCGGCCATCTCGCAGGCCGCCCGCGCCACGGAGCCGCCCTGGGTGCGGGGCTTCTTCCCCGGCACCAGCGGCTGGAGCCCGCGCGAGAGCAGCTCCCGCTCGGCCGCGACGACGATCCGCGACATCGTTTTGACGGTCTCGATCGGGTACCTGCCCACGGAGGACTCCGCGGAGAGCATCACCGCGTCGGCGCCGTCGAGGATCGCGTTGGCGACGTCGGACGCCTCCGCGCGGGTGGGGCGGGAGTTCTCGATCATCGACTCCATCATCTGGGTGGCGACGATCACCGGCTTGGCGTTGCGGCGGCACTTCTCGATGAGCTGCTTCTGCACCATCGGGACCTTCTCCAGCGGGTACTCCACCGCCAGGTCGCCGCGGGCCACCATCACCGCGTCGAACGCGGCGACGACCTCGTCCATGTTCTCCACCGCCTGCGGCTTCTCCACCTTGGCGATCACCGGGACCCGCCGGCCCACCCGGTCCATCACGCGGTGGACGTCCCGCACGTCGTCGGCGTTGCGGACGAAGGACAGGGCCACCATGTCGCAGCCGAGGCGGAGGGCGAACTCCAGGTCCTCCTCGTCCTTGTCCGACAGCGCCGGGACGTTCACGGCGACGCCCGGGAGGTTGATGCCCTTGTGGTCGGAGATGACCCCGCCCTCGATGACGATGGTGCGCACCCGCGGCCCGTCCACCTCGATGACCTGGAGCGCCACGTTCCCGTCGTTGATCAGGATCGTCTCGCCCTTGGCGACGTCGCCCGGCAGGCCCTTGTACGTGGTGCCGCAGATGCTGCGGTCCCCGGGCACGTCCTCGGTGGTGATGGTGAACTCGTCACCCCGTTTGAGCTCCACCGGGCCGTTCGCGAAGGTCTCCAGCCGGATCTTGGGGCCCTGGAGGTCGGCGAGGACGCCCACCGCCTGGCCGGTCTCCTCGCTGGCCTTGCGCAGCCGGTGGTACCGCTCCTCGTGCTCCTCGTGGCTGCCGTGGCTGAAGTTGAAACGGGCCACGTTCATGCCGGCCTCGATCAGGCCCTTCAGCCTCTCGAAGGAGTCGACGGCGGGGCCCAGGGTGCAGACGATCTTGGAACGGCGCATGAGGGCGATCCTATCGGTTTGTTCCGAAGCGGAATAATCAGGCGAGTGAACAGTGCGCGTCACGCGACGCCACCAGGCGGACCAGGATGAACGCCGGCCTGGCGATCACGAGTTCCTCGTCCGCTGGGCTTCTCGGCGACCGCGCTTCGAGCCTACTCCGGCCGGGTACCTCGCGCGCCCTCTCCCACGCCCCCCGCGCCCTCACGTCCCCCAAGGGGGCGCGAAAGAGGTTGCGCGCGCTGTTCGAACGCGACCGCCGCTCGTGCAAGAATCCGGACGGCCACCCGTCGCCGTAAGCGAGGCAGGAGAGCAATCCGATGCGTATTGGCGTACTCACGGCAGGTGGAGACTGCCCCGGCCTGAACGCCGTGATCCGCTCCGTCGTCCACCGAGCCGTGGTCGACCGTGGTGACCAGGTCATCGGCTTCGAGGACGGATTCAAGGGCCTGCTCGAAGGCCGGTACCGCGAACTCGACCTCAACGCCGTCAGCGGCATCCTCGCGCGCGGCGGCACCATCCTCGGCTCCAGTCGCCTGGAGCGGAACCGGCTGCGCGAGGCCACGGAGAACGCCGAGGCCTTCCGCCGCAAGCTCGGGCTCGACGCGTTGATCCCGATCGGCGGCGAGGGCACCCTGACCGCCGCCCGGATGCTGGCCGACGCCGGGCTGCCGGTCGTGGGCGTCCCCAAGACGATCGACAACGACATCTCCGCCACCGACCGGACCTTCGGCTTCGACACGGCCGTCGGCGTCGCGACCGAGGCCATCGACCGCCTGAAGACCACCGCCGAGTCGCACCAGCGCGTCATGGTCGTGGAGGTCATGGGCCGGCACACGGGCTGGATCGCGCTGGAGGCCGGCATGGCGGGCGGCGCCCACGGCATCTGCGTCCCCGAGCGGCCCTTCCAGGTCGACGACCTGTGCAAGATGGTCGAGGAGCGATTCGCTCGCGGGAAGAAGTTCGCCGTCGTCTGTGTGGCGGAGGGCGCGCGGCCCGCCGAGGGCTCCATGCCCTACGAGCGCGGCGAGATCGACCAGTACGGGCACGAGCGCTTCGCCGGCATCGGCAACCGCCTCGCCAGCGAGCTGGAGAAGCGTTTGGGCAAGGAGGCCCGGCCGGTCATCCTCGGCCACATCCAGCGCGGCGGCACGCCCTCGGCGTACGACAGGGTGCTCGCCACCCGCTTCGGCTGGCACGCGGTGGAGGCCGCGCACCGCGAGGAGTTCGGCATGATGACGGCGCTGATCGGCACCGACATCGTGATGACCCCGCTGGCCACCGCCACGATGGAGCTCAAGCACCTGCCGCAGTACCGCATGGACGAGGCCGAGGCCGTCTTCTGACGGCCCCCGGCCGCCCGGCCCACCGCCGGGGCCACCGCCAGGCCGTCGGTCGACCCCGCCGTCGGTCGACCCCGCCGCAGGGGCCACGTCCCGGTCAGGGGGTGGGCCCCGGGCCCCCGGCGAGGTCGCCCGGGTCGGTGTTGGCGCCACACAGCACCACGCACACCTCCTCCTTGGCCCCCGGCGTGTACGCGCCGGAGCGCAGCGCGGCCAGGGCGGCGGCCGCCGCGTGCTCGACGGCGAGGCGGTGGTCGCGCCACAGCGCCCGCCGCGCCGCGACGATCGCCTCGTCGCTGACGAGCACCGACGTCACGTGCGGGGCCGCCGCCAGCCGCACCGCGTCGGCCGAGGCCCGCCGCGCGCCCAGCGCGTCGGCGGCGACCGAGTCCACGGGCACGTCCACCGGACGGCCGGCCGCGAGCCCCGCGTTGAGCGCGCGGCAGTGCTCCGGCTCGACGGCCACCACCCGCAGGCCGTGGGCCGCCGCCGCGGTGGCGACCCCCGCGAACAGCCCGCCGCCCCCGACGGAGACCACGACCGTGGTCACGCTGGGCCGGGCGGCGTGGATCTCCTCCAGCAGCGTGCCGGCGCCGGCGGCCACCAGCGGGTTGTCGTAGGCGTGCGAGGCCACCGCGCCCGTTGCGGCCGTGAACGCCTGCGCCGCTTCCGCCGCCTCCGCGTACTGGCCGCCCACCTGCCGCACCCGCGCGTCGAGCGCCCGCAGGGCCGCCACCTTCACGGCCGGGGCGGTCTCCGGCAGGAAGACGGTCGCCGGGACGCCGTGCTCCCGGGCCGCCCAGGCGCAGGCCAGGCCGGCGTTGCCGCCCGAGGCGATGGCGATCCCGGCCGGCGGCAGGGAGCCCTCCTCCAGCCGGGCGGTGACGAAGTTGAGCGCGCCGCGCGCCTTGAACGTCCCGGTGTGCTGGAGGAACTCCAGCGCGAACCACGGCGGGCGGCCCGCGGAGGGCGCGGCCGGGGCGTCGGCGCGGGCGAGCGCCACGGGCCGGACGCGCCCGTCGATCCGTCCGGCCGCGGCCTTCACGTCGTCGTAGGTGAACGTCACGGGACGAGAGCGTAGACGTGCCGGACCGTCGGTGGAGAACAGGTGGTCGGATAGATTCCTCACCCATGGACATCGCGATCAGATCCGGATACGTCGTACCCGTCGTCGGGGAGCCCATCGAACGGGGCACCGTCCTCGTCACCGGCGGCCAGATCGCCGCCGTCGGCCCCGACGACGAGGTGGCCGTGCCCGAGGGGGTGCGCACCGTGGACGCGGCGGGGCGGTGGGTGCTGCCCGGCTTCGTCGAGGCCCACGGGCACCTCGGGGTCCACGAGGAGGCCGAGGGGTGGGCCGGGCAGGACACCAACGAGATGACCGACCCCAACGGCGCGCGGCTGCGGGCGCTGGACGCCATCAACCCCGCCGACTCCGGCTTCGCCGACGCCCTGGCCGGCGGCGTCACCAGCGCCGTCATCAAGCCCGGCTCGGGCAACCCGATAGGCGGCCAGACCGTCGCCGTGAAGTGCTGGGGCCGCAGCGTCGACGAGATGCTGCTGCGTCATCCGGTCAGCGTGAAGAGCGCGCTCGGGGAGAACCCGAAGCGGGTCTACGGCGAGAAGAACCAGCTGCCCTCGACGCGGCAGGGCGTCGCCGCCGTGATCCGCGACGCGTTCACCAGGGCGCAGGACTACCGCGCCAGGCGGCAGCACGCGGCCGAGGAGGGCAAGCCCTTCGACCGCGACCCGACGCTGGAGGTGCTCGTCCGGGTCCTCGACGGGGAGCTGCCGTGGTGTCAGCACACCCACCGGGCCGACGACATCGCCACCGCGCTGCGGCTCGCCGACGAGTTCGGGTACCGCGTCGTCATCAACCACGGCACCGAGGGGCACCTCCTCGCCGACGAGATCGCGCGCCGCGAGGTGCCCGTCATCAGCGGCCCGCTGTTCACCACCCGCGTCAAGGTCGAGGTCCGGCAGCGCACGCTCGCCAACCCCGGCATCCTGGCCCGCGCCGGGGTGAAGGTGGCCATCACCACCGACCACCCGGTGGTGCCGATCAACTTCCTGGTCCACCAGGTGACCCTCTGCGTCAAGGAGGGGCTGGACCGCGGGGAGGCGCTGCGCACCATCACCGTGAACCCCGCCGAGATCATGGGCCTGGACGACCGGGTGGGCTCGCTTCGGCCCGGCCTCGACGGGGACGTGGTGGTCTGGTCCGGCGACCCGCTGGACGTGATGAGCCGCGCGCTGCGCGTCTTCGTCGCGGGCCGCGAGGTGTACACCTACGACGAGCAGGCGCGCGAGGGCCGCGTCCTCGACCCGTACTACCGGGAGTCAGCGCGGCCGTAGGACCGCTCCACGGGGAAGCGGCGCACGTACCGCTTCTGCCAGGGCGTCTCGACGGCGCGCGCGTCGTAGTGCTCGCGCACGTACCGCACCGCGCGGTCGGCGGGCACGCCGTCGAGGACCGCGAGGCACGCCAGGGCGGTGCCGGTGCGGCCCCGGCCGCCGCCGCAGGCGAGCTCGACGCGTTCGGTCTCGGCGCGCTCCCACACCTCCGCCAGCAGGGCCCTGGCCTGGTCGTGGTCGCTGGGCAGCCGGAAGTCGGGCCACCGCAGCCACCGCGCCTCCCAGGGCGTCGTCGGTGGCTCGTGTCCGAGGAGGTATACGCCCAGCGTGGGCTCGGTGCCCGGCGGCAGGGCCCTGCGCAGGCCGCGGCCCCTCACGAGGCGGCCGGAGGGCAGACGCAGGACGCCGGGGGAGGTGGGATCCCAGGTGTCGTTCACCTGTTCACCGTATCCGGGCGTGCCGCGTGACGGTGCCCCCGGGCGGGGCGGCCGGGGCGGCCGGGGCGGGCGGTTCAGGGCGGGGAGTCAGGGCGGGGTTCAGGGCGGGGGAAGCGTGCCCCCGGCGGGCCCGAGCCACAGCGTCGCCAGCGGCGGCAGGGTGAGGGAGATGCTGGTCTCGTGGCCGTGCCAGGGGATGGCCTCGGTCTTCACCGGGTCGGGGTGGGTCAGGCCGCTGCCGCCGTAGCGCGGGTCGTCGGTGTTGAGGATCTCGCGCCAGGCCGTGACGTCCTGCGGGCTGCCGATGCGGTAGTCGTGGCGGACCACGGGGCAGAAGTTGGTGACGGCCAGCAGGGGTTCGGCGTCCGGGGCCAGGCGCAGGAAGGCCAGCACGTTGTCCTCGGCGGCGTCGGCCGTGATCCAGCGGAAGCCGGCCGGGTCGGTGTCGGCCCGCCACAGGGCCGGGGTGGCGCGGTAGAGGGCGCCGAGCTCGCGGACCAGGGAGAGGACCCCGAGGTGGTCGGGGGCGGCGGGCCAGGCGGGGTCGAGCACCCACCACTGGGGGCCCTCGGTCTCGGACCACTCGGCTCCCTGGGCGAACTCCTGGCCCATGAACAGCAGCTGCTTGCCGGGGTGGGACCACATGAAGCCGAGGTAGGCGCGGTGGCCGGCGCGCTGTTGCCACCAGTCGCCGTGCATCTTCGACACCAGGGCGCGCTTGCCGTGGACGACCTCGTCGTGGGAGACGGGCAGCAGGTACGCCTCGGTGTGGGCGTAGGCCATCGAGAACGTGATCTCGTGGTGGTGCCAGGCGCGGTGGACCGGGTCGCGGGAGACGTAACACAGGGAGTCGTGCATCCAGCCCATGTTCCACTTGAGGTCGAAGCCGAGGCCGCCGTGGGCGGTCGGGTGGGTGACGCCGGGCCAGGCCGTGGACTCCTCGGCGATGGTCAGGACGTCCGGGTGGTGGCGGTGGAGCGTGTCGTTGAGCTCCCTGAGGAACGTGACGGCGTCCCAGTTCTCGCGACCGCCGTCGGCGTTGGGCGTCCAGCCGCCAGGCGGCCGGGAGTAGTCGAGGTAGAGCATGGAGGCGACGGCGTCCACGCGGAGGCCGTCGACGTGGTACTCCTCGCACCAGTACAGGGCGCTGCCGATCAGGAAGGCGCGGACCTCGGGGCGGCCGTGGTCGAAGGTGAGGGTGCCCCAGTCGGGGTGCTCGGCCTGGCGCGGGTCGGCCGGCTCGTAGCACGGGGTGCCGTCGAAGCGGGCCAGGGCCCAGTCGTCCTTGGGGAAGTGGGCCGGCACCCAGTCGACGATGACGCCGACGCCTGCCTGGTGGAGGGCGTCGACGAGGTGCTTGAAGTCGTCGGGGGTGCCGAGCCGCGCGGTGGGGGCGTAGAAGCCGGTGACCTGGTACCCCCAGGAGCCGCCGTAGGGGTGTTCGGCCGGCGGGAGCAGCTCGACGTGGGTGAAGCCGAGGTCGCGGACGTAGCGGGGCAGCTCGCGGGCGAGCTCGCGGTAGCCGAGGCCGGGACGCCAGGACGCGAGGTGGAGCTCGTAGACCGACAGCGGCTCCTCGCGCCAGCGCCGGCCCGCCCGCTCGGCGAGCCAGCGGGCGTCACGCCAGACGTGCCCGCCGCGCCAGACGACGGAGGCGGTGGCGGGTGGGTGCTCGGTGCGGCGGGCCAGCGGGTCGGCGCGCAGCGAGCACGCGCCGTCGGCGGCGGTGACGGCGAACTTGTAGAGCGCGCCGGGCCCCACCCCGGGCACGAACCCCTGCCAGACGCCCGGGGCGCCGGTGCGTCGCAGGGGGTGGGCGGCCGGGTCCCAGTCGCTGAAGTCGCCGGTGACGGCGACGGCGCGGGCGTTCGGGGCCCAGACCGCGAAGCGGGTGCCTGGCCGGCCCTCGTGGGTGGTGGGGTGGGCGCCCAGCGCCTCCCAGACGCGCTCGGCGAGCACGCGGGCTCCTCTCGGTGGTCGGTCACGGTGGGGACGGTCATGGTGGGGACGGTCATGGTGGGGACGGTCACGGTCGGGTCGGGTCGGCCGGGGTGGAGTGGGGGACGGGTGGAGTGCGGGACGGAGTGACGGGATCACGGGATGGCGGGGGCGCCGGAGGTCAGCCGGCGAGGCGGCGGACGGCGGTCATGGGGACGTGGAGCCAGGCGGGGCGGTGGCGCGCCTCGTAGAGCACCTCGTAGACGGCCTTGTCGGTCTCGTAGGCGCGCAGCAGCTCCCGCTGCTCCAGCGGGTCGTGGCCGGAGGCCGCCGCGTACCCCTCGCAGAACGCGCGCCGCGCGGCGTCGGACCAGCGCCGGGCGAACGCGGCGGCGGCGCCGTGCTGGCAGGCGGCGTAGTCGAAGGAACGCAGCATGCCCGCGATGTCGCGCACGGGCGGGCCCAGCCGGCGGCGGTCGGCGAGGGGGCGGGCGGGCTCCCCCTCGAAGTCGATGAGGGACCAGCCGGTCGCCTGGTCGGCGGCGGCCCCGGAGTGCAGGACCTGACCGAGGTGCAGGTCGCCGTGGAGGCGCTGCACGGTGCAGCGCCCGCCGCCGCGGGCGAAGGCGGCCAGGTCCTCGTAGGCGCGGCGCAGCCCGACGCGGTAGGGGCGGAGCGCGGGAACGGCGGCGGTGGCCTCGGTGAGGCGTTCGGTCATCGCGGTGGCCGTCTGCTCCAGCTGCGCCCGGCCGAGCGCGGAGGTGGGGAGCGCGGCGGCCAGGGCGGTGTGGACCTCGGCCGTGGCACGGCCCAGGGAGCGCGCCGCCGCCCGGAAGTCGGTGCGCTGGCTGAGGGAGCGCTGCGCCAGGTGCCAGCCGTCGCGGGAGCCGGCGAGGTAGGGCTGGAGCACGCCGAGGGTGAGCGGTTCCGTCGTGACGGCGGCGTGCGCCTCGAACCAGGCGGAGGGCGCGGGGACGCGGGTGCAGCCCGCCTCGGCCAGGGCGCGGGGCAGCTCCAGGTCGGGGTTGAGGCCGGGGGCGACGCGGCGGAAGAGCTTGAGGATGTGGCTGTCGCCGTAGACGACGGAGGAGTTGGTCTGTTCGCCGGTGAGGAGGCGGGCGGGCAGGCCGGCGGGGATGGCGCTGCCGGGCGCGCGGCCGAAGCGCAGGTCACCCAGGCGGCCGGGGGCGCGGAGACGTTCCAGCAGGAGGGCGGCGAGGCGGGGGTCGTGGAGTGCGTCGTAGACGGCTCGTCCGCGCAGCGGGCCGTCGACGGGGCGGCCGACGAGGGCGGGCGCGAGGGCGGGGGGCAGGACGGGGCGGACGCCGAGGAGGAGTTGGTAGCAGTCGCCGGCGCCGACCGTGGCCCCAACGGTGGCGTCGGCGCCGGCCCTGGCCGGGTGGGAGCGGTGGTCCTGGCGGGCGCGCACGAGGAGGTGGAGGAGCCCGGGGGCCGGTCCCGTGGCGGTGCAGGGCAGCAGCTCGGTGGCGGCGACGAGGGCGAGGCCGTCGAGGGGGCGGCCCTTGCCGGCGAACCAGCGCTGCCGGGGCAGCCAGCGGGCCAGCAGCTCGGTGAGGGAGTGCAGCAGGGCGGTGCCGTGGGGGAGGAGGCGCGCCGGAGCGGTCCGGGGTGAGGAGCTGTCCGACATGGCGTCCTTTCCCGGATGACGAAATATGTGAGAAGTGTTCCGGATGGCGGCGGGACGCGCCCGGTGCGGCGCCGGACGTGTCGTCGAGGAACAACCGTGAGGGTGAGACCCGTCACACAAACGGAGGGCTTTGGGCAGCGTTGCGCCGCGGTCGGGACAGGCCCTCCCCGAGGCAGGGGGTGGGCCTGTCACCAGGCCGTCCGGCGCGCGCGCCGGTGCCGGCGCCGGCTGCGCCGGCGGCCCTCGCCTACGCCTCGGGAACCCGGCGCAGCCGGAACCAGTAGAAGCCGTGGCCCGCGAGCGTCAGCAGGTACGGCGGCTCGCCGACCGGCGGGAAGCGGACGCCGCCGAGCAGCTCGACCGGGACGCGCCCCGCGAAGGGCCTGAGGTCCAGCTCGGTGGGCTGGGAGAAGCGGGAGAAGTTGTTGACGCACATCACCAGGTCGTCGCCGTGTTCCCGGAGGAAGGCGAGGACGGCCGGGTTGGAGGACGGCAGCTCCGCGTAGGAGCCGAGGCCGAAGGCGGGGTTCTGCCTGCGGATCTCGATCATCCGGCGTGTCCAGTGCAGCAGCGAGGCCGGCGAGCTCATCGACGCCTCGACGTTGGTGACCTGGTACCCGTAGATGGGGTCCATGATCGTCGGAAGGAAGAGCCGGCCCGGGTCGGAGGTGGAGAAGCCGGCGTTGCGGTCGGGCGTCCACTGCATGGGGGTGCGCACCGCGTCGCGGTCGCCGAGCCAGATGTTGTCCCCCATGCCGATCTCGTCGCCGTAGTAGAGGATCGGCGAGCCGGGCAGCGACAGCAGCAGGGCCGTGAAGAGCTCGATCTGGTTGCGGTCGTTGTCCAGCAGCGGGGCCAGGCGTCGCCGGATGCCGATGTTGGCGCGCATCCGGGGATCCTTGGCGTACTCCGCGTACATGTAGTCGCGCTCCTCGTCGGTGACCATCTCCAGGGTCAGCTCGTCGTGGTTGCGCAGGAAGACGCCCCACTGGCAGCCCGAGGGGATCTGCGGGGTCTTGGCGAGGATCTCCGAGACCGGGTAGCGCGACTCGCGCCGCACCGCCATGAAGATGCGGGGCATGACGGGGAAGTGGAACGCCATGTGGCACTCGTCCCCGCCGGCCGCGAAGCTGCCGAAGTAGTCGACGACGTCCTCCGGCCACTGGTTGGCCTCGGCCAGCAGCACGGTGTCGGGGTAGTGGGCGTCGATCTCCGCGCGCACCCGCCTGAGGAAGGCGTGCGTCGCAGGAAGGTTTTCGCAGTTGGTGCCCTCCTCGGCGAAGAGGTACGGGACGGCGTCGAGGCGGAAGCCGTCGATGCCGAGGTCCAGCCAGAACCGCAGCGCCGAGAGGATCTCCTCCTGGACGGCGGGGTTGTCGTAGTTGAGGTCCGGCTGGTGGGAGAAGAAGCGGTGGAAGTAGTACTGGCGCCGCACGGGGTCGAAGGTCCAGTTCGACGTCTCGGTGTCGACGAAGATGATCCGGGCGTCGGCGTAGCTCTTGTCGTCGTCGGCCCAGACGTAGTAGTCGCCGTAGGGCCCTTCGGGGTCGCTGCGGGACTCCCTGAACCACCGGTGCTGGTCGCTGGTGTGGTTCATGACGAAGTCGATGATGACCCGCATGCCGCGCTGGTGGGCGGCGTCGACGAACTCCACGAAGTCCGCGAGGTTGCCGACGTCGGGCATGACGTCCGTGTAGTCGGAGACGTCGTAGCCGCCGTCGCGCAGGGGGGACTTGAAGAACGGCGGCAGCCACAGGCAGTCGACCCCGAGCCACTGCAGATAGTCGAGCTTGCTGGTGAGCCCTTTCAGATCCCCGGTTCCGTCCCCGTTGCTGTCCATGAAGGAACGGACGAGGACCTCGTAGAAGACGGCGCGTTTGAACCACTCCGGGTCGCGCTCACGGGCTGGCGTGTCCTCGAACCTGTCGGGGACCGGCTCATTGACGCTCATCGTTGGGTGACCCTCCGGTCTCGGGTCGCAGAGAAAGAATGTGCGCCGAGGAGGCGAGCCTTCCCGCAAGGCCCGGCTCAAGCCGCACATAGTTGTCCCTGCCCCAGTAGTAGGTTTCTCCGGTGAGCTCGTCGCGCACCGGGAAGGGCTCGGCGCCGGCTTCCTGAGAGGCAGACAGTCCGCACCCTTCAAGTTCCGCCATATTCAACGACACGGTGGCTTCCTGGGTGCGTGAAGGATCGAGGTTGACCACGATCAGAACGCAGTCGGCGTGAGGTGTCCTCATACGCTTGGAGTACGCCAGGATGTGCTCGTTGTTGGTGCGGTGAAAGCGCAGGTTGCGCAGCTGGCGAAGGGCGGGGTGGCGGCGGCGCAGCTCGTTGAGGCGGGTGATGAGCGGGGCGATGGTGCGGCCGGTGCGCTCGGCGGCGGCCCAGTCCCGGGGTCGGAGCTGGTACTTCTCGGAATCGGCGTACTCCTCGCTGCCCGGCTCGGCCGGCGTGGCCTCGCACAGCTCGTAGCCTGCGTACATTCCCCAGCTCGGGGAGAGCGTCGACGCGAGTACGGCCCGGGTCTCGAATGCCGGACGGCCCCCCTCCTGGAGATAGGCGTGGAGGATATCCGGAGTGTTGACGAACAGGTTCGGGCGCATATATGCGGCCGCTGGTCCGCTCAGCTCGGTGAGGTATTCCGTGAGCTCGGACTTGGTGGTCCGCCAGGTGAAGTAGGTGTAGGACTGCTGGAATCCGATCCGGGCGAGGGCGTGCATCATCGCGGGGCGCGTGAAAGCCTCCGCGAGGAACACCACGTCCGGGTCGGTGCGGTTGATCTCGGCGATGACCTTCTCCCAGAAGACCACCGGCTTGGTGTGGGGATTGTCGACACGGAAGATGCGGACACCCCGTGCCATCCAGAAGCGCAGCAGCCTGAGGGTCTCCGTCACCAGACCCCGGAAGTCCTGTTCGAAGGAGATCGGATAGATGTCCTGGTACTTCTTCGGCGGGTTCTCGGCATAGGCGATGGAGCCGTCCACCCGGCGGCGGAACCACTCCGGGTGCTCCTTCACCCAGGGGTGGTCCGGGCTGCACTGGAGTGCGAAGTCCAGCGCCACCTCCAGGCCACGGGAGGCGGCGGCGGCGACGAAGGCGTCGAAGTCCTCCAGGGTGCCGAGGTCGGGGTGGACGGCGTCGTGTCCGCCGGCGGGGGAGCCGATGGCCCACGGGCAGCCGACGTCGTGCGGGCCGGCCTCCAGGGCGCCGCCCCTGCCCTTGCGGAAGGAGGTGCCGATGGGGTGGATCGGCGGCAGGTAGACCACGTCGAACCCCATGGCGGCGATGGCGGGCAGCCGGGCGGCGGCGGTGCGCAGGGTGCCGGAGACGGGGGCTTGGCCCGGCCGCGTGCTCGCGCCCTCGGAGCGGGGGAACATCTCGTACCAGGCGCCGACCAGGGCGCGTTCGCGTTCGACCAGCAGCGGCAGCGGGCGGGAGGAGCTCAGCGGCTCGCGCACCGGATGGCGGGTCAGCACCGCGACGACCTGCGGGGTGAGGGCGGCGGCCAGCCGGGCGCGCGGGGGCAGCGCCGCGTCGCGCAGGATGTCGGCGGCGGCCAGGACGGTGGTGCGGCCCTCGCTCTTGGGGATGTCGCGGGCGGCGCGCGTCAGCAGCTCCGCGCCCTCGGCGAGGGTCAGCTCGGCGTCGGCCCGGTCGGTCGCCGTCGCGCCGCGGGGCGGGGCGGCGATCTTGACGTGGGCGTGCTCCCGCCAGGTGGTCAGCGGGTCGCCCCACGCCTCGACGGAGAAGCTCCAGCGGCCCTCGCTGTCGGGGGTGATCTCCGCGCCCCAGCGGTCGCTGCCGGGCGCGAGTTCGCGCATCGGCAGCCAGGCGCCGCCGCGGCCGGCCGGATCGCGCAGCACGACGTTGGCTCCGACGGCCTCGGCGCCCTCGCGGAAGACGGTGGCGCTGACCAGAAGCGTTTCGCCGGGTACCGCCTTGACCGGCCGGCGGCCGCAGTCGATGCGTGGCTGGACGTCGAGGACGGGGATGCGACCGATCATGTGGTGATCACCTGGAGTGAGTGGGTGGCTGCGTTCTCCTTGCGTCGGTCCTTTTTATCTGTTTCGCCTTATTTGAAGTGATAGGGCGCGTTTGATCCGTGAGGGCGACGGAGCGCGTTCACCCGGGTGGGCGGGGCGCCCGGGTCGACGGCGGCGCGGTGGGCGACCGGTGACGGACGAGGGCCGGCCCCCGCACCGCGGAGGGGTGCGGGGGCCGGCCCGAGGGAGGGAGGAAGGAGAGGGAGAGGGAGGCGAGCGCGCCGGAGTGGCCCGTTCGCCTCCCCGAGTCGGCTACTGGTAGCTGATGTCCGACTCGCTGTAGAGGCAGTGGGTGCCGTCGGGCCCCTCGCCGGACTCCTCCGGCTCGTCGCCCTCGTCGTTGCCGATGTACCGCTGGCAGACGGTCATGTCGTCGTCGCCCACGATCGTGATGTTGCTGAAGCGCGCCGTGTCGCCGTAGTTCTCGTTGATGCCGGCGACCGTGTTGCCCGGGGCCCTCAGCGTGACGCCGTCCAGCACGATGTGCCGGTCCGACATCGACGAGCAGTTGCCGCAGGAGCGGACGAAGGTGCCGAAGTCCTCGGCCTCGAAGTCCCGGATCGTGAGGGTGCCCGAGCCGTTGAACTGGAAGACCTTGTCGTCGGCGTTCGCGGCGCTGCCGCCGGAGACGGTGTACTGCGAGCTCGCGTCGCCCCGGAAGGTCGCCGCGTCCTCGCCGACGTCCTCCCAGACGACGTTCTGGAGGGTGCAGCTGCCCTGGCAGTGGACGCCGTCCGCGCCCGGCGCGCCGATGACGACGTTGCTGAGCGTGGCGCCGTTGCTCACCTCGAAGACCGGGAGCTGGTCCTCGTCCTGGTCGCCGCCGCCGAGGCCGTCGCCCGGGACGAAGGTGGCGCCGCCGCCGTCGAAGTCCTCGGTGACCTCGATGGTCTCCTCGACCACCTCCTGGGCGGTGGTCTGGCCGTCGGTCTGGTCCTCGGAGGCGGTGGCGAACGTCGTGACGCCGCCGGCCACCAGGACGCCGGCGAACGCGGCGGCGAGCACGCGGCCACGTCGCCGTGGTCCGCCGCGATGGTGGGATCGCACGTGATGCTCCTCAAATGTGGGGGTACTTGCGTCTGTGGGTCGCCGCCGGCCGCGGGAAGGTTGCGCCCGGGAACCGGCGGTTTCGGTGCGGTGCGTGTGACTGACGCGTGTGCGTGGTGTGGTGGGTGGGGTCAGCGGCCGGCCGGGACGCCGCCCAGCATCGACGGCGTGACCTCGGCCATCTCGGCGCCGATGGAGAAGCCCGGGTGGGGCGGCTGGTTGTAGGCGGTGTTCTGCCAGGCCACGCTCGTGCGGTACTGCCGGTCCTGCATCAGCGCGGGGATCGCGACGTCGGTCGGCTCGTCCGTGGCGTGGATCCGCAGCGCGCTGCTGTCGGAGGCGGCCCACACGACCTCCTCGCGCCAGTCGCCCAGGATGTCGGCCGAGACCGCGGGGGTGGCCTTGGTGCCGTTGCCCGACACCACGCCCTCGCCGGTCAGCAGCCGGGTGTCGCCGTCGGGGCCGTACTTGTCGATGTGGGTGTCGTCCAGCAGTTCGCGGGTGGTGTCGCCGTCCCACCAGACGAGGAAGTTGGCGCTGCCGGGCTTGCGGCCGATCGCCTCGCCCTCCCCGTCGCGCAGGCTGCCGTCCGCGTTGGACCAGTACTCGCCGCCCGGGTTGTCCGCCCAGATGTCGCCGCCGACGCCGCGGCCGTTGTCCGAGCCCGAGGCCGTCTCCCACAGCACGTCCCCGTTGGCCGGGTCGATGAACAGGGAGCTGGGCTGGCTCGCGGACTCCGAGACCTTGAAGTACTCCAGGCCCGGGTCGCTGGGGTCGAAGTCGCCGAGGTGCTGGGCGTCGCCGTGGCCCGTGCCGGTGGTCCACAGCGGCGAGCCGTCGTCGTCGACGGCCATGGAGCCGTAGACGATCTCGTCGCGGCCGTCCTCGTCGACGTCGCCGACGGACAGGCTGTGGGAGCCCTGGCCGGCGTACTGCCCGCCCGCCTCGTCGCTGTCGAAGACCCAGCGCTGGCTCAGGCTGCTGCCGTCGAAGTCCCAGGCGGCGATGACGGAGCGGGTGTAGTAGCCGCGGGCCATGATGATCGAGGGGCGCTGGCCGTCGAGGTAGGCGGTGCCGGCCAGGAAGCGGTCGACGCGGTTGCCGTAGTCGTCGCCCCAGTCGGCGACGTTGCCGCGGCCCGGGACGTAGTCGACGGTGTCGATCGCGGCGCCGGTCTCGCCGTCGAAGACGGTGAGGAACTCGGGGCCGGACAGGACGTAGCCGCCGGAGTTGCGGTGGTCGGCGTCGGCGTCGCCGATGACGGTGCCCTCGCCGTCCACGGTGCCGTCGGCGGTCTTCATGACGACCTCGGCGGAGCCGTCGCCGTCGTAGTCGAAGACCTGGAACTGCGTGTAGTGGGCCCCGGCGCGGATGTTGCGGCCGAGGTCGACGCGCCACAGCCGCTCGCCGCCCAGGGTGTAGGCGTCGACGTAGACGTTGCTCGTGACCCCGGACTGCGAGTTGTCCTTGGCGTCGTCGGGGTTCCACTTCAGGACGATGTCGAGCTCGCCGTCGCCGTTGACGTCGCCGACGGAGGCGTCGTTCGCCTGGTAGTTCCCGCCGGGGCGGTCGAGGGGGATGTCGGTGCTGGCGGTCGGCAGCGCCAGGGACTGCTCGGCGGCCATGGTCTCGACGCCGTCCACCACGGCGCTGACCGTGTAGGTGGCGTCGGCGGGGGCGTCGGCGTCCAGGAGGTTGGTGCGGCCGGTCATCGGACGCTCGGTGATCCGGGTGCCGTCGCGGTAGACGTGGAAGGCGACGTCGTCCGGGTCGGTCGCCAGCAGCCGCCAGCTCACCAGGTTCCCGTCCGGTGAGCCGACGCTCACCAGGCCGCGGTCGAGGTCGTCCATCTGGTACGGGCCGCTCGTCGCCGGGGCGACGTCGGACGGGGCCGCCGCCCGGTCGCCGGACCGTGCGCCGGCCTCCTCCTCGCCGGCGTACGCCAGCGCGGACAGCCCGCCGGCGCACAGGACGCCGACGAGTCCCGCGGCCAGCAGTCGTCGCCGGCGGCCGGGCTCTCGTGTGGGGTGCAGGGGTCGCACGCGACCCTCCTTGCCTCGTGGGGGGACTTGTCACCGGCGTGTTGCCACCGGGGGACCAGGAGGTTGCCGTGCGGGGAGTATCGGCGCGGAATCGCGGGAAACGTCATGTGTGGATGAATAGATTACCCATTGTCCGTTTGGTGCGACTATGGGAGAACTTCACAACACCACTACATATTCCGTGAGTCTCAGGTCGGTATCGCCGTTCAGCCTGCGGTTCACAGCTATCTACGCGCGCAGTAATGTTCCCCCACCGAAACGCCAAACCGTCGCTGACACCCTGAGGTGGACGATGCGCATAGCCAGACCCAAAGTCGTGCGGACCATTGTGGCCGCCCTCGCGATCGGTGCGATCGTCACCGGTTGCGCGGAGAGTGAGCGTGACGACGATGGTTCGTCCGGCGACTCCGAAGCCTTCGTCTTCGGCGCCCCGGGCGACCCCGCGTCGCTCGACCCCGCGCTGGCCAGCGACGGTGAGACCTTCCGGGTCACCCGTCAGGCGTTCGAGGCGCTGCTGGAGCACGAGTCCGGAGGCTCCGAGCTGGTCGGCGGCCTCGCCGAGACCTGGGAGAGTAACGAAGCGGGCACCGAGTGGACATTCCACCTGCGGGACGGCGTCACTTTCCACGACGGTGAGAAACTGACCGGTGAAGCGGTCTGCAAGAACTACGACCACTGGTACAACTACACCGGCACGTACCAGAATCCGGCCCTGACGTATTACTGGCAGTCGGTCTTCGGTGGATTCGCCGAGAACGAGAGTGAGGACACGCCGGAGTCCAACTACGTCGGCTGCACCGCCCCCGACGAGCTCACCGCCGTCATCGAGGTGAAGGAGCCCTCCGCGAACCTCCCCGGCGGCTTCTCCCTCCAGGCCATGGCGATCCACTCGCCCAAGGCCATCGACGCCTACGCGGAGCAGCAGGCCAGCGGCGAGGGCGAGAACCTGAACTACCCGGACTACAGCCAGGAGGCCGGCACGGTCGCCGGCACCGGCCCGTTCCGCATCACCGAGTGGAACAAGGGCAACGGCGAGGTCACCCTGGAGCGCTTCGAGGACTACTGGGGCGAGCCGGCCGGCCTCGACGAGCTGGTCTTCCGC
Organism: Streptomyces sp. 4N509B; assembly: GCF_052245655.1. Taxonomy (NCBI): domain Bacteria; kingdom Bacillati; phylum Actinomycetota; class Actinomycetes; order Kitasatosporales; family Streptomycetaceae; genus Streptomyces; species Streptomyces sp. 4N509B. The sequence continues at coordinate 93,064 of NZ_JBQQBZ010000012.1, forward strand.
ACCATCTCGGAGGAGGGCGCCCGGCGCCAGGCCCTCCAGGCGGGCAACATCCACGGCTACGACCTCGTGGCCCCCGGCGACGTGCAGACCCTGCTCGACGAGGGCTTCCAGGTTCCGACCCGTGACGTCTTCAACATCCTCTACGTCGGCTTCAACCAGGAGGCGAACCCGGCCCTGGAGGACATCCAGGTCCGTCAGGCCGTCGCCCACGCCCTGGACCGGCAGACCCTCGTCGACACCCAGCTGCCCGAGGGCGGCGTCGTCGCCAGCCAGTTCATCCCCGACACCGTCGAGGGCTTCTCCGAGGACGTCACCACCTACGCCTACGACACTGACGAGGCGCGCAGGCTGCTCTCCGAGGCCGGCGAGGAGAACCTGACGCTGGAGTTCTGCTACCCGACCGAGGTCACCCGGCCCTACATGCCGGCGCCCGAGGACATGTACGAGCTGATGCGCTCCGACCTGGAGGCGGCCGGCATCACCGTCGAGCCCAACCCCATGGTCTGGAACCCGACCTACCTCGACACCGTCGAGACCGGCGGCTGCGACATGTACATGCTCGGCTGGACGGGCGACTTCAACGACGCCTACAACTTCATCGGCACCTGGTTCGCCGACTACGACCCGCAGTGGGGCTTCCGTAACCAGGAGCTCTTCGACCTGATGGCCGAGGCCTCCACCGAGCCGGACCTCGAGACCCGCGTGGGCCTGTACCAGCAGATCAACGAGACGGTGATGGACTTCCTGCCGGGCGTGCCGCTCTCCAGCTCGCCCCCCTCCATCGCCTTCGCCGACAACGTCAACCCGCCGAACGTCTCCCCGCTGACCCAGGAGAACTTCGCCGAGGCCTCGTTCAAGTGAGCGCCTGACCGCTCGACCCACGGCACGGCGCAGTCCACCACTGACCGCCCGGCCACGGCACCCCGTGGCCGGGCGGTCGGCTGACACGAACCGAGAAGGGGGCGACAACCAACCGTGGTGCGTCTCATCGTCCGCAGGCTTCTCCAGCTGATCCCCACGCTGGTCGGCCTGTCGGTGCTGCTCTTCATCTGGGTGCACCAGCTACCAGGCGGTCCCGTCGCCGCCATGCTCGGCGAACACGCCACCGAGGCGGACCGGCGGCGCATCGAGGAGGCCCTCGGCCTCAACGACCCGCTGTGGCAGCAGTACGTCACCTACGTGGGCGAGCTGGTCCAGCTCGACCTCGGCACCTCGTCCCAGACCGGAAGACCCGTCTGGGAGGAGTTCACGCTCCGGTACCCCGCCACGGTGGAGCTCGGCCTGACGGCCATGCTCATCGCCGTCGTCGTCGGCATCCCGCTGGGATACTTCGCCGCCCGCCGTCGCGGTGGCTGGCTGGACCTCACCGCGGTCTCCGGCTCCCTCGTCGGCATCTGCATCCCCGTCTTCTTCCTCGCCTTCCTCCTCAAGCAGGTCTTCGCCGTCGAACTCGGCTGGCTCCCCAGCTTCGGCCGCCAGACCACGGGGCTGGACGCCACGGAGGTGACCGGCTTCTACGTCCTCGACGGCCTCCTCACCCGCGAGTGGGACGCCTCGTGGGACGCGTTGCAACACCTGATCCTGCCCGCCGTCGCGCTCGCCTCCATCCCGCTGGCGGTCGTCGTCCGCATGACGAGGGCCAGCGTGCTGGACGTGCTGGGCGAGGACTACGTGCGCACCGCCGAGTCCAAGGGCCTGGCCAGGAACGTGGTGCGCACCCGGCACGTCCTGCGCAACGCGCTGCTGCCGGTCATCACCACGATCGGCCTGCTCACCGGCAGCCTGCTGTCGGGCGCCGTGCTGACCGAGTCCGTCTTCGAGTTCGGCGGCATCGGCCAGTTCATCCGAACCGCCATCGACGAACGCGACTACCCCGTGCTGATGGGCTTCATCCTCTTCATCGCGCTGACCTACGTGGTGATCAACCTGCTGGTCGACATCGCCTACAGCCTCATCGACCCGAGAGTGCGGGTGCACTGATGGCCATCACCGTGGAGAAGAAGTCCACCAGGATCGACCGGCTCGCCGAGCTCACGGCGCGCCGCGAGACCGCCGCCGGCGGCAGCCTGTGGGTGGAGACGCTGCGGCGCCTGCGCGCCAGCAAGATGGCCCTGGTCGGCGCCGTCATCATCGCCGTGTTCCTGCTGGTGGCGCTCGTCGGTCCGCTGGTCGCGCCCTACGACCCGACCGCCCAGACGTGGCGCGGCGAGGTCTTCAGCAACCGCGGCATCTTCGTCGGGCCCCGCTCGGACAACTGGCTGGGTCTTGACCACCTCGGCCGCGACGAGCTCTCCCGGATGCTCGTCGGCGCCCGGCAGACGCTGCTGGTCGGCATCGTCGCGACGCTGCTCGGCTTCGCCGTCGGCGTCCTCATCGGCGGCCTGTCCGGCGCCGCGCTCGCCTTCGGCGGCCGCGTCGGGCAGCGGATCGACACCGTGCTGATGCGTTTCATCGACATCACCCTGGCGATGCCCTCCCTGCTGCTGGCCGTCAGCATCGCGGCCGTCATGGGGCAGAGCCTGACCACCGTCATGATCGCGGTGGGCGTGGTGCAGATCCCGATCTTCGCCCGGCTGCTGCGCGGCTCCATGCTCGCCCAGGCCAACGCCGACTATGTGCTCGCCGCCCGCTCCGTCGGCGTGCGGCGGCGGCGCATCGTGCTGGGCCACGTGCTGCCCAACTCCCTCGGGCCCATCATCGTCCAGGCCACCCTCGTGCTGGCCACCGCCATCATCGAGGCCGCCGCCCTGTCCTACCTGGGACTCGGCAACCCGGACGCCTCGCAGCCCGAGTGGGGCGTCATGCTGGCGAAGGCGCAGGAGGACTTCAGCCAGGCGCCGATGCTGGCCGTCTATCCCGCGCTGGGAATCATCATCACCGCCCTCGGCTTCACCCTGCTGGGCGAGGCCATGCGGGAAGCGCTCGACCCGAAACTGCGGAGCCGCTGACATGTCACTGCTTTCCGTGGACGACCTGTCCGTCACGTTCACCGGTCGCGGGGACGGCCGCGACTTCCACGCCGTCTCGGGGGTCTCCTTCTCCATCGACGCGGGGAAGGTCACCGGCCTGGTCGGCGAGTCCGGCTGCGGCAAGAGCGTCACCTCGCTGGCGCTCATGGGGCTGCTGCCCGGCAAGGGCGTCCGGATCGGCGGTCGCGCCGACTTCGACGGCACCGACCTGCTGTCCCTCTCCCGCTCCGCCCTGCGCGACCTGCGCGGCTCCCAGCTGGCGATGATCTTCCAGGACCCGCTCTCCTCCCTCAACCCGGTGGTCCCCATCGGCGTGCAGGTCACCGAGACGCTCAGCCGCCACCGCGGCCTGCGCGGCGCGGCGGCCCGCAGGGAGGCCGCGGCGCTGCTGGACCGGGTCGGCATCCCCGACCCGACCAGGCGGCTGAAGGAGTACCCGCACCAGCTCTCCGGCGGCATGCGCCAGCGCGCCCTCATCGCCATGGCGGTGGCCTGCGCGCCCCGCCTGCTCATCGCCGACGAGCCGACGACGGCGCTGGACGTCACCATCCAGGCGCAGATCCTCGAACTGCTGCGGGAACTCGTCGACGAGCAGGGCACCGCGCTGCTGATGATCACCCACGACCTGGGTGTGGTGGCCGGCCTGTGCGACACGGTGAACGTGCTCTACGCCGGGAAGGTCGTGGAGTCGGCCGAGCGTCGACCGCTCTTCGCCACGCCCGCGCACCCGTACGCCCACGGGCTGCTGGGCTCGATTCCCCGGCTGGACGCCCCGCGCGGCGAGCCGCTGACGCCGGTGCGCGGCTCCATCAACGACACCATCGCCTGGGACGACGGCTGTGCCTTCGCGCCCCGCTGCGACTTCTACACGCTGGCCTGCCTGGAGGGGCCGCCCGCGCTGCGGACCCTGCCGCAGCTGGGGGAGGCCCACCACGTCCGGTGCGTCAACCCGGTGCTGCCCGGGGGCGAGGACGGGGACGCCGCCACGGAGGCGGACACGGAGGCGGTGTCGGAGGCGGTGTCGGAGGTGGACGCGGACGCGGACACGGACACGGCCGAGGAACCGGCGTCGGAGGCGGCCGGCAACGGCTCCGGCTCCGGCAACGGCTCCAGCGCCGAGGCACAGGAAGAAGAGACGGAGACACGCGCATGAGCCTGCTCGAACTCGACGAGGTGAAGGTGCACTTCCCCGTCAAGCGGGGCGTCCTCTTCGACCGCACGGTCGGCCACGTCTACGCCGTCGACGGCGTCTCCCTCTCCGTGACCGCCGGCGAGACCTACGGCCTGGTCGGCGAGTCGGGCTGCGGCAAGACGACCCTGGGCCGCGCCGTCCTGCGCCTCACGGACATCACCAGCGGCAGCGTCGTCTTCGACGGCACCGACCTGGCCCAACTGGGCGACGAGGAGATGCGGCGCTCCCGCAGGCGCCTCCAGATGGTCTTCCAGGACCCGCTCGGCAGCCTCAACCCGCGCCAGAACATCGAGTCGATCCTGTCCGAGGGCATGGCCGCCCACGGCATCGGCGCCGACCGCGCCGCGCGCCGCGCCCGCATCGTCGAGATCCTCGACCGGGTCGGCCTGCCCGCCTCCGCCCTCTCGCGGTACCCGCACGAGTTCTCCGGCGGGCAGCGGCAACGCATCGGCATCGCCCGCGCGCTGGTCCTCGACCCCGACCTGATCATCTGCGACGAGCCGGTCTCGGCCCTCGACGTCTCCATCCAGGCGCAGGTCATCAACCTGCTGGAGGAGCTCCAGGAGTCGATGGGCCTGACGTATCTCGTCATCGCCCACGACCTGGCGGTGGTCCGGCACATATCCGACCGCATCGGCGTGATGTACCTCGGCAACCTCGTCGAGGAGGCCGCCAGCGACGCGCTCTACGAGGAGCCGCGCCACCCGTACACGCGGGCGCTGATGTCGGCCGTGCCCGTGCCCGACCCGGAGGTGGAGGCGACGCGGGAGCGGATCCTGCTCACCGGCGACCTGCCGTCGCCGGCGAGCCCGCCGCCCGGCTGCCGCTTCCACACCCGCTGCCCGTGGCGGCAGCCCGAGCGCTGCGCCACCGAGCGGCCCGCGCTCACCGACGTCGGCGGCGGCCACAAGGTGGCGTGCCACTACGCCGCCGAGATCGCGGACGGCACCCTGCTCCCGCGACAGGACCAGGTGGCGCCGCCGCTCGTCGACGTCGCGAAGGGCTGACGCGCCAGCCGAGCCGTACCCAGGCTCGGAGCCGGGGCCGGGCACGGCCCCGGCTCCGGCCGCTCCGCTTCCCGGGGTCGGGCTCGGCGACACCCCTGTCGCTATCATCCTGATTCGCCCGGTGTGCGGTTACGGTCATGGCGTGAAGGCCATCCGTCGCTTCTCCGTGCGCCCCGTGCTGCCCGAGCCCCTCGACCCGCTCCGCGAGCTGGCCCTGAACCTTCGCTGGTCCTGGCACCCCGAGACCCACGAGCTGCTCCGCTCGGTCGACCCCGAGCGCTGGCGGGACGCGCGGGAGGGCGCCTCCCCGGGCTCCTTCGGCCCCGGGAGGTGCCCCTACCGACTGCTGGGCACGGTCTCGGCGGGCCGCCTCGCGGAACTCGCCGCCGACCGCGGCTTCGTGCGCCGCGTCGCCCTCGCCGCGGAGGACCTGCGCGACTACCTCACCGAGCCCCGCTGGTACCAGCGCGCCACCGCGCAGACCGGCGGCGAGCTGCCCCGGGCCGTGGCGTACTTCTCGCCGGAGTTCGGCATCACGGCCGCCCTGCCGCAGTACTCGGGGGGCCTCGGCGTCCTCGCCGGGGACCACCTCAAGGCCGGCAGCGACCTCGGCGTCCCGCTGATCGGCGTCGGCCTGCTCTACCGCCGCGGCTACTTCCGCCAGAGCCTCACCGACGACGGCTGGCAGCGGGAGCACTACCCGGAGCTCACGCCCGAGGAGCTGCCGATGACGCCGCTCACCGAGGGCGACGGCTCACCCGTCGAGGTGCGCCTCGCGCTCCCCGGTGGCCGGACGCTCGCCGCCCGGGTCTGGCAGGTGCGCGTCGGCCGGGTCCCGTTGCTCCTCCTCGACTCGGCGACCGCCGCCAACGAGCCCCCGGAACGGGAGGTCACCGACCGGCTCTACGGCGGCGGCAGCGAGCACCGGCTGCTCCAGGAGCTGCTCCTCGGCATCGGCGGCGTCCGCGCGGTGCGCGCCTTCTGCCGCCTGACGGGCCATCCGGCGCCCGAGGTCTTCCACATGAACGAGGGGCACGCCGGGTTCCTCGGGCCCGAGCGGGTCCGGGAGCTCGGCGAGCGCGGCATCGGCTTCGACGCGGCGCTGCGGGCCGTCCGGGGCGGGACCGTGTTCACCACCCACACGCCGGTGCCCGCCGGCATCGACCGCTTCCCCGAGGATCTCGTCGCCCGCTACCTCGGCGGTGACGGCGGTGGCGGTGACGGCGGTGGCGGTGACGGCGGCGCCGACGGTGAGGGCGGCATGCTCCCCGGGCTCGACGTGACGCGCCTGCTGGCCCTCGGGCGCGAGCCCGCCCCGCCGTCCCACGAGCCGGACCCGCCCGCCCCCCTGTTCAACATGGCGGTCCTCGGCCTGCGCACCGCCCAGCGCGCCAACGGCGTCTCCACCCTCCACGGCCAGGTCAGCCGCGCCATGTTCGCGCCGCTCTGGCAGGGCTTCGAACCCGAGGAGGTGCCCATCGGCGCGGTCACCAACGGCGTCCACGCCCCCAGCTGGACCGCGGAGGCGGTGCGACGGGCCCGTTCCTCCGGCCGCCGCCTGACCGACGCCGAACTGTTCCAGCTCCGCCGCGGCCTGCGCGAGGAACTGGTGGGCGAGGTGCGCGCCCGGCTGGCCACGGCGTGGCGGGAGCGGGGCGCCGCGGCGGCGGAACGGGCCTGGGTCGCCGAGGTCTTCGACCCCGAGATCCTCACCCTGGGCTTCGCCCGGCGCGTCCCCTCCTACAAGCGCCTCACGTTGATGCTGCGTGACCCGGAACGGCTCAGGGCGCTGCTGTGTCACCCCGAGCGCCCCGTCCAGATCGTCGTCGCGGGCAAGGCCCACCCGGCCGACGAGGAGGGCAAGCGGCTCATCCAGGAGTTCGTCCACTTCGCCGACGACCCGGCCGTGCGTCACCGCGTCGTCTTCCTGCCCGACTACGGCATGGGGATGGCCCGCAGCCTCTACGCGGGCTGCGACGTCTGGCTGAACAACCCGCTGCGCCCCATGGAGGCGTGCGGCACCTCCGGCATGAAGGCCGCGCTCAACGGCTGCCTCAACGTCTCGGTCCGCGACGGCTGGTGGCAGGAGTGGTACGACCCGGACTTCGGCTGGGAGATCCCCACCGCCGACGGCCCGGCGGCCGACGACCCCGAGCGGCGCGACGCCCTGGAGGCCACCGCCCTCTACGAGGTGTTGGAGGAGCAGGTCGTGCCCTGCTTCTACGAGCGCAACGCGGCCGGTCTGCCGGGGCGCTGGCTCGCGATGGTCCGCGCCACCCTCGACCGGCTCGTTCCGCGCGTGCTGGCCGACCGGATGCTGCGCGAGTACGTCACCGGCCTGTACGCGCCCGCCGCCGTCGCGCACCGCGCGCTCGTCGAGGACGGCGGGCGGGCCGCCGGGGAGCTCGCGGCCTTCGCCGAACGGGTCCGCCGGGAGTGGCGTCGCGTCGCCGTCGCGTCGGTGGAGGCGGGCGAGGAGCCGCCGACCCTGGGGGCGACGCTGCCGTTGAGCGCCCGGGTCACGCTCGGCGACCTCGACCCGCCGTCGGTCGAGGTGCAGGCGGTCGCCGGCCGTGTGGTCGGCGACGACACGCTGGCGGACACCGTCTGCGTGCCGCTGAAGCCGAGCGGCGGGCCCGACCTGAGTGGCCACTGGACCTTCGAGGGCGAGCTGACCCTCCACCGGCCGGGGCCCTACGGGTACACCGTCCGCGTCCTGCCCGCCCACCCGCGCCTCGCCCACCGGGCCGAACTCGGCCTGGTGAGCCTCCCGGACACCCCGAACCCCTCGGACATCCAGGACCCGCAGGACCCGCAGGACCCGCAGGGCAGGCAGGACACCCACGACACCCGGGGTGCGCAGGACCGGGACGGCGAGTCCGGCCGGAGCGAGCACGGCCCGGCCGCGTCGGGCGCGGGCCCGGACGAGGGACCCGACGGCCTCTAGACCAGGCTCTCCCGCCAGGCGCGGTGCAGCGTGGCGAAGCGGCCCGTGCCCGCCGTCAGCTCGGCCGGCCGCCCGTCCTCGACGAGCCGGCCGCCGTCCATCACCAGCACCCGGTCGGCGATCTCCACCGTGGACAGGCGGTGCGCGATCACCACGGCCGTCCGCTCGCGCAGCACCGTGGCCATCGCGTTCTGCACCGCCTTCTCGCCCGGGATGTCCAGGGAGGACGTCGCCTCGTCCAGGATCACCACCGTGGGGTCGGCCAGCAGCACCCGGGCGAACGCCACGAGCTGCCGCTGACCGGCCGAGATGCGGCTGCCGCGCTTGCGGACGTCGGTGTCGTACCCGTCCGGCAGCGCGGCGATGAACTCGTGCGCGCCGATCGCCCTCGCCGCGCTCACGACCTCCTCGCGGCTGGCGTCCGGCCGCCCGAGCGCGATGTTCTCCGCGATCGTCCCGGAGAAGAGGAACGCCTCCTGGGTCACCATCACCACGCTGCGCCGCAGCTCCGTGAGGCTGAGCTCGCGCAGGTCCACGCCGTCGAGCAGCACCCGCCCCTGGGTCGGGTCGTAGAACCGGGCCAGCAGCTTGGCCAGCGTGGACTTGCCGGCGCCCGTCGCCCCGACCAGGGCCGTGGTCTGCCCCGCCGGCAGGGTCAGCGAGAACGGCGGCAGCACCTCGCCGCCCGTCCGGTACGAGAACGAGACGCCCTCGAAGGTCACCTCGCGGCCGGCCGGGCCGCCGGCCCGCTCCCCCCGGGCCGGCAGCGACACCGGCCGCTCGGGCTCGGGCACGTCGGGCCGCTGGTAGAGCAGGCCGGCGATCTTCTCCAGGGAGGCGGCCGCGGACTGGTAGGCGTTGAGGATCATCGCGAAGCGGTCGATCGGGTCGTACAGGCGGCGGATGTAGAGCGCGCCGGCGGCCAGCACGCCGAGCTCCAGGTCGCCCGAGGCCACCCGGTGCGCGCTCCACAGCACGATCGAGGCCACCGCGACGGCCGCGACGAGCCGGGAGAGCACCACGAAGCGCCCCAGCTCCAGGATGGTGTCGCCGTTGACCCGCTCGTGGTGGCGGTTGAGCTCCTGAAACCGCAGGTCGTTGGCCTGCTCGCGGCGGAACGCCTGCACCGGGCGGATGCCGCCCAGGGTCTCGGAGAACTTCACGATGAGCCGGGCCATGGCCGTCGACCTGCGGCTGAAGCGCTCGGCGGAGCGGCGGCGGAAGCTGCGCACCAGCAACGCCAGCGGGATGAACGACAGCAGCGCGGCGCCGCCCATGCCGAGGTCGAGGTAGAACAGCAGGCTCCCGACGTAGACGAGGGAGACCAGCATCATCAGCAGGTCCTGCAAGCCCTCGTCGAGCAGCTCACGCAGCGACAGCACGTCGCTGGTGGAGCGGGAGATCAGCCGGCCCGAGGTGTACCGGTCGTGGAAGTCGAGGCTCAGCGCCTGGGCGTGGCGGTAGATCCTGCCGCGCAGCTCCAGCAGGATGCTCTGGTTGACCCGGGCGGAGATCCGGATGAAGACGTACTGGAGCCCGCCGCCCGCCAGGGCGCAGACCAGGTACGCGACGGCGACGGCGACCAGCGGCCCGTGGTTGTCCTCGCGCAGCGCCGGCACGCCGGTGTCGATGGCGTACGCCACCAGCAGCGGGACGGCCTGCACCGCGGCCTGCTGCGTGAGCAGCAGCACCGCGGCCAACGCGACCCGGGCGCGGTGGGGCCGCAGCAGCGAGCCGAGCAGCCGCCGCGAGGCGCCTCTGGGCGCGGGCAGCCGGTCCTGGTCGAAGGGGTCGAGCGACGCGGCCGCTCCGCTCCCGCTTCCGGCGTCGTTCGCGGCGTCGTTCCCGATTCCGCCGCTGCCGCCGTCCCCGTCGCCGGCCGCCGTCCCGGCGCCGGTCCCTGGCCCCGGGCCCGCGGCGGCCTCGCCGTTCCCCCGGCCGGCCGCGTCGACGGGTGGGGCGCCGGGTCCCGCGGCGGTGACGTCCCGTCTGGTCGGGGAGGCGGGGTCCGACGGGGTGCCGCCGTTCGGGCTGCTGCTGGTGCTCGTGCTGGGACTGGTCATCGGGCGCTGACCTCGGTGGTCTCGCGGTGGTCGGTGTCGGGGCTCCTGCCGTCGTCGGCCCCGTGGGAGCTGGCGGCGACGGCCGAGCCGGTCATCAGGAAGCGGTACTCGGCGTTGCCGCGCAACAGCTCGGCGTGGGTGCCGACGGCGGCCACCCGGCCACCGGAGAGCAGCGCCACCCGGTCCGCGAGCTGCACCGTGGAGGGCCGGTGCGCGACGACGAGGGCGGTGGTGTCGGCGAGCACCTCGCGCAACGCCGCCTCGACCCGGGCCTCGGTGTGCACGTCGAGGGCGGAGAGCGGGTCGTCCAGCACCAGGAACGGCGGCCGGGCGACCACCGCGCGGGCCAGCGCCAGCCGCTGCCGCTGGCCGCCGGAGAGGCTCAGCCCCTGCTCACCGACCTCCGTCTCCGGCCCGTCGGGCAGCGCGTGGACGAAGCCGTGGGCCTGGCTCACCCGCAGCGCCCGGTCCAGCTCGCCCTCCCCGCCCATGGCCACGTTCTCGCGGACCGAGGCGGAGAAGAGCGTGGGCTCCTCGAAGGCGACGGCGACGCGCGTGCGGACCTCGTGGCGCGGCAGGGTCGCGATGTCGACGCCGTCGAGGGTGATGCGGCCCTCGGTGACCTCGTACAGCCGCGGCAGCAGGTTGATGAGCGTGGTCTTGCCGCTCCCGGTGCCGCCGACCAGCGCCATCGTCTCGCCGGGGCGGACGTGCAGGTCGACGCCGTCCAGCACGGGCGGCGCGTCGGGCGGGCTCTCCGGATACCGGAAGACGACCCGCTCGAACCTGATGCCGCCCGTCCCCGCCGGGGCGGGGGCGGAGGGCCGGGCGGGGGAGGAGGAGAGGGCCGGCGCGGCCGGGGCCGCCCGCGGCCGGGCGGCCTTCGCGGGCGGCGCGTCGGGCGGCACCTCGGCGTCCATCACCTCGAAGAAGCGCTGCGTCGCGGTGGCCGCCTCGTTGGTGAGGGCCAGCAGGAAGCCGATCGACTCCACGGGCCAGCGCAGCGCGATGGCCGTGGTCATGAACGCCACCAGCGTGCCCGCCGTCAGCTCCCCGTCGGCGACCTGCGTGACGCCGAGCACGAGCGTGGCGCCGAGGAAGAGCTCGGGCAGGCAGAGGATGACCATCCAGATCGCCGCCAGCAGCCGCGCCTTGTGCAGCTCGGTCGCCATCAGCCGGTCGGTGAGGGCGTGGAACGCGCGGGCCTGGCTGCGGTGCCTGCCGAAGCCCTTGATCACCCGGATGCCGAGGATGGACTCCTCCACCACGGTGGTGAGATCGCCCATCTGGTCCTGGGCGCGGCGGGCGGCCACCGAGTACCGCGTCTCGAAGACGACACAGGTCCAGATGAGCGGCGGCACCGGGACCATCAGCAGCAGGCCGAGCCCCCAGTCCTGCGCCAGGAGGACCGCGAAGCCGATGACGATCGTGGCGCTGTTGACGACGAGGAAGGTCAGGCCGAAGGCGAGGAACATCCGCAGCAGCTGGAGGTCGCCGGTGCCACGGGAGAGCAGCTGGCCGGTGGGCCAGCGGTCGTGGAAGGAGATCGGCAGGCGCTGGAGGTGCCGGTAGAGAGCGGCGCGCATGGTGGCCTCGACGCCCGCGAGCGGCCGGGCCACCATCCACCGTCTGAGACCGAACAGCAGCGCCTCCACGACGCCGAGGAGGAGCAGCAGCACGCCGCCGAGCCAGATCCCCGCCGTGTCGCGGTCGGCGACCGGGCCGTCGACGATCCACTTCAACACGAGCGGCATGGCCAGCCCCATGGAGGCGGCGAGGATCGCGACGCCGGCCGCACCGAACACGCGGCCCCGCACGGGACGCACGTAGGGCCACAGCCGAAGGAGGGTACGGACGACGGAGGGTTTGGCGGGCAGGGCGGAGGATTCGGCTGTAGAACACATCAACATGGGAGCCTACGGGCGACCACTGACACTTCCCACCGGGTTTTTGGACCTGGGGCGGGGCCCTGGCCCCGGCTCCGGGAGACGGGCCGGTGCTCACGGGAGGAGGCCGGTGTCAGTGTCGCGTCCTACGCTTGCGGCCATGAGCGTGAGCCACGTCAGCCAGCAGGGTCACCCGGGTCACCAGGGCCACCAGGGCCATCACGGTCAGCAGGGCCGCCAGGCCCGGCAGCCCCCGCCGGGGCCTCGCGGCCAGCGGGACCAGCAGGCGGAGCTCGGCGAGCTCCAGGCGGCGCTGCGGACCGCGTCCGACATCGCCTGTGACGTCCAGATGCCGACGGGCGAGCAGGTCGACGTCCTCGTGGACGCGCTGCGGCGCGCCCTCGGGGCCGCCCAGGCGCTCAGCGAGGGCCCCGCCACGACGGGCTGCCGCGAGCATCCGCGGGGTGCCGTCGATCCGCTCTACGGCGACCCGGAGGACCCGCTGCCGCCCGGCTGGGGCCGATGCCTGCTGTGCAACGACCGCCGCCGCCGGGCGGGCGCCCGCAGGGGCGGCCTCACCCCCTCCTGAGCACCGGCGGCGCGCCGCGCCGCGCGCGGGCCGCCCGTCCAGGCGGTCGGGCCGACGGGCCGACGGGCCGACGTTCAGCGTTCCTTCGCCAGGCGCAGCTCGAACCACGTGGTCTTGCCGTCGGGCAGCAGGTCCACGCCCCAGCGGTCGGCGAGCTGTTCGACGAGCCACAGGCCGCGCCCGCTCACGTCCGTCTCGCCCACCGGCAGCCGGCAGGGCAGCGCCCGCGACGGGTCGCGCACCTCGACGCGGACCCAGCCGCGACGGCGTCGGATGCGCAGGCCGAAGACGTGGGCCCCGGCGTGTGCCACGGCGTTGCCGACGAGTTCGGAGACGAGCAGCACGGCGTCGTCGGCGAGCTTGGGCCCCAGCAGCCAGCGGCTCTGGAGCTGATGGCGCGTCAGGCGCCGGGCGACCCCGGCCGACTCGGGCCGGGAGACGAGCCGCACCTCGCCGACCCACGGCTCGCGCGTCGGATCCGGCGCCCTCCCCGGCCGCTCCGGCCGGTCTCCGGCCCTTCCCGGCGCGTCGTGCGCCGGGATCGGTGGCGGAACGTGTGCCGCTAGTGACATGGCCCCCATCATGGCGTGCATATGCGGCCGGTGCGGTCGTTTCGGTGGCAACAGGCACGTGTGAGGTACGTGAGAGCGGCGTGGTGACCCATATATGCCATGGGCAGGGGACGCGAGACGTGAAGGGCTACTGTCCGGCTCCCCACGCGCTCCACTCCATGTTCCAACCGCTGAGTCCGTTGTCCGGCGAGATCACCTCGTCGTTCGAGTTGACCACCTCGACGACGTCGCCGACGATCGAGCGCTCGAAGAACCACGCGCCGGGCGTGGAGTCGTCGTACGCCCCCTGCACGTCCCGCAGTCCTATGCAGCCGTGGCTGACGTTCGCGGTGCCGAAGGCGCCGCCGGCCCAGTAGTTGCCGTGGATGAAGGTGCCGGAGTCGCTCAGCCGCATCGCGTGAGGGACGTCGGGGATGTCGTACTCCCCGGCGAAGCCGACGGTGGCGCCGTCCATCCGGGTCTCCACGAGCCGCTCGGTGATCACCATCCGGCCGTTCCACGTCTCGGTGCCGGGGGCGCCGGTGGTGACGGGGAGGGTGCGCAGGCGCTCGCCGTCGCGGACGACCTCCATCGTCATCTCCTCGGCGTCCACCGTGCTGATCTGGCTGCGGCCGACGGTGAAGTCGATCTCCTCGCGGAGTGTGCCGTAGACGCCGTCGGCGCCCTCGACGCCCCGCAGCCCGAAGCGCACCGTCACCTCGGTGCCGGGCTCCCAGTACTCCTCGGGGCGGAAGTCGAGCCGCTGCTGGCCGAACCAGTGGCCCCGCACGTCCACGGCGGGCTCGCTCGTGATCTCGATGGCGTCGCGCACGGCGGCGGTGTCCTCGATCGGGGTGTCGAAGACGACCGAGAGGATCATCCCGACGCCGACCTCGGCGCCGTCCCCGACGTTCCAGGTGGTGCCGAACGTCGACTCGGCCCTCACGGTGCGGAAGTTCGCGGTCTGGGTCCGCTGCCGGCCCGCGGCGTTCTCCGCCACGGCCTCGACGGCGTACCGCGTGGCGTTGGCCAGGTGCTCGCTCGGCCGCCAGGCCGTGCCGTCCTCGGCCAGTGCGCCGGCGACGCGCCGGCCGTCCGCGTCGGTGACGGTGACGCGGGTCAGCCGGCCGCGCTCGGCGGTCACCTCCAGCGCGCCCGAGGTCTCCACGTTCCTGGCGCCGTCACCCGGCGAGATGGAGATCTCCACGGGCGCCGGGGGCCTGTCGCCGCCCGAGCCCTCCGCGGCGCCGGACCCGTCGGACGCGGACTCCTCCGCCCTGCCGCTGCCGCTGCACGCCGTCACGGCGACCACCAGCAGAAGGACGACGCCCAGCAGTGCCGTCACGGCGCCTGATCCCGCCCCACCGCCGCGCCGACCTCGACTTCTCTGACGCACCATCACGCCGGCCTGCCCCTTCCCGACCACCCGTCACACCGCACTGGGCGACGGACAACTCATCGTATCGACAGGTAATCACAAAGTACGTACCATGCCACCCCTCTCGACCGTGCTGATTCGTTGCGCTTTACGGCAGTTCATGTGGAAAAGAGCCGAACGCGTGGCAGAATGCCGGTCCACAGGCCATGGTTCCGGGGACGTCCCGGCGTCGGGGCGCGGAAGCGCGTCGGCGTGAGCGGGGACTGGAGGAACAGCGACACGTGTCCCAGACGCAGCCAGACCCGGCTCCGACGCGCCCCCCGACGCGCCCCCCGACGCGGCCACCGACCCCGGCCCCCGCGCCGGCCTCCCCTCCGGCCCGGGACTCCGCCCCGCCGCGGACCCCCGCGTCCGGCCCCCCACGCGTCCTGAGCCCGGCGCCCGCGACCACGCCGACCACGCCAACCGCGCCGGCCGTGCCGCCGCACGCCGCGCGCGAGGTCTGGCCCGGTTCCCCCCAGCCGCTGGGCGCCCGGTGCCTCACCGGTCCCGACGGCGTCGCGGGCACCAACTTCGCCCTCTGGGCCGGCGGCGCCGAGGCCGTCACCCTCTGCCTCTTCGACAACGCACCCGGCGGCGAACGCGAGACCCGCCTGCCGCTGACCGAGGTGACCTACGAGATCTGGCACGGCTTCGTCCCGGGAGTCCGCCCCGGCCAGCGCTACGGCTACCGCGTCCACGGCCCCTGGGACCCCCGGGACGGCGCCCGCTGGAACCCCGCCAAGCTCCTGCTCGACCCCTACGCCCGCGCCGTGGACGGGCACCTCGGCGGCGACCGCGCCCTCCCCGCCGAGCTCTACGGCCACGTCAGGGACTGGCCACGCCAGGACCAGGCCGACACCGTCCGCGACGAACGCGACTCGGCGCCGTACCTGCCCAAGGGCGTCGTCGTCCACGACCAGGACGACTGGGCCGACGACCGCCGCCCCGACACCCCGTGGGCCGACTCCGTCATCTACGAACTCCACGTGCGCGGCTTCACCATGCGCCACCCGGGCGTCCCGCCCGCGCTGCGCGGCACCTACGCCGGCCTGGCCCACCCCGCGGCCGTCGAGCACCTCACCGCGCTCGGCGTCACCGCCGTCGAGCTGATGCCCGTCCACCAGTTCGCGGACGAGGACCACCTGCTCCGGCGCGGCCTGCGCAACTACTGGGGCTACAACTCCGTCGGGTACTTCGCCCCGCACGCCGCCTACAGCGCCTCGGGAAGCCGCGGCCAGCAGGTCGGCGAGTTCAAGTCCATGGTGCGCACCCTCCACGCCGCCGGCATCGAGGTGATCCTCGACGTGGTCTACAACCACACCGCCGAGGGCAACCACCTCGGCCCCACCTACTCACTGCGGGGCATCGCCAACGCCGGGTACTACCGGCTCGCCGACGACCCGCGCTACTACACCGACTACAGCGGCACCGGCAACACCCTCCACGTCGTCCAGCCCCAGGCGCTGCGCCTGATCACCGACTCGCTGCGGTACTGGGTGACGGAGATGGGCGTGGACGGCTTCCGCTTCGACCTCGCCGCCGCCCTCGCCCGCTCCTTCCACGACGTCGACATGCTCTCCCCGTTCCTCGCCGTGATCGCCCAGGACCCGGTGCTGCGGCGCGTCAAGCTGATCGCCGAGCCGTGGGACGTCGGCGACGGCGGGTACCAGGTCGGCGCCTTCCCACCGCTGTGGACCGAGTGGAACGACCGGTACCGCGACACCGTTCGCGACTTCTGGCGAGGCGCCCTCCCCGACGTGCGCGACCTCGGCTACCGGCTGTCGGGCTCCAGCGACCTCTACGCCTGGGGCGGTCGCCGCCCCTACGCCTCGGTCAACTTCGTGACAGCGCACGACGGCTTCACCCTCCGCGACCTCGTCTCCTACGAGCAGAAGCACAACGAGGCCAACGGCGAGGACAACCGCGACGGCGCGGAGGACAACCGCTCGTGGAACTGCGGCGCCGAGGGCGACAGCGACGACCCGGACGTCACCGCGCTCCGCCGCCGCCAGCTGCGCAACCTGCTGACGACGCTCCTGCTCTCCACCGGCGTGCCGATGCTCGTGGCCGGTGACGAGATGGGCCGCACCCAGCGCGGCAACAACAACGCCTACTGCCAGGACAACGAACTCGGCTGGCTGGACTGGTCCCTGGCCGCCGGGACGGGGGAGGGGGCCGACCCCGGCTGGCGGCGGCTGCTGGACTTCACCCGCCGCCTGATCCGGATGCGCCGCGACCACCCGGTGCTGCGCCGCCGCGCCTTCTTCTCCGGACGCCGCGAGGGCCCTCGGGGCATGCGGGACCTGGGCTGGTTCACCGCCGACGGCAGGGAGATGACCGAGGACGACTGGTACGCGCCCAGCCACACCCTCGGCATGTTCCTCTCCGGGCGGGACATCCCGCAGCGCGACGCCCGTGGCCGCCCGGTGACCGACGACAGCTTCCTGGTGCTGCTGCACGCCGGAGCCGCGCCGCTGGACTTCCCGCTGCCGGGCCCGCCCTGGGCTCAGGGCTACGAGCTGCTCGTGGACACCTCGCGCGAGGAGCAGGCGGCCGCGCCCGGCACGTGGCACGCCGCCGGCGCGGTGATCAGGGTGCCGGAGCGCTCGGTGCTGCTGCTCCGCGCCCACTCCACACGTCCGGCCGAGCCGCCCGGTCCGGCCGAACCGGCCGGACCGGGCGCGCCGTCGTCATGACGCGTTGACGAACGTCTCGTACTCGTCGGCGGTGAGCAGCTCGCCGGCCACGCCGGCCTCCCCGGTGAGGCGGACCCTGAAGAGCCAGCCCGCCTCGAAGGGGGCGGAGTTGATCAGGGAGGGGTCGTCCACGACGTCCTGGTTCACCTCCGTGACCTCACCCGACACGGGCGAGTAGACGTCGCTGACGGACTTGGTGGACTCCAGCTCGCCGCACGGCTCGGCCGCCGCCACCGTCGACCCGACCGCGGGCAACTGGACGAAGACGACGTCGCCGAGCTGGTCGGCGGCGTACCTGGTGATGCCGACCGTGGCCACGCCGTCCTCGGCGGTCGCCAGCCACTCGTGCTCCTTGCTGTAGCGCAGCTCGGGTGGGTTGCTCATCGGGGTGGGACTCTCCTTAGCCTTGGCCTCGCTGTCGGGGCACTTCACGGACACGACACGGACACGTCACGGCGCGGGCGCACACCCGTGTCCCCCGCCGCGGCGCCCGGGCTCAGGTGTGGCGCTTGTAGAACGGCAGGGCCACGACCTCGTGCGGCTCGCGGCTGCCACGGATGTCCACCGCGACCCCGGGTGTCCCGGGCGTCGCGTGCGCGGCGTCAACGTACGCCATCGCGATGGGCCTGCCCAGCGTCGGCGACGGCGCGCCCGAGGTGACCTCGCCGATCGGCCGGCCCTCGGCGTCCACCACGGCGTACCCGGTGCGCGGCACCCGCCGGCCCTCGGCGACCAGCCCGGTCAGCACCCGCCGCGGCCCGCCGCCGGGGGAGCCCTCCCGCTCCGCCACGGCGCGCAGGGCCGCCCGGCCCACGAAGTCCCCGGGCTTGTCGAACCGCACCACGCGGCCGAGACCCGCGTCGAACGGCGTCGTCGCCCGGGTGAGCTCCTGGCCGTAGAGCGGCATGCCGGCCTCCAGCCGGAGCGTGTCCCGGCAGGACAGGCCGCACGGCACCAGACCGTCCTCCCGGCCGGCCTCGGTCAGCGCCCGCCACAGCGGCTCCGCGTCCTCGGGGGAGCAGAACAGCTCGAAGCCGTCCTCGCCCGTGTACCCGGTGCGGGCTATCAACACCCGCCGCCCGGCGACCGTGCCCGGCAGCCCGGCGTAGTACCGCAGGCCCGCGAGGTCGGCGTCGGTCAGCCGCGCCAGCACGGCGGGGGAGGCGGGCCGCTGCACGGCGAGCAGCGCGTACGCCTCGCGGTCGTCGCGGACCGCCGCGTCGAAGCCTCCCTGGCGCGCGGTGAGCGCGTCGAGCACGACCTGGGCGTTGGCCGCGTTGGCGACGATCATGAACTCCTCGCCCGCCAGCCGATAGACGATCAGGTCGTCGAGGATGCCGCCGTCCTCGTCGCAGATCATGGTGTACCGGGCACGGCCGGGGCGGAGGGCGGAGAGGTGGCCCACCAGGGCGTGGTCCAGCAGGGCGCCGGCGGCCGGCCCCGTGACGGTGATCTCCCCCATGTGCGTCAGGTCGAACAGTCCGACGGAGCCGCGCACCGCCTGGTGCTCGGCGCGCTCACTGCCGTAGCGCAGGGGCATGCGCCAGCCGGCGAAGTCCGTCATGGTGGCGCCGAGAGACCGGTGTACCGGCTCCAGCGGGGTCTCGCGCGGGGTGTCCGACATGCCGCACATCATCGCATGGCCCTCCGACAGTGGCCCCTGGGCGGAGCGGAGTCCGCCCCCGTGGCCGGGGACAGCCTTTAGGGTGTTGGGCGACCTGGCGGCCGGGAACGGGCCGCCGAACGGCTGAGAGGCGGCGGTGGGTACGGATGGGCGAGCCGTGGCAGGCCCAGTGGCCCCAGGGTGAGGGCGCGGACGTCCCCGGGGGGAACGGTCACCCGGGGGGCGCGTGGGACGCGCAGGCAGGCGAGGGCCACCCCGTGGACGTCCCGCCGTCCTTCGACCCACGGGCGGTCGAGCACCAGGGCGGAGGCCAGGGCGGGAACCAGAGCTGGGACCAGGCGGCGTCGGGCGGACAGGACTGGGGCGCGGGGGGTCAGGACGGTGTCCCGGACCCGTGGGGCACGGCCCAACTCGACCAGCCGCTCGCCGGGCCGTCGTCCCAGTCCGCGTCCCAGCCCTCCGCCGCCGCCAGCGGCTGGCCCAGCAACGAGCTGGAGGAGGCGCTCGCCGCCGCCGTCGGGGTCCGCGAGGCCGCGCCCCACCTGCTGAAGGTGCTGTCCCGCAGCAGGCTGTGGGTGCCGCTGCCGGAGGGCGGCGGCCCGAGCAGCCGCACGTTGCGCCTGCCCACCCTCAGGCTGAACGGCGCCCCGTACGTCCCCGCGTTCACCTCCGCGGCCCAGTACCAGCTCGGTGGCGCCGCGCACCTGTCGTTCACCGTCGCACCGGTCCCCGAGTTCGCCAGGGGCCTTCCCCCGGAGCTCGGCATCGCGGTCAACCCCGGCGGCACGGTCGGCATCCCGGTGCCGCCCGTGGCCGTCGCCGAGCTGTGCCGCGCCACGCCCGGCGAGCGCGTCCCCGGCGTCCCCTCGGGCGCCCGCATGCGCCTGTTCCAGCCGGACTGGCAGGACGAGCCGCTGGACTTCCTCGCCACCGTCTCGGGCGAGCTGTCGGGCCTATGGTTCGTGCGCTCGGCGCGCCGGGGCCTGGCCAGCGCCGAGGGCGGCCCGCCGTCCCTCTTCGTCGGGCTGGAGCTGGAGCTGCTGGACGAGCAGTGCCGCGCCGCCGCCCACGAGGCGCTCGAACGCGCGCTGGCGCGGCAGCCGGTGGCCTGGCCCGTGCAGATGGTGCTGCTGGACGCGGCGGAGGACCCGGTCGTGGACTGGCTGCGCCACTGCGTACGGCCGTTCTACGCCCGTGAACCGTGACGTTCCGGGCCCTAAGCTGGTGAGGCTGGCCGACGCGTGAGCGCACGCGACCGGGCGGGCGAAGGGACGCGGGCGCACGTGAACGCGAACGTGCGCGGGGGAACGCGGAGAGAGGGAACGCAGCAGGAGAAGCGTCGCGGTCCGCCGCGTCGTTAGGCCTCTGAGGCGTGGAGAGCGACCCGGTGCCGGATGCGAAGCCCAGTGGAGGTGCGGTGCGAGGAGGGTCAGCCCAGGTGGGCGCGGCCAGACGCGTCGAGGAGCTGCTGCCGCGCGTGACGGCCGACCGGCTCGACGCCTACGAGGCCCTGCTCGCCGCGCTCGGCCAGGGTCGGGTGTGGATGCTGCTGTGGCACGGCAGGCCGGGCGAGCGCGACGCGCAGTACGGCAGCATGGAGGTCGCGGGGCACGGCTACGCGCCCTGCGTCACCTCCGAGCGGGAGCTCGCCGCCAGCGGCTGGACCCGGTCCCACGAGGTGGTCGGCGGCCGGGACGTCGCCGCCGCTCTCTACCCCGACCACTGGGGCCTGTGGCTCAACCCGCACGCCCCCGGCGGCGGCCTCGGCATCCCGTGGCTGGACCTGCGCCGCATCGCCGGCGGCCTGGACCGCCTGCCGGCCGGGCCGCTGCGCATCAGCGAGCCGAGCATCCGCGCCGACGCCTTCTACGAGCGGCTCACCGCCCACGCCCGGCGCACCCCCGCGCTGCGCAGCCTCCGGCGCGCCTGGGTGCAGCCGGCGGTCGGCACGGCGTACCTCGTGATCGGCCTGGAGATGGACGACCCGGGCGACGAGCGGGGGGCGGAGGCGGTGCGGGAGATGATGCGCCAGGCCGTCGGAAGCGTCCCCGACGGCCTGGCGGTCGGCACCGTCGCCATGGCCGACGTCTACGACCCGGTCGCGATGTGGCTGCGGGCGAACACCCGCCCGTTCTACGACCGCGACACGCCCGTCGCGGGCGGCGCCGCGGTCCCCGGTCCCGCACAGGACCCGTCCGTGCTTCGGCAGCGCGGTTACGGGTACCCGCGACCGTACTGACCGGTGGCGCCGCCCGGCTGCGGGCCGACAGTGCCCGAACGGACGGTCGCCGTGACACCGCGTGCGTCGTCGGCGCCGGAGGTACGCTGGCCGGAAACGGACGTAACGCGCTTTTGTATGGAAAGGTACATCTCATGTACGCCGTCAAGAGCTCCCTTCCCGACACCACGGTGAAGCTGGTGGGCGAGGCCCTGCAGGGCGCCCTCGTCGACCTGGTCGATCTCTCGCTCGTCGCCAAACAGACGCACTGGAACATCCTCGGCGCGCGCTTCCGCTCGATCCACCTCCAGCTCGACGACGTCGTCTCGACGGCGCGTGCCCACGCCGACACGGTCGCCGAGCGGGCCGCGACCGTCGGCATCTCCCCGGACGGCCGCGCCGCCACCGTCGCCTCGCACTCCGGGCTCCCCACCGCGCCCGAGGGCTGGCAGCAGGACGTCGACGCCATCCGCGGCATGGTCGCGGCGCTGGCCGCCGTCGTGGCGCGCATGCGCGAGCGCCTGGAGTCGATCGGCGACACGGACCTCGTCACCCAGGACGTGCTGGTCCAGATCACGAAGGACCTGGAGAAGCACCACTGGATGTTCCAGGCCGAGAACGTCGGCTGAGACCAGAGCCGCCCCGCGCTTCTGCGCCGCCGCGCTTCCGCGGTCGCGGGGTCCCGCGTCGGGCTCCTGACCGGTACGAACGCCCCCTGGTCCGGCGGCCGGGGCCCGACAGCCCAGGGCCCTGGCCGGGGTCCCTCCGCCGCCCGCCGGGCTCAGCCGCGCGGCGGCCGCCTGACGCCGGCCTCGACGCGCAGCGCCGCCTCCTTCGCCTCCCTGGCGTTGGTGTACGCGCGCAGCACGACGCTGCCCAACGCCAGCTCGCCGTCCTCGACCCTGATCTTCCGCGCCACCACGGCGTCCGCGATGCGCCGCACGTCCTCCTCGCTCAGCGTGACGCCGTCCGGGCGCGGCGCGGAGGGCGGCGTGGGCGCCTGCGCCGGGCTCTCGGGGTTCCAGCTCGCCGCGTGCGCGAGCCGTTCGGCGATCCGCGCGCGGAGCGTGACCATGGACAGGCCCAGGGGGTCGATCTTCTGGTCGGACCACTCCAGGTGCCCGATCGTGGACTTCGCCGACCAGCCGTGCGCCCGACACAGCGCCGCCGCGGCGCGCACCATCGCGTCCTGTTGGGCGGGGGGCCACGGGTCCTCGCCGTCGCCGTCGTTGTGGCACTCGAAGCCGTAGAAGGGTGCGTTGCCGTCGACCGCTCCCGGCGAGCCCGCGTGCTCCGTCGGCGGGGGCGGACGCTCGCCGTAGGACTCGGCGCGGACGGCCGCCAGCACGTCCGGGTCGCCGCCGCCGGCGTGGTTGGCGCGGCCGTTCCCGACCATGTGCACGACGCCGTCCTTCGTGATCACGCCGTGGCACAGCGGGCCCGGCAGATCGGCCCGGCCGACGTAACAGAGGGTCACCGGATCTTCGTGTGGGGCGGTGTGGTGGAGCATCACGCCGTTCACCGGACCCCACGGCCCGACGTGGTCGCGGTTGTGGGTGCGCCAACTGCGGACCTCGACCACCCGCAGGCCCTCGTCGCGCAGAACCTTCAGCAGGGGGTCGGGCTTCAGCGGAGTCGCCACGGGACGTCCCTTCCTCTGGTGGTGGGCCCGCGCGGGGGAGGGCAGCGGACGGCCGCCCGGCCCGGGCGGTGGGTGCGAACACATGCTGAACACATGCGGACACAGCCCAACGTATGCCGTGACGTCGTGCCCGGCGCAGACGCGCGCGTGTCCGCCACGCGCGGGAAACCCGTCCGGCGCAGCCCCCGCGACCCCTGGGAGACTCCGGCGGGTCCTTGCGCCCCTCACCACTGGTCGTCGGTCACCGCGACGACGCGCTTGCCGCGGCTGTGTCCCGTCTCCAGGTCGCGGTGGGCCGCCGCGATGTCCGTGAGGGGGTAGACCCGGTCCACGACCGCGCGCAGCTCGCCCGCGGCGACGTGGCGGGCCAGCAGGTCGAGGTCGGCCGCCTTCGGCCTGAGCTGGCCCAGGCGCACCGTCGGGCCGGGGCGCGGCGCCGACCCCAGGGCGTAGGCCATGGCACGCGGTGACAGCGACACCATCCGGCCGCCGCGGCGGACCCTGCGGCGGTACGCCGCCAGCCCGCGTCCGTGCAGGTCGACGACGGCGTCGAACGTGGCGGTGCCCAGCGCGTCCGGCTGGGTGTACGCGTACGCCGTGTGGGCGCCCAGCTCCACGCAGAAGTCCGTGTTGGCGGGCGAGGAGACCGTCGCGACCTCGGCGCCCGCCGCGCGGGCGAGCTGCACCGCCGCGCTGCCCACGCCGCCGCTGGCGCCGACCACGAGCACCGTGCTTCCGTCCCGCACGCGCGCCATTCGCAGCGCCATCAGGGCGCTCAGGCCGACGGTCGGCAGCGCGGCGGCCTCCCGCGGCCCGAGCCCGTCGGGCGCGGCGGCCACCAGGCGCGCCGGGACGCTGACGTACTCGGCCGCCGCGGCGCTGCCGAGTCCCAGGCGGGTGCCCCACACCCGCCCGCCCACCAGACCGGGGTTGGCCCCCGGGCCGACGGCGACGACCTCGCCGGCGAAGTCCTGGCCGGTGCCCTTCGGGAAGCGGAAGCCGCTGAGCAGCCGCAGCTTTCCGGCGCGCACCAGGGTCTCGGACGGGTTGACGCTGGTCGCCCGCACCCGCACCAGGACGTCCCCGCGGCCTGGTCGCGGCAGCGGGGCATCCTCGACCCGCAGCACCTCGGGCGGGCCGTAGCGGTGGTAGCGGGCGGCGCGCATCTGGTTCGCCATCGCGGTGTCCTCGTCCTTCTGGCCTGGACGGCCGGGTCACGGGTCGGGTGGGTCGGAGTGGGAGCGGGTCGGTGGGTCAGCGCGGACGGTCGGGGCGGGTCTCGTCCGGGGAAGGCCACCCCCCGGCGCCGTGCCGCCGTCTCCCGCCGCGCGGGATTGACAGACCATCGCGAGCGAGACAGCCTGTCCCGATCGGTCTCGGCTGCCCTCGTCGAGAGTCTCCACGAGCCGTGTGACACCTCACAAGCTGCGGTTTCGCGGGATCGTCCCGAACGAGACAGGGAGGACGAAGTGTCTCAGCCAGTCGAGAACCTGCGGGTGCGACGCACGCGGAAACTGCTGCGCGACGCCCTGGTGGACCTCGTCGAGGAGCGGGGGTTCGACCGGGTCACGGTCTCCGAGATCACCGACCGCGCGATGGTCAGCCGGGCCGCCTTCTACCGCAACTACCGCGACAAGTACCACCTCGTGGAGCAGATCTTCGACGAGGCGATGGCGCGACTGGAGGACTCGATGGGCGCCGACGGCCGGCCGCCGCTGGAGCGGTGGTCGGCGTTCTTCGAGCACCTCGACGCCTACCACCGGATGTACGGGGCGCTGCTCGGCCGGCGCGGCAGCCCGTGGTTCGCCCAGCGGATGCGCGCCGCGCTGGCGGACATGGTCGCGCCCCACTTCCCGCCGCCCCGGGACGAGTCCACGCCCGGCCTGCTGCCGACGGTGCTCTCGTCGATGTTCGCCGCCTCCATCACCTGGTGGCTGGAGAACGACCGACCCCTGCCGCCCCGCGAGGTCGCCCTCCGCTCCGCGGACCTCGCCGCCGCCGTCATCGCGAGGGCGAACGGCTGGCAGCCCTCGACCTGACACGCGCCCGGCGCACCCCTCGGGCGCGCTCCCGTCGTCGTCTGTCCCGTCATCGCCCGTTCGGCCCATGGCAGCCGTGGGACGGGGTAAGGGTGGATATACATCACGTAGTGCCATCGCTCCTGTCAGCGCAGCCGAACGGAAGTCAGCCATGGCATCTCCACTGTCCGCCGACCGTCTGCTCAGGGCCCTGAGGGACGAGGGGGTCAGGGTCGTCGAGCACCGGGAATGGCGGACGAACAACCGCAACCACGTCGGGTCCTTCGGGCCCGTGCACGGCGTGATGATCCATCACACCGTGACCGAGGGCACCGCCTCCACCGTGGACCTGTGCTACGACGGCCACTCCACCCTGCCGGGACCGCTGTGTCACGGCGTCATCGCCAAGGACGGCACCTGCTACCTCGTCGGCAACGGGCGAGCCAACCACGCGGGCAGCGGCGACGGCGACGTGCTGGCCGCCGTGATCGCCGAGCGTGATCTCCCCGCCGACAACGACACCGACACCGACGGCAACATTCACTTCTACGGCTTCGAGTGCGTCAACCGCGGCGACAACGTCGACCCGTGGCCGCCCGAACAGGTGGAGGCCGCCGTGCGCGCCTCGGCCGCGATCTGCCGCGCGCACGGCTGGGGCAAGGACGGCACCACCTCCGTCATCGGCCACCTGGAGTGGCAGCCCGGCAAGGTCGACCCGCGCGGTCCCGGCGTCTCCATGGCGGACATCCGCAGGCGTGTCGCCGAGCGGCTGGAGCACCCCGCGGACTGGAGCCCAGACGAGGAGGACGAGATGCCCAAGAGGGCGCTTTTCGGCACCAACGACGACTACCGGCGCACCATCCAGCCGAACGAGTGGACCACGCTGACGTTCAACCGACGCCACACCGACGGCGCCTGGCAGGACCTGGAGCAGGCCACCTCCAGCATCCTCCACGGTCCCTGCCACTACACGGCCTCGATAGCCGTCCGCGTGGACGGTCTGGCCAAGGGGCAGGAGTTCCAGATCCGGCTCGCCAACTACCGCGAGCGGGACGGCGGCTTCGTGCGGACGGCCAGCCTGCCCATCGACTCGCCGGTGCACTCCGGCGGCGGTCTCCACGCGGTCTACACCTGGTCGGGATTCATCTCGGCCAGCGACCGCGGCCGGGTCCGCCCCGAGGTCTTCCACTACGGTGACGATCCGCTGGTCGTCACCTGGGCCCGCGCCGAGTCGCTGTACTGGCCCGGCTGACCGGCGTGACGCGGTCGAGGTAACGCTCTCCGCCCGTCCCGCCAAGTAGAGGGTGTAAGGCAGGACGAGGACAGGAGAGCCTCTTGCGCACACCCCAGGAAACCCGCGGCGGGCCGGTCGACGCCGCCGACCCGGCGATATTCGAGGAGTTCTACCGCCGGCACGTCGACGCCGTGACGCGCTTCGTGGCGCGTCGCGTCACCGACCCGCACACGGTCGCCGACCTCGTCGCCGACGTCTTCGTCGCCGTGATCCACTCCGCCCACACCTACCGGCCGCGCCGGGGGAGCGAACGGGCCTGGCTCTACGGCGTCGCGCGCAACGTCGTCTCCGCCGAACGCCGGCGCTCGGCGCGTGAGGCGAGGCTGGGCAGCCGGATCGCCGGCCGCCGCCTGCTGGAGGCCGACGACATCTCGCGGCTGGAGGACAAGCTCGACGCCGAGAGTCCGGGGCGCCGCGCGCTGGCCGCGCTGGCACGGCTGCCCGAGGGGGAGCGCGCCGTCGTCGAGCTCGTCGCCGTCGACGAGCTGACCGTCGCGGAGGCCGCCGCCGCACTCGGGATCCGACCGGTGACGGCCCGCGTGCGGCTCCATCGCGCCAGGAAGGCGCTCCGCACCAGCACCGTCGGCGAACCGGAGCGTCCCGTGCCCCACAGTGCCGTGCCCGGCAGCGCCGTGCCGGACCGTGCCGGACGGGCGGAGTCCGGCCTGTCCTCACCCTCCACGCCCTCCACGCCATCCACGCCGGCCGTACCGGCCACGCCGTCCTCACCACGACTCGCGACCCAGAGGGGGAACGCATGACCTCGACCTTCGAAGACCGCCTGCTGACCGAGCTCCAGCAGGAGGTGGAGCGCACGGTGTTGGGAGAGGGTCAGGCCCCGTCCCGGGCGGCCACCCGGCGCCGGCTCGTCACCCCCCGCCGCGCCGTGTTCACCCTGGCCACAGCGTGCGCCGCGACCGCGACGACCGTCGTCGCGCTGCCCGGCTCGCCGGCCCCCGCCGCCTACGCGGTGGAGGCCCACCCCGACGGCTCGGTGAGCGTGTCCCTCTTCGACCTGACCATGGACACGGAGGAGCAGGCGCGCCTGGTGGAGGAGGTGCGCGAGGCCGGCGTCAGCGTCGAGGTCCTGAACCAGGAGCCGGGCATGCGGTGTGTCGAGCCACTCGGCGAGGGCGCCGTGGTCGCGATGGAGTCCTTCCGGTTCGACGACTCGGAGGACGGCACCGGCGAGGAGCTCACCGTGATCTGGACGGAGAACGGGCCCGAGCAGGACCACGTGTACGAGCTGGCGCCGAGCGACACCATGGTCGTCGAGAAGCTGTCCCTGGACGGGCGGCGCCACGACGTCTTCCACTTCGTCGAGGGCGACCCCGATCCGTGCGAGCCGATGCCCGTGGACGGGTTCGAGCGTCCGGTGGACGTCCACCCCGACGCGACGCCCTCGGACTGACGCCCTCCCGACCACCCACCCCGTGGTCACACGCCCCGGGTCGCCGCCTCACGGACCAGGCCGATGTACCGGTCCCAGTCCCAGTGCGGCCCGGGGCAGATCCGGACGACCTCCGGCACCTCGTTGTGCCCCACGATGTGCTGCCGGTCCACCGGTATGGCGTACCGGGCGCATATCCCGGCCACCAGCCGGGCCGAGGAGGCGTACATCGCGTCCGTCAGGTACGACGGGTCGTCCGCCCAGCCCTCGTGCTCGATGCCGATGCTGCGCTCGTTGAACGAGAGGTTCCCCGCGTGGTACGCCACGTCCAGCTCGCGGGCCAGCTGCGCCACGTGCCCGTCCTCCGAGCGGATCACGTAGTGCGTGGAGGCCCCGTGGGACGGGTCCTGGAAGACCTGCAGCGTGATCGCGTACGTGGCCTCCGGCATGTGGATGACGACGCGGTCTATCGCGTAGTCCCGGGGGCGGTTGGCCCGCCGGTAGTTCCCCGAGGAGGCGGGCACCCACTCGGCGCCCGGGTGGTCCACCTCGCCCTCCACCCGGTCGACCTCGTCCCCCGAGTACCGCCACCACCAGCGCTCCAGCACCTCGCGGGCGGCGAAGGCACCCGCTCCCACCGCCACCGCGGCGCCGCCCAGCACGACGGTGCGGCGGCCGGGACCCGCCCGACCCGGACTCCCGCGTCCTCCCGCATGCTCACCCATCGTGACCTCTCGCCGGCGACACTGTGATCGTCTCGGCTGAAACAACGCCCGTCCGCCGGGAGCGGTTCCAGGACGACCGTAGAATCGGCCCTGTCATGCCGTATCTCGACCACGCCGCCACCACCCCGATGCTCCCCGAGGCCATCGCGGCGATGACGGCCCAGCTGCGCGCGACCGGCAACGCCTCAGCCCTCCACGCGGCCGGCCGGGCGGCCCGTCGCGTCGTCGAGGAGGGCAGGGAGGCGGTGGCCGCGGCCCTCGGCGCCCGCCCCAGCGAGGTCGTCTTCACCTCCGGCGGCACCGAGGCGGACAACCTCGCCGTCAAGGGCCTGTACTGGTCCCGCCGCGCCGCCGACCCGCGCCGCGTCCGGGTGCTGGCCAGCCCGGTCGAACACCATGCGGTGCTCGACGTCGTCACCTGGCTCGGGGACCACGAGGGCGCCACCGTCGAGTGGCTGCCGGTGGACCGGCACGGCAGGGTCGACCCTGAGGACCTGCGGGCCGCCATCGAGCGGAATCCGGACGACGTCGCGCTGGCCACCGTGATGTGGGCGAACAACGAGATCGGCACCGTCATGCCGGTCGCCGAGCTCGCCGCCGTCGCCGCCGCGCACGACGTCCCCCTCCACGCCGACGCCGTCCAGGCCGTCGGACAGGTGCCGGTGGACTTCGAGGCGTCCGGTCTCGCCGCCCTGACCGTCTCGGGACACAAGATCGGCGGGCCGTACGGCATCGGCGCGCTGCTGTTGGGGCGGCAGTGGACCCCGACGCCCGTGCTCCACGGCGGCGGGCAGGAGCGCGAGGTGCGGTCGGGGACGCTCGACGTTCCCGCGATCGCCGGGTTCGCGGCGGCGGCGGCGTTGGCCGTGGAGCGGCGCGAGGAGTTCGCCGAGCGGGTCGGCGCGTTGCGCGACGAGCTGGTCGCCGCCGTGACGGCGGCCGTTCCCGACGCCGTGCTCGGCGGCGACCCGGACCCGGCCGGCCGCCTCCCGGCCAACGCGCACTTCGCCTTCCCCAGCTGCGAGGGCGACTCGCTGCTGCTGCTCCTCGACGCCCAGGGCATCGCGTGCTCCACGGGCTCGGCCTGCACCGCGGGCATCGCCCAGCCCAGCCACGTGCTGCTCGCGACCGGCGCCGACCGCGAACTGGCCCGGGGCACGCTGCGCTTCTCCCTCGGACACTCCTCCACCAAGGAGGACGTCGTCGCCCTCGCCGAGGCCATCGGGCCCGCGGTCGAACGCGCCCGCGGCGCCGGTCTCGGCTGACCGCGCCGCCGCCCGCCACCCGAACGTGGAGGCGCGCTGTCGGTGGCGGGTCGTAGGCTGGTGCGCGTGCCGCGATGGGAGCCCCCGATGACCGACCAGCCGACCAGCCGACCGCTGCGTGTGCTCGCCGCCATGTCCGGCGGTGTGGACTCCGCGGTGGCCGCCGCGCGCGCCGTCGAGGCCGGACACGACGTCACCGGGGTCCACCTCGCGCTGTCGGCGAACCCGCGGTCCTTCCGCAGCGGAGCCCGCGGCTGCTGCACCCTGGAGGACGCCCGCGACGCCCGGCGGGCCGCGGACGTCGTCGGCATCCCGTTCTACGTGTGGGACATGGCCGAGCGGTTCCGCGAGGACGTGGTCGAGGACTTCGTCGCCGAGTACCGCGCGGGCCGCACCCCGAACCCCTGCCTGCGGTGCAACGAGAAGATCAAGTTCGCGGCGTTGCTGGACAAGGCGCTCGCCCTCGGCTTCGACGCCGTCTGCACCGGCCACTACGCCACGGTGCGGCGCGGCCCGGACGGCCGTCGCGAGCTGCACCGCGCCGCCGACGCCGCCAAGGACCAGAGCTATGTCCTCGGGGTGCTCGACGAGCGGCAGCTGGCACACGCCCTCTTCCCCCTCGGCGACACCCGCGCCACGAAGGACGAGGTCCGCGCCGAGGCGGAGCGGCGGGGCCTGGCCGTCGCGCGCAAGCCCGACAGCCACGACGTCTGCTTCATCGCCGACGGCGACACCCGCGGCTTCCTCGCCCGCCACCTCGGCTCCGCCGAGGGGGACATCGTCGACGAGGAGGGCCACCGGATCGGCACGCACCAGGGCGCGCACGGCTTCACCGTCGGCCAGCGCCGGGGCCTCCACATCGGCAGGCCCGCGCCCGACGGCAAGCCGCGGTACGTGCTGGACATCTCCCCGGTGACGAACACCGTCACCGTCGGCCCGGCCGAGGCGCTGGACGTCGTCGGCCTGACGGCGGTGCGTCCGCGCTGGTGCGGGGCGGCCCCCACCGGCACCGGACGGTACGGCGCGCAGCTGCGGGCGCACGGCGCGGAGGTCCCGGTCTCGGCCGAGGCGGTCGACGGCGAGCTGCGGGTCCGCTTCGACCGGCCGGTGCGGGGCGTGGCGCCCGGCCAGGCCGTCGTGCTCTACGACGGCACGCGGGTGGTCGGTTCCGCCACCATCGCCGGCACCGAGCGGGCGCGCGGCGCCGCGGAGCGCACCGCGGCCCGCTGAGCCGTCGCGGGGCCCGCGGTCGACCCGGCCGCCCGCCGTCGTCCCACCACCACCCGCCGCCCGTCGGACGCGCCGTCGTCCGGTACGCCGTGGTCCGGTACGCCGTGGTCCTCCCTCACAGCACGTCGGGCCGGCGGTTGGCCAGCACCGGCACCAGCGCCCGCGCCCGCCGCGTCTCCTCCGGATCCACGTCCGCGACGAGCAGCCCCGGCTCGCCCTCCAGCCGTGCCCGCACCTCCCCCAGGGGGGAGACCACCATGCTGTGCCCGATCCCCGTCGGCGCCGACGTCTCGGGCGGCTCGCCGACCGTCGCCGGATCGGCCTGCCCGCAGGCGGCGACCCAGCAGGTGGCGTCCAGCGCCCGCGCCCGCACCAGCAGCTCCCACTGTTCGCGCTTGCCGGGGCCCGCGCCCCACGAGGCCGGCAGCACGATCACCCGCGCCCCCAG
The DNA here is from genome assembly GCF_052245655.1 of Streptomyces sp. 4N509B. Lineage (NCBI taxonomy): Bacteria > Bacillati > Actinomycetota > Actinomycetes > Kitasatosporales > Streptomycetaceae > Streptomyces > Streptomyces sp. 4N509B. The sequence goes on from NZ_JBQQBZ010000012.1 coordinate 124,238, forward strand.
GTCGGCCAGGCGCGTGAACAACTCGGGGAAACGCACGTCGTAGCAGGTGGCGAAGCCGAACACGACGCCGTCGACCTCGGCGGTGACCGCCCGCCCGCCCGGCGCCACCGTCGCCGACTCGGCGAAGCCGAACGCGTCGAAGAGGTGCAGCTTGTCGTAGTGCGTGTCCACGCCGCGCCCGGTGATCAGCAGCGTGTTGCGGACCCGGCCGTCGGCCGCGGGCGTGAACATGCCGGCCACCAGCAGCACCCCGGCCCGCTCCGCCACCTGCCGCAGCCGCGTCGCGAAGGGCCCGTCGAGCGGCTCCGCCACGGGGCCCAACGGGATCCCGAACCGCGCCATCGCGGCCTCGGGAAAGACCACGACCCGCGCGCCGTGCTCCGCCGCCCGTTCGGTGCGCTCGGCGATGGTCCGGAGGTTCTCCTCCGGCGAGGTGCCGGACGCCAGCTGGCCCAACGCGATCCGCATACCGCCACTCTCCTTCGCCACGCCTGTTCGTCTGTTCGTCTGTTCGCCAGGCCTGCCGGAAGCCGGTCCTTCCCGGGCAGCCCCTGCCGGAACCTACCTCCCCCTGCGGCAGGATGTCCGCATGGCTGTACACGTGATCACAGGAGCGGGTTCCGGCATCGGCGCCGCCGTGGCCCGACGGCTGGCCGACCGCGGCGACGAGCTGTGGCTGTGGGGACGCGACGCGGGCCGGGCCAGGGAGCTGGCCGCCCGCTTCCCCGGCGCCCGGACGCTGGTGGGCGACCTCGACGAGCCGGAACGGCTCTCCTGGGCGCTGGGCCACCAGTCGCCCCCCGACCGCGTCGACTCCCTGCTCCACGTCGCCGGCGTCGTCGAGCTCGGCGAGGTCGGCGATCTGACGCCGCGGGTCTGGCAGAAGACCCTCGCCGCCAACCTCGTGGCCCCGGCCGAGCTGACCCGGCTCCTGCTGCCCCAGCTGCGCGCCGCCCGCGGCCACGTCGTCTTCGTCAACTCCGGCGCCGGCCTGCGCGCCAGCGCGCAGTGGAGCGCCTACGCCGCCAGCAAGCACGGGCTGCGCGCGCTCGCCGACGCCCTCCGTGCCGAGGAGGCCGGCCACGGCGTGCGCGTCACCACCGTCTACCCCGGACGCACCGCCACCCCGATGCAGGAGAAGGTGCACCGGCAGGAGGGCAGGGAGTACGCCCCGGAGCGGTGGATGACGGCCGACTCGGTGGCCACCACGATCCTCACGGCGCTCGACCTCCCGCCCGGCTCCGAGGTCACCGACCTCAGCGTCCGACCCGCCGGCTGACCGGCCGCCGCACCCCCGCCGTACGCTGCACAGCGTGAACGCCACGACCGACGCCACCAACGGCTCCACCGACGGCCCGATCCACGGCCCCACCCACGGCCCCACCCACGGCCCCACGGCGGCCGGCGGCCCCGGGCACGAAGCCCCCGACGGGGACGGGGCGGCCGGCCGGCCCTCCACCGGGCACCCGTGGGGACCCGCCGCCGCCACGGGGATCGGCTCGATGCCGGGCGAGGACGCCCGGGAGGCCGCCCGGATCGTCACCGGCTCGCTGCCCGCGCTGCCGTACCTGCCGGAGCTGCCCGCCCGCGGCCCGGGAGCGGACATGACGGGCCGGTCCCTCGGGCTGCTGGCGGAGCTCTACGCCCACCTCGAACCCAGCGGCTGGCGGATCAGCGACCGCCCCGGCCGTGACACCCGCCGCGCCTGGTCCTGGCTGCGGGAGGACCTCGACGCGCTGGAGGAGTTCACGCAGGGCTTCGAGGGCGCGCTGAAGGTGTCCGCCGTCGGGCCCTGGACGCTGGCGGCGTCGCTGGAGCGGCGCAACGGTGAGGCGATGCTCGGCGACGGGGGGGCCCGTCGCGACCTCGCCGCCTCCCTCGCCGAGGGACTGCGCGGCCACCTCGCCGAGGTGCGGCGCCGCGTCCCCGGCGCCCGCGTCGTGCTCCAGCTCGACGAGCCCTCCCTCCCGGCGGTGCTGCGCGGGCGGGTCCGCACCGCCAGCGGGTACCGCAGCCACGGCGCCGTCGACGCGGCCGTCGTCGAGGAGAGCCTGCGGGACCTGTTCACGGTGGCCGGCCAGGACCCGGTGGTGGTGCACTGCTGCGCGCCCGGCGTGCCCTTCGGACTGCTGCGGCGGGCGGGTGCGGCGGCCGTCTCCTTCGACGCGGCGCTCATCACCGAGCGTGACGACGACGCCGTCGGGGAGGCCGTGGAGGGCGGCACCGCGCTCTTCGCCGGCGTCGTGCCGGGTGTCGGCGTGACGCCCGCGGAATTGTCAGACCCCGCCGCTAGTGTCGGGGGTGTCAGGAGGTTGTGGCGCAGGCTGGGGCTCTCGCCCGAGCTGCTGGCCCGTGCCGTGACGGTCACCCCGGCCTGCGGTCTGGCCGGCGCGTCACCGGCGTACGCGCGGGCCGCGCTGGAGCACTGCGTGCGGGCGGCGCGATCCCTGGCGGACACCCCTGAGTGACGTCCCGGGGGACGTCGGGGCACGGGAGAGGACGGGAGACGACACGGTGTCGGAGCAGACGGTACCGCCGCAGGCGCGGGAGAGACACGCACGACTGGCCGAGCAGGTCGAGGAGCACCGCTTCCGGTACTACGTCACCGGTCCGATCATCGACGACGCGGCGTTCGACGCGCTCCTGCGGGAGCTCACGGCCCTGGAGGAGGAGCACCCCGAGCTGCGGACCCCGGACTCGCCGACGCAGAAGGTCGCGGGCGCGTACGAGACGGAGTTCACCTCCGTCAGCCACCGCGAGCGCATGCTCTCGCTGGACAACGCCTTCGACGACACGGAGCTCGACGCCTGGGCGGACCGCGTCGCCGCGGAGCTCGCCGGCATCCCGTACCACTTCCTGTGCGAGCTGAAGGTCGACGGCCTGGCGGTGAACCTCACCTACGAGCACGGCCGCCTCACCCGCGCCGCCACGCGCGGGGACGGCCGCACCGGCGAGGACATCACGCCCAACGTCCGCACCATCGGCGAGGTCCCGCACCGGCTGGCGGGGGACCGCGTCCCCGAGCTGGTGGAGGTCCGCGGCGAGATCTTCTTCCCGATGGAGCGCTTCGAGGAGCTCAACGCCCGGCTCGTCGAGGCCGGGGACCGCCCGTTCGCGAACCCGCGGAACGCGGCGGCGGGCTCGCTGCGACAGAAGGATCCGAAGGTCACGGCGGGCCGGCCGCTCCAGATGGTGGTCCACGGGATCGGCGCGCGCGAGGGCTTCACCATCGACCGCCTCTCCCAGGCGTACGAGCTGCTGAGCGAGTGGGGCCTGCCCACGGCCCGCGTCAGCCGCGTCGTGGACTCGATCGAGGACGTGCGCGAGTTCATCGCGTACTACGGCGAGCACCGGCACGCCGTGGAGCACGAGATCGACGGTGTCGTGGTCAAGCTCGACGAGATCCCGCTCCAGGGCCGGCTGGGCAGCACCTCGCGGGCGCCGCGCTGGGCCATCGCCTGGAAGTTCCCGCCCGAGGAGGTGAACACCAGGCTCGTCGACATCCGCGTCGGCGTCGGGCGCACCGGCCGTGTCACCCCGTACGCGGTGGTCGAGCCCGTGACCGTCGCCGGCTCCGAGGTCGAGTTCGCCACCCTGCACAACCAGCAGGTCGTCAAGGCCAAGGGCGTGCTCATCGGGGACACCGTCGCGCTGCGCAAGGCCGGGGACGTCATCCCCGAGATCCTGGGCCCGGTCGCGGACCTGCGGGACGGCAGCGAGCGGGAGTTCGTGATGCCGAGCCACTGCCCCGAGTGCGGCACCGAGCTGCGGCCGATGAAGGAGGCGGACATCGACCTGCGCTGCCCCAACGCCCGCTCCTGCCCCGCGCAGCTGCGCGAGCGCCTGTTCTACCTCGCCGGCCGCAAGTGCCTGGACATCGACCACTTCGGGTACGTCGCGGCCACGGCGCTGACCCAGCCGCTGGAGCCGGCCGAGCCGCCGCTGAAGGACGAGGGCGGGCTGTTCGGCCTCAGCGTCGAGGAGCTGCTGCCCATCAAGTCGTACGTGCTGGACCAGGACACCGGCCTCCCCAAGCGGGACCCGGAGACCGGCGAGCCGAAGGTCGTCACGTTCTTCGCCAACCAGCAGGGCGAGCCGAAGAAGAACGCCCTGGCCATGCTGGAGAGCATCCAGGCGGCCAGGCAGCGCCCGCTGGCGCGGATCCTGACCGGCCTGTCGATCCGCCACGTCGGGCCCGTGGCGGCCGAGGCGTTGGCGCGTGAGTTCCGTTCGCTGGACCGGATCGCGGAGGCCAGCGAGGAGGAGCTGGCCGCCACCGAGGGCGTCGGGCCGACGATCGCCGCCTCGCTGAAGGACTGGTTCGCCGTGGACTGGCACCGGGAGATCGTCGAGCGGTGGCGCGCGGCGGGCGTGCGCCTGGCCGAGGAGGGGGACGCCGACGCGGGACCGCGCCCCCTGGCCGGCGTCACCGCCGTGGTCTCCGGCACCCTCGCCGGCTTCACCAGGGACCGCGCCAAGGAGGAGCTCCAGAGCCGTGGCGCGAAGGTGACGGGGTCGGTCTCGAAGAAGACCGACTTCCTCGTGGTGGGGGACAGCCCCGGCTCGAAGTACGACAAGGCGGTGTCGCTGAAGGTGCCGATCCTCGACGAGGACGGGTTCGTCGTGCTGCTGGAGCGGGGGCCCGACGCCGCCCGCGCCACGGCGAGCAACGTCGCCGCCGACGCTACGGAATCCGAGACGGAACCCGGAACAGAACCCGGGACGGGACCCGAGGCGGACGCCGTGTCGGAGGCCGCGTCGGACGGTTAGCGGGCTCGGTCGCGCGCCGTGGCGGGAGATGTGGAGCCGGAGCGCGGGGGTTGTAGGAGGCCCGCGCGCCGTCGGGGCGCGGCGCTGACGGCATGTCACCGCGACGGCGGGGAAGGTGACCAGTCGTATCGCTTCCGTGTAGGCGCGTCGAGATCTCTGCCACGAGAGCGGCCGGCGACCTAGGGTTGGGTGCTGTGCCTGCGTCAGGTGGGCGAGACGGCCGTGGGAGGGACCCCGCATGCAGTCAGCCCCCTCGGGGAGCAACATCCGCCTTTCGCCTGCCCACACCTGGCAGTCGCGCGTCCTTCGGGTCACGCTGCTCACCTCGGCCGGCGTCGCGCTGCTCATCGGCCTCGGCCGTGTCCTCGCCGCCGGGCACGCGCTCTTCCCCGCGGGCGAGAAGGGCATGGTCTTCGCCGCGCTCACCGGCATCATCGTCGCCCACCTCGTCGCGCTCGGCCGGGACCGCTGGTGGGGCACGAGCGGCTCGGGGTCCGCGTTAACCCTGACGATCCTGCTGCTCTACGGCTGGGTACCGGCCGTGCTCGTGAGCCTCGCCGTCGTCACGCTGGTGGGCACCGCCCGTCTGGAGCGGTGCCCCCAGGCCGCGCTCCAGGGCGCCATCGACCTGCTCGGCGTGGGCGCCGCCGCCCTCACCCTGGCCGTCGGCGGGGCCAGGCCGAGCGTCGAGAACCCCTGGGAGCCCGCCGACTGGCAGCTGACCACGCTGCCCCAGCTGCTGGTGGCCGCCCTCGCGTACCTCCTGGTCTCCCGCACGCTGCTGTGGCTGTGCGTGGCCCCGCCCGGCGGCATCCCCTCGCCGGCCGCCGGCGCGTTGCTCAGCCACGGACTGGTGGCCGTGGCCCTGCTGTGCATCGCGCCGCTCATGGTCGTGGTCGCCGTCCACAAGCCGGTGGTGCTGCCGCTGTTCGCCGTGCCGCTGATCGCCCTCGACTGCACGTTGTGGATGGCCAGGGCCCGCGCCGAGGAGCAGCTCCTCGACCCGCTGACGGGGATGCCCAACCGCCAGTGGCTGATGGAGCGCACCCGTGCCGCCCTCCAGGAGGCCCGGCTGCGGGGGGAGGGCCGCTGCGCCCTGATCCTCATAGGCCTCGACAGCTTCCGCGCGGTCAACGACACCCTGGGCCACCTCACGGGCGACCGGCTGCTGTTGCAGGTCGCCGACCGCATACGGCGGGAGGTCCGCGGCGACGGTTCGGCGACGCCGCGCGGCGGCGCGCTGCCGCCGGGAGCCGTCGCCGCCCGCCTCGGCGGGGACGAGTTCGCCGTGCTGCTGCCCCGCGTCGACTCCGCCACCTCCGCCCAGCGCGCCGCCCGCGCCCTCGTCGCCTCCCTCGGAGCCCCGCTCGACCTGGAGGGCCTGACCCTCGTCGTCGAGGCCAGCGCGGGCGTGGCGGTCCACCCCGACCACGCGGCCGAGGCCGAGGACCTGCTGCGCCGCGCCGACGTCGCGATGTACGCGGCCAAGCGCGACCGCACCGGCGTCGAGGTCTACGAGTCCCGCCGTGACGTGAACACCCCCGACCGGCTCGCCCTCCTGGGCGACCTGCGCCACGCCCTGGACAACGGCGAGGTGGACCTGCACTACCAGCCGAAGGTCCGCTTCGACGGCGCCGTGGCCGGCCTGGAGGCGCTGGTCCGCTGGGAGCACCCCGACCGCGGTCGGGTCCCGCCGGACGAGTTCATCACCATCGCCGAGACCTCCGGCCTGATGCCCCGGCTGACGGAGTACGTGCTGGAGGAGGCGCTCGGCCAGGTCGCCCGCTGGCGCAGGGCGGGCCTGACCGTCCCCGTTGCGGTGAACGTCTCCCCGCGCGACGTCTTCGCGCCCGGATTCGCGGGCGCCGTCGCCGCCCGGCTCGCCCGGCACGGCGTGCCCGCCGGGTCGCTCCAGCTGGAGATCACCGAGCACGTGATGCTGGAGGACCCGCAGCAGGCCGCCGACACCCTCTCGGGCCTCGCGAGCCACGGGGTGCGGATGTCCCTGGACGACTTCGGCACCGGGTACTCCTCGCTGGTGCACCTGCGGCGCCTGCCGGTCAGCGAGCTGAAGATCGACCGCTCCTTCGTCGAGGGGCTCGCGGTGGACAGCGAGGACGCGGAGATCGTGCGCTGCACCGTCGAGTTGGCCCACTCGCTCGGCCTGGTGGTCGTGGCCGAGGGCGTCGAGGACGACGAGACGTGGGAGCGGCTGCGCGACCTGGGGTGCGACGCGGTGCAGGGCTGGTTGGTGGCCGCCGCGATGCCGGCGGGCGAGACCACCGCGTGGCTGCTCGCCCGCGGCTCCGGCCCCGACACCCCGGCCGTCACGCGCGACGTCCCCGACGTCGACGCGGCTGACGCGGCCGACGCCGTCCCGCGGCCGGTGCCGCCCGCCTCCCGGAAGGTCGTCGGGACGAGCGCCCCGGCGGCGACGTCGTCCGCCGAGGCGCCCGACGCCTCCCCCCGGCAGCCCGTCCGCTGACGGCCGTCCCACGTCCCCGGCGCCCGCCGCGACCCCCGGCGGGCTCGCGGCGGGCGCGCGACCTGCAGCGGTTCCCCTCGCCTGACCCTTCGTGAGGTTCGGGCCGGTGCCCCCGCCGTCCTGTCGTCGGCCGCCGGCCCGCGGGGACCGACCGGTTCCTCCGCCCCGCGAGGGCTCTCGCGCCGTGGGGCAGCGCGGGGAGAGGCAACGGCCCCGGGCCCGGCGCCCGCCCGCCGGCCCCCGGCCGCACCGGAACCGTCTCGCCCGGAGGGGAATGCGCGCGCGGCCGGCCTCGCCACCCTCATAGGATGGGCGCACACCCATCCATGAGGCCCATCCATGAGCCCGATCACGAGCACCTGAGGATCGCCGTATGCCAGGCATCACGCGCGAGGAGGTAGCCCACCTCGCCCGGCTGGCGCGTCTGGAGCTGACGGCCGACGAACTGGACCACTTCGCCGGACAGCTCGACGACATCATCGGCGCGGTCGCCCGCGTCGCCGACGTCGCCACCGCGGACGTAGCCCCCACCTCCCACCCGCTGCCGCTGACCAACGTCACGCGCCCGGACGAGGTCCGGACCAGCCTCACCCCCCAGCAGGCCCTCGGCGGCGCCCCCGCCGAGCAGCAGCAGCGTTTCAAGGTGCCGCGCATCCTGGGGGAGGAGTGACCGCCATGGACCTCACCCGTCTCACCGCCGCCGACCTCGCGGCCCACGTCGCCGACGGCACCGTCAGCGCCGTCGAGGTCGCCGAGGCGCACCTCGCCCGCATCGACGCCGTCGACGAGAAGGTCCACGCCTTCCTGCACGTCGACCGCGACGGCGCCCTCGCCCAGGCGCGGGCCGTCGACGCCGCCCGCGCCCGCGGCGAGCGCCTCGGCCCGCTGGCCGGCGTGCCGCTGGCGCTCAAGGACATCTTCACCACCACCGGCGTCCCCACCACCTGCGGTTCGAAGATCCTCGAAGGCTGGATCCCGCCCTACGACGCCACGGTGACGCGCCGCCTGAAGGACGCCGGCGTCGTCATCCTCGGCAAGACGAACATGGACGAGTTCGCCATGGGATCGTCCACCGGAACAGCGCCTACGGCCCCACGGCCAACCCCTGGGACCTCACCCGCATCCCCGGCGGCTCCGGCGGCGGCTCGTCCGCCTCCCTCGCCTCCTTCCAGGCGCCGCTGGCCATCGGCACCGACACCGGCGGCTCCATCCGCCAGCCCGCCGCCGTCACCGGCACCGTGGGCGTCAAGCCGACGTACGGCGGCGTCTCGCGGTACGGCATGATCGCGTTCTCCTCCTCCCTCGACCAGGGCGGGCCCTGCGCCCGCACGGTGCTGGACGCGGCGCTGCTGCACGAGGTGATCGCCGGGCACGACCCGCTCGACTCCACGTCGGTCAACGTCCCCGTCCCGCCGGTCGTCGAGGCCGCGCGCGAGGGCGCCCGCACCGTCTCGCTCGCGGGCACGCGCATCGGCGTCGTCACCGAGTTCGGCGGCGAGGGCTTCCAGGACGGCGTGATCCGTCGCTTCGAGGAGTCGGTGGCGCTGCTGCGCGAGCTCGGCGCCGAGGTCGTCGAGGTCTCCTGCCCCAGCTTCGACAAGGGGCTCGCCGCGTACTACCTCATCGCCCCCTCGGAGTGCTCCTCCAACCTCGCGCGCTTCGACGCGATGCGGTACGGACTGCGCGTCGGCGACGACGGCACCCGTTCCGCCGAGGAGGTCACCTCCCTCACCCGCGAGGCCGGCTTCGGCGCCGAGGTCAAGCGGCGCGTCATGCTGGGCACCTACGCCCTGTCGGCCGGGTACTACGACGCGTACTACGGCAGCGCCCAGAAGGTGCGCACCCTCATCAGCCGCGACTTCGACCGGGCCTTCGAGCAGGTCGACGTGCTGGTCTCGCCGACGACGCCCACCACCGCGTTCCCCATCGGCGAGCGCGTCGACGACCCGATGGCCATGTACCGCGCCGACCTGTGCACCATCCCCTCACCCCTGGCGGGCAACGCCGCGATGTCCGTGCCCTGTGGCCTCGCGCCCGAGGACGGGCTGCCGGTGGGGCTCCAGATCATCGCCCCCGCCCTGGCCGACGACCGGCTCTACCGCGTCGGTGCGGCGGTCGAGGCGGCGTTCGAGGCACGCTGGGGACACCCACTGCTGGAGGAGGCACCCGCGCTGTGAGCAAGAAGACGAAGCAGGACAAGCCGAAGTCCAAGGCCAGCACCTACCTCTCCCTCGGCTCCACGCTCTTCGGAGCGTTCGGCGTGGTGAAGCAGATCAGGAAGGCGCGCGCCGAGAACGACACGCTCCGCCTCGCCGACGCCGTGGTCTCGGCCGCCGCGCTGGTGACCACCGTCGCCCTGCTGGCCCGCGACATCCGCCGCATCAGGGAAGCCGAGGCCGAGGCGAGGAACGCGGCCGCAGAACTGGAGGCCGCACCGTGACCACCACCGAGGAGCTGGTCTCGTTCGACGAGGCGCTGGCCTCGTTCGACCCCGTGATGGGCCTGGAGGTCCACGTCGAGCTCGGCACCAGGACGAAGATGTTCTGCGGCTGCGCCACCACCCTGGGCGCCGAGCCCAACACCCAGGTCTGCCCGACCTGTCTGGGCCTGCCGGGATCGCTGCCGGTGGTCAACGCCGTGGCCGTGGAGTCCGCCGTCCGCATCGGGCTCGCCCTCGGCTGCGAGATCGCCGACTGGTGCCGCTTCTCCCGGAAGAACTACTTCTATCCGGACATGCCGAAGAACTACCAGATCTCGCAGTACGACGAGCCCATCGCGTTCAACGGCGGCCTCGACGTCCAGCTCGCCGACGGCGAGGTGCTGCGGGTCGGCATCGAGCGCGCCCACATGGAGGAGGACACCGGCAAGTCCACCCACGTCGGCGGCGCGACCGGCCGCATCCACGGCGCCTCGCACTCCCTGCTGGACTACAACCGCGCCGGCATCCCGCTGATCGAGATCGTCACGAAGCCGATCGTCGGCACCGGCGAGCGCGCCCCCGAGGTCGCCCGTGCCTACGTCGCCGAGCTGCGCGAGCTGATCCGCACCCTCGGCGTCTCCGACGCCCGCATGGAGATGGGCCAGCTGCGCTGCGACGTGAACCTCAGCCTCCGGCCGCGGGGCACGGAGACCTTCGGCACCCGCAGCGAGACGAAGAACGTCAACTCGTTGCGGAGCGTCGAGCGGGCGGTGCGCTTCGAGATCCAGCGGCACGCGGCCGTGCTGTCGGCCGGCGGCACCATCGTCCAGGAGACGCGGCACTTCCACGAGGAGAACGGCACCACCACCTCGGGCCGCACCAAGGAGGAGGCCGAGGACTACCGGTACTTCCCCGAGCCCGACCTCGTCCCCGTGGCGCCGGAGCGGGCGTGGATCGAGCGGCTGCGGTCCGAGCTGCCCGAGCTGCCGCTGGCCCGCCGCACCCGGCTGCGGGAGGAGTGGGGGATCTCCGCGCACGAGATGCAGTCCGTGCTCAACGCGGGCGCCATCGAGCCGATCGTCGCCACCATCGCGGCGGGTGCCGACGCCACCGCGGCCCGCAAGTGGTGGATGGGCGAGCTGGCCCGTCGCTCCAACGAGGAGGGCGTCGAGCTGGGCTCGCTGCCCATCACGCCCGAGCAGGTCGCCCGCGTCGCCGCGCTCGTCGCCGAGGGGTCGCTCAACGACAAGCTCGCCCGGCAGGTCATCGACGGGGTGCTGGCGGGCGAGGGCACGCCGGACGAGGTGGTGGCCGCACGCGGCCTCGCGATCGTCTCCGACGAGGGCGCCCTCGGGCAGGCCGTGGACGAGGCCATCGCGGCCAACCCCGCGATCGCGGAGAAGGTCCGTGGCGGGAAGGTCGCCGCGGCGGGGGCGCTCGTCGGGGCGGTCATGAAGGCCACCCGCGGTCAGGCGGACGCCGCCAGGGCGCGGGAGCTGATCCTGGAGCGGCTCGGCGTCTCCTCCTGAGGCCCTCCCAGGCCCGCGGGCCCGCGCCCGCGGGCCTGCGTCTGAGGCCCTTAGGCCCTCCTCAGACGGACACCGGAACGATCTAAGGCCCCCGGCGGTCGCGAACCGACCGCCGGGGGCACTCGTCTGAGCTCGTGGCCCCTTCCGAACTGGGCACCTGCCCGATGTGGGGGACCCACCTGGGAGAGGAACGTGGTCGTCAGCACGGAGAAAGACGAAGGCCACGAGCCCAGGGGAGAGACCCATGATGTTCCAGTACGAGCTGCACCAGGACCGCGCCGCGGAGCTTCAGCGGCGGGCCGAGGAGCACCGGCAGGGCAGGCGGGCCCGCCTCGGGGCCACCTCGCGCTGGGGCCGGGGCCGAGGCCGGGCCGGTGGTGGGCAGAAAGCGCGGGTCGACGTGACCGGGACGACCGCGGCACCCGAGCGAACCGGGGCTTCGGGGAGCGCCGGAGCCGCCGAGGCCCCCGGGGCCACGGAGGACTCCGGGACGACCGGGGCTTCCGGCGCGAGCGGCGCCACGCGTGGGAAGGGCCCGCGGGGCGGCTTCGCCACGGCCGCGTGACGACGGGCTGGGACCGGGTGGCCGCGCTGAGCGTGGAGCCGGGCCACGAGGGCCACGGGGGGCCCGAGGGAGCCGTGGGCGCCGACGGCCCCACGGCGATGTCGGAGGCCCATGCGATGCTCGTCGACGTGGAATCCTCCAACGTCAGTCCCGTTTTCGTCGGCCGTGGCGGAGAGCTCGCCGTGCTCGCCGACGGCCTCGCCCGCGCGCGGGAGGGCGAGCCTCAGGTCTTCGTCGTCGGCGGGGACGCGGGCATAGGCAAGACGCGCCTGCTGGAGGAGTTCCTCGCCACGGCCCGCGCCGCCGGCGCGGTCACCGCCGTCGGCGGCTGCGTCGAGCTGGGCGCGGACGGTCTGCCGTTCGCGCCGCTGGCCGCCGTCCTGCGCTCGCTCCATCGGCAGCTGGGCCCCGAGCTGGCCGAGGCCGCCGCCGGTCAGGAGGGTGTGCTGGCCCGCATCCACCCCGAGCTGGGCCGGGTCGCTCCGGTCGCCGACGCCCAGCTGGAGCGGGTCCAGCTCTTCGAGCTCACGGCCCGGCTGCTGGAGCGGCTGGCCGCCGAGCGCCTGCTGGTCGTCGCCGTCGAGGACCTGCACTGGTCGGACCGCTCCACCCGCGAGCTGCTCGGGTACCTCTTCCGTTCCTTCCAGCCCTCCCGCCTCCTCGTCCTGGTCACCTACCGCTCCGACGACATCCACCGTCGCCACCCGCTGCGGCCCTTCCTCGCCGAGCTCGACCGGGTGCGCACCGTCCGCAGGATCGAGCTGGCCCGCCTCACGCGGGAGGAGGTCGCCGCGCAGATCGCCGGCATCACGGGCACCGCGCCGCCACCCGGCACCGCCAGGTCCGTCTTCGAACGCTCCCAGGGCATCCCGTTCTTCGTGGAGGAGCTCACCACCAGCGGCCAGCCCACCGCCGGCCTCAGCGCACCCCTGCGCGAGCTCCTGCTGGTCCGCGTGGAGGCACTCGACGAGGACGCGCAGGACGTGGTCCGCACGGTCGCCGAGGGCGGCTCCTCCGTCGAGCACGGGCTGCTCGCCGCGGTCGCCGGCCGCCCGGAGCGGGAGTTGCTCGCCCTGCTGCGCGCCGCCGTCGACGCGAACGTCCTGGTCGCCACGTCCGAAGGCGACGGGTACCGCTTCCGGCACGCCCTGATGCGCGACGCCGTCGTCGACGACCTGCTGCCGGGCGAGCGGACCCACCTCCACCGCCGCTTCGCCGAGGCACTCGAACGCCATCCGCACCTCGTCCCCGCCGAGCAGCACGCCGCCCGCCTCGCCAGCCACTGGTTCCAGGCGGGCGACCACGCCAGGGCGCTGCCCGCCGTGCTGACCGCAGCCGTCAGCGCCCGCCGCCGGTACGCGTACGCGGAGCAGCTGACGCTGCTGGAGCGCGCCATGACGCTGTGGGAGAGCGTGCCGCCCGAGGTCCGCGACGGGCTGCGGCCGGTGGACCGCCTCACGGCGTACCCGGTCCGCGAGGACCAGCCGCTCGACGAGGTGGACCTGCTCGCCGAGGCGACCCTGGCCGGCGTGCTCTCCGAACAGATGGGCCGCGCGTTGGCCGCCAGCAGGCGCGCGTTGCGGACGCTGGACGAGGCGGCCGAGCCGCTGCGAGCCGCCTGGTTCCTCACCTACCGCGCCCGCATCGGAGACCTCGTCGGCCAGGTCGACGGCCAGGCGGAGCTGGAACGGGCCGCGGAGCTGCTGCGCGGCCTGCCGCCCTCGGCCGTGCACGCCCAGGTGCAGGCGCAGGCCGCGGCCCTGCGGACGATGACCAGCGCCGCCCTCAGCCCGGGGACCTTCGAGGCGGCCGAGCGGGCGGTCTCCCTGGCCCGCCTCGTGGGCACGAAGAGCACCGAGCTGTACGCCCGCATGACCCTCTCCTGCCTGCGAACCGACGCCGGCGACATCGAGGGCGGGCTGACGGAGATGGCCGCCGTGCTCGACGAGGTGGTGGCGCGGCACGAGACGGGCCAGCTGGGCCGCACCCTGGTGAACTTCGCGGCGACCCTCGCCGAGGTGGGCGACCTCGAGCGAGGGCTGGAGATCACCGCGCGCGGCATGGACCTCGCCGACCGGTACGACCTCGCCGACACCCGAGGCTGGCTGGGGACGAACAAGGCGTACATGCTGCTGAACCTCGGCCGCTGGGACGAGGCCGCCGCCACCCTGACGGCCGCGCGGCAGCAGGCCCGTTCGGTCAACCCCCGCGTGTGGACCACGCTGATGGCCGGGCGGCTGGCGCTGCTCCGCGGCGACCTCGACGGCGTCCGCACGGCGCTGGCCAACGGCCAGGACGCCCGGCTCGACTCCGACCGCGGGCTCGCCCTGGAGCTGGCCCGCCTGGAGATCGCCCTGGCGAGCGAGGAGGGCGACCTCGACCGTGCCAGGGAGGCGTTCCACAGGGCGGTCGACGCGCCCATCCCCGCGTTCGTCTCCTCCCTCCGCTGGGAGCTGCTGTTCACCGCGGCCGGCGCCGAGGCGGACGGCCGGGGCCTGCCCGGCGCGGAGCCGGGGCGTCCCGCCGCGCTGCGCGAGATCCGTCACGCCCTGCAGTCCGCGCCGCGGAACGTGCCGCTCCGGCGCGCGTTCGGTCATCTGGTCGACGCCGAGCTGATCAGCGCCGACGGCGGCGACAGCGCCGCCCGTTGGGCCGAGGCGGTCAGCGCGCTGGAGCCGCTGGAGCTGCCGTACCACCTGGCCTGGGCCCGCTACCGCTGGGCCGAGGCGCTGCTGACCACGGAGGGCGCGGCCGGTCGCGAGCCGGCCTCGGAGCCGCTGCGCCGGGCACACGCGGTCGCCGCCGCCCTGGGCGCGGCACCGCTTCGCGAGCGGATCGAGCGCCTGGCCGTCCGGGCCGGCCTCGACCTGGCGGAGGGGAGGACGGCGTCCGCGCCCCCGCCCGCCGATCCCTTCGGGCTGACGCGGCGCGAGCGGGAGGTGCTGGCGCTGGTGGCGGCGGGGCGGAGCAACCGGCAGATCGCGCAGGAGCTGTTCATCTCCCCGAAGACGGCGAGCGTGCACGTGTCGAACATCCTGGCCAAGCTGGCGGTCTCCGGCCGTGGCGAGGCCGCCGCCCTCGCCCACCGGCTCAGGCTCGTGCCGGCCGTGCCGGCCGCGCCACCGCCCGAGGCTGCCGGGCCGTCCCCGGCGTCCCGCCCGGCGCGGACCCCCCAGGCTCCCTGAAGGCTGTCCCCGGCTTCCGCCCAGTTCCCAGCCGACAGCCTTAGGGGGCCGCCCCGGTCCCTAAGGCACCTGAGGAGGAGGACTGAGGACCCCACCGGCCGGCTGATTCGGGCGATGACCCGATGTGCCGCCCCCACCTTGGCGACGAGTCTTTTCCGTGTCCGGAGCCCACGGCTCCCAGCACACGAGGAGGGCGTCACCATGACCGCGCACTACACCCCGATCATCGTCCAGGACCGGATCGACCGCCTCCGCGCCGAGGCCGAGGTGGAGCGGCTCGCACGGCAGACGCGGGCCGCCCGCCGGGAGCGGGAGTCCGCCACCCGGGAGGATCCGCGTCCCGTGCCCCGCGCGCGGTCCACGACGCGGCGCCGCCGGCCCCGGCTTCGCTGGGGAACGGGTGCCTGAGGTGGCCCCGGCGCGACAGGCGGGGGTGATGTCAGAGTCGTATGCGATCCTGCGAGACATGCAGTCCACCACGGTCAGCCCTGTTTTCGTCGGCCGCCAGCAGGAGCGCGCCGCGCTCGCCGCGTCCCTGGCGCACGCCGGTGAGGGGCGTCCGCAGGCGGTGCTGGTGGGCGGCGAGGCGGGGGTGGGCAAGAGCCGGCTGCTGGAGGAGTTCCTCGCCCAGGCCGAGGCCGAGGGGGCCCTGACCGCCGTGGGAGCGTGCGTCGGCGCGGGCGCGGACGGGCTGCCGTTCGCGCCGGTCGCCACCGTCCTGCGGGCCCTCCACCGCCAGCTGGGAGAGGAGCTGACGCGGGCCGCCGCCGGCTTCGGCGGCGAGCTGGCCCGTCTCCTCCCCGAGCTCGGTGACCCGGGGCTCGCGGTCAGCCCCGCCCACGACGACGAGGTGCGCGGTCGGCTCTTCGAGCTGACCGCACGGCTCCTGGAGACGCTCACCGCCGAGCGCGTCCTCGTCGTCGCCGTCGAGGACCTGCACTGGTCGGACCGCTCCACCCGCGAGCTGCTCGGGTATCTCTTCCGCTCACTCCAGCGCGGCCGCGTCCTGCTGGTGTCGACGTACCGCTCCGACGACATCCACCGCCGGCACCCGCTGCGGCCCTTCCTCGCCGAGGTGGACCGCCTGCGCACCGTGCGGCGCCTGGAGCTGCCGCGCCTGACCCGGGAGGAGGTGCGCGACCTGGTCGCCGGCATCCTGCGCACCGAGCCGTCCCGCGAGCTGAGCGACGAGGTCTTCCGCCGCTCCGACGGGAACGCCTTCTTCGCCGAGGAGCTCACCACCCAGCTGACCTGTGGCACCGGCAGCCCGGGGATGATCAGCGACTCGCTGCGAGAGCTGCTGCTGGTGCGGGTGGAGTCCCTGCCCGGCGCCGCCCAGCGCGTGGTGCGGCTCCTCGCCCAGGGTGGCCCCCGCGTCGAGCACGGCCTGCTGCGCGCCGTCGCGTCCCTGGAGGAGGACGAGCTGATCGAGGCGCTGCGGCCCGCCGTCGGCGCCAACATCCTCGTGGCGGACCAGGACGACACCTACCGCTTCCGGCACGCGCTGATGCGCGAGGCCGTCGACGACGACCTGCTCCCCGGCGAGCGCAGCCGCCTCAACCGCCGGTACGCCAGAGCGCTGGAGGACGATCCCACCCTGGTGCCGGCCGAGGAGCGTCCCTCCCGCCTCGCGAGTTACTGGTACCACGCGCGGGACGCGGCCAAGGCGCTGCCCGCCGTCCTCGACGCCTCCCGCGCCGCCCGCCTCCGCCACGCGTACGCCGAGCAGATCCAGCTGCTGGAGCGGGCGTTGGAGCTCTGGGACGAGGCCCCGCCCGAGCTCAGGCGCCAGCTGCGGCCCGCCCAGGACGCCGAGTCGTATCCGCTGTGCGACTGCGATGACGAGGAGCTGATCCACCTCGACATCCTGGCCGAGATGACGCTCGCCGCCCGCTTCGCCGGCCAGCCGGAGCGCGGCCTGTCCCTGGTCAACAGGGCGCTGCGGGCGCTCGACGGCATGCGCCACCCGGTGCGCTCGGCGTGGTTCCTCGCCCAGGCCTCGCGCCTCACGCGGTACTTCGTGCGCGGCGACGGCTGGGCGGAGCTGGCCGCCGCCCAGGAGTTGCTGGCGCCCTTCCCGCCCTCGCCCGTCCACGCCCGGGTGGCCAACGAGGCGGCCACGTGGGCGGTCGTCTTCGACCCGCGCCCCGAGAGCCTCGCGCTCGCCGAGCGTGCGGTCGAGCTGGCCGACCAGGTGGGGAACGACGAGGAGGAGCTGCACGCCCTGATCAGCCGGGGCGGGCTGTTGGTCCTGACGGGGGAGGGCGAGGCCGGCCTGGCCGACCTGCGGGCCGCGGCGCGCAGGGTCGCCGAGGCGCGTCTGGTGCGCGCGCTTCCCCGCAGCCACGTGAACCTCTGCTCCCACCTGGAGGAGATGGGCCGCTCCCAGGAGGCCGTCGAGGTGGGGGAGGAGGGCGTCGCGCTGGCCCACCAGTACGGGCTGCGGGAGGCCCAGGCCTGGCTCCACGGGAACCGCGCGGACGCGCTGTTCTCCCTCGGGCGCTGGCAGGAGGCCGAGGAGGAGATCGCAAGGGCCCGTCACGTCGCCCACGGCCGGGTGTACGCGGCGGCGCAGCGCATGGCCAGGCTCGAGCTGGCCCGCGGGAACGTCGGCGCCGCCGAGGCGGCCGTGGAGCTGATGGGCACGGAGTACGCGCGGCACAGCCGGGCGGTGCAGGAGGCCCACACCGCCGGCGAGGCGCGGCTGCTGCTCGCCGCGGCCCAGGGCCGGATCCTCGACGCACGGCGGCTGCTGGCCGAGGCACACGCGGCCGGGCTGACCCCCGGGACCGGCTGTTACACCTGGCCGCTGGTGTACGCGGCGGCGGTGGCGGAGTCGGAGGCGGTCGGCGTGCCGGCGGCCGAGCCCGGACGGGCGGAGGCGATAGCCACGGTCAGGGAGTTCGCCGCCGGGCTCCCCCGTTTCTATCCCGTGTGGCAGGCGCACGCCGCGCTCGTCGAGGCCGAGCTGCGGCGCGCCGAGGGGCGGGAGACCGCGCAGGACTGGGCCGCGGTGTGCGCTGCCCTCGAGTGCCTCTCCCGTCCCTGGCTGCTCGCACGGGCCAGGGCACGCTGGGCGGAGGCCCTGGTCGCCCAGGGGGATCGCGCCCAGGCCGGGCGACTGGTGCGGCAGGCGTGGGAGGCCGCGGGCCGGCTCGGCGCGGCACCGCTGACGGCGGAGGTGGAGCGGCTGGCCCAGCGGGCCCGGCTGCCGTTGGCGGAGGCCGGGCGGTCGGCTTCGGTGGCCCACGGTGGCGAGGAGGGGGAGGACTTCGGCCTGACGCGACGGGAGCGGGACGTGCTGGCCCTGGTGGCCGCCGGCCGGAGCAACCGGCAGATCGCGCAGGAGCTGTTCATCTCCCCGAAGACGGCGAGTGTGCACGTGTCGAACATCCTGGCCAAGCTGGCGGTCTCCGGCCGCGGTGAGGCCGCCGCCCTCGCTCACCGCCTCGGCATCGTCGGCGAGGAGCCGGTCTCCCAGCCGTGACGGGCGTGACGGGCGTGACGGGCGTGCGGATGTTAGGGGGCTGACGGCGTGTCGTCAGGCCCCTTTCAGTCGACCCTGATCCGCAGGATCCGGTCGTCGTCACGGGTGGGAGTACCACGGGTGTCGGTCTCGTTCGTCACCAGCAGCAGCTCGTCCGCCCCGACCGGCAGGACCGCCCGCAGGCGGCCGAACTCGCCCTCGAAGAACGCCCGCGGCTCCGCGGCCGGCTCCGTCCCGTCCAGCGGGACGCGCCACAGCCGCTCGCCCCGCAGCGCCGCCATCCACAGCGACCCCTGGCTGTACGCCAGCCCGCTCGGCGAGGCCTCGGACGTCGGCCACTGCACCACGGGGTCGACGAATCCCTCGTCCGCGCCGCCCCTGCCCTCGTGCTCCGGCCAGCCGTAGTTGCCGCCCGGCTCGATCAGGTTCAGCTCGTCCCACCGGTCGTCGCCGAACTCCGAGGCCCACAGGTGACCCTCGGCGTCCCAGGCCAGCCCCTGCACGTTGCGGTGGCCCGTCGAGTACACGGGCGAGCCCGGATCGGGGTTGTCCCCGGGTGGCTCCCCGCTGTCGGGCTCGACGCGCAGGATCTTGCCGGCCAGCGACTCCTCGTCCTGCGCCAGCCCCGAGTCCCCCGTGTCACCGGTCGAGACGTACAGCATGCCGTCGGGGCCGAACGCCAGGCCGCCGCCGTTGTGGATCACCTCGCCCCGGGGGATGCCGTCGAGCACGGTCTCGGCCGGCCCCAGGCTCCCGCCTCCCGCGTCGGACGGCTCGTACCGCAGGCGGCTGACCCGGTTGTCCGTGGCCGTGGTGTGGTACGCGTACAGGTCGAGGGCGCCGCGCTCCGTCGGCTCGGGCGGCAGCGCCAGGCCCAGGAGCCCGCCCTCCCCGCTCTCCACGACCTCGGGCACGGGCCCGACCGGGGTGACCTCGCCGGAGTCGGCGGCGACGTGCTGGATCGTGCCCTCCCGCAGGCCCACCAGCAAGTCCCCGTCGGGGAGAGCAACGACGCCCCACGGCGCGCGCAGCCCCTCGGCGACGGTCTCCACCACCTCGGCCCCACCGCGCCCCGGCGCGGCCGTCGGTTCCGCGGGCCCCGTCGGCCCCGCCGAGTCCCGCCCGTCGGCGCCGGATTCGGACGTCTCGCGCCCGCCGCCCCCGCCGGAGGGCTCCTCGTCCGAGGAACAGCCCGCCAGCAGCGCCGACAGCGCGGCCACGCCCGCCATCGCCGCCCCGGCTCGCGCCCCACCGCGTCGCCACACCATCAGCATCCTCCCGGCCGTCGGTCCCACGGGGAACGGCACACGTGGACGTCCCGCCCACCTTCGCCAGCCTAAGGGCTGGCCCGCAGCCCCGGCGGGCTCGCGACGCCCTGCGACTCCCCCTGCCGCGTTGACGTCGGTCGCCAGCCCGCCGGGCTGAGTGCCTCCTCCGCCGTGCCGGCGAGGCCACAGGACGCCACTCCCTGACCCGGTGGCGCTCGCGGGCCAGCCCTTAGCCTGGGCCTCATGACGACACCCGGCCCCAGCGACGTCTGGCTTCCCTTCCGCCCCACCGACCCCGACACGCCCGGCGACCCCGCCGTGCTGCCCGGCGAGCGTGACGGCTCCCTGCGCTACGTCGTCTGGGACGGCGAGGAGGACTTCCCCGCCGACCCCGCGCGCTGCGCGCTGTACGTGGTGCCGTACCTGAAGGGCCCCTCCGTCAGCGTCCGCCCCATTCCCCACATGCCACGGCTGCGCGCGGTGCAGACCCTCACCGCGGGGGTGGACCAGGTCCTGCCCGCCGTGCCGCGGATGCCCCCGGGATCGGTGCTGTGCAACGCGGGCCCGCTCCACAACGCCAGCACGGCGGAACTGGCCCTCGCCCTCACGCTCGCCGCGCTGCGCGACATCCCCGGCGCGGTACGCGCGCAGTCCGAGGGCCGGTGGGAGCCGCCGGCCTTCCACCCCTCCCTGGCCGACCGCCGGGTGCTGCTCCTGGGCTACGGAGGGATCGGCTCGGCCGTCGAGGACCGCCTGGGGCCCTTCGAGGTCGCCGAGGTGATCCGCGTCGCGAGGACCGCCCGCGACACCCCCCGGGGACCGGTGCACGCCCTCGCCGAGCTGCCCGCCCTCCTCCCCAGGGCCGAGGTGGTCATCGTCGCCGTCCCGCTCACCGACGAGACCCGCCGCCTGCTGGACGCCGCGCTCCTCGCCCGCATGCCGGACGGCGCCCTGCTCGTGAACGTGGCGCGTGGTGCGATCGTGGACACCGACGCGTTGCTGGCCGAGCTGGAGTCCGGCCGGCTGCGGGCAGCTCTGGACGTGACCGACCCCGAGCCGCTGCCCGCGGACCACCCGCTCTGGCGCGCGCCCGGCACGCTGGTCACGCCGCACGTCGGCGGGCCGTCGACCGCCTTCAGGCCACGGGCGGAGCGGCTGCTGCTCCAGCAGCTGACGCGCTTCGCGGCGGGGGAGCCGCTGCGCTACGTGGTCGCGTCGCGGTAGCGAACGCGCTGGTCGGGCCCACCGTCCTCCGGAGCGGCGGCGAGGCTTTCCCCAGATCATCACGTTGAGTAGTAGGGGGGTGTCGCTGAGTTACGGCTTGGTGTATCGTCGGTAGCGGGGCGATCCCCGGACCGACGTAAGGGGGGCGACAGTCATGCTTGGCGGACGGACCATCTGCCGATCTCACGACGACCACGCGGCGGTCTTCCGCCGCCCTCCGCTTCTCGGGAGGAGCGAGCGGTGAAGGCCCGGGGTCGCACGGGGCGCCCCCGGCTCGGCGGTGGTCGGCCACCGGGTGGCCCCGTCGTTCGCCTGACGCTCGCCGTGCTCTGTGTCGGGTACGGCGTGGGCGCCGTGCTGGGCTGGGGATCACCGGGACTCGCCCGCGTCATGGGCGACTTCGGCCTGAGCGCCGCCGCGCTGCTCGCCGCCGCCTCCTGCCTGTGGTACGCGCGGTCCCTCGCCGGGCCGGACAGCCCCGCCTGGGTCCTCTTCGGTGTCTCCTCCCTCATGCTCGCCCTGGGGAACGCCGTGTGGGGCTGGTACGAGGTGGTCCTCAGAACGCCGGTGCCGCGCACCTCCCTGGCGGACGTCTGCTTCCTCCTCTTCGCGCCCGCCGCCATCATCGGTCTGCTCATGCTCGCCAAACGGCCCGTCAGCCGCGCCGGCTGGGTCTGCCTGGCCCTGGACGCCTGGCTGATCGGCGGCTCGCTGCTGACGCTCTCCTGGAGCGTGGCCCTGGCGCACACCGCCGACGTCGAGGGCGAGTCCGTGACCCGCGCGGCGCTCGCGCTCGCCTATCCACTGCTGGACATCGCGCTCGTCAGCGTCGTGATGGTGCTCCACTTCCGGCGGGGCAGCGCCCAGCGCTCCGCGGTCAACGTCGCGATCGGCGCCTTCGGCCTCACCGTGCTGTGCGACGCGCTCTTCACCTCCCCGGTGCTGCGCGAGCACTACAGCTCGGGGCAGCTGCTGGACGCCGGCTGGTTCGCCGGCTCGCTGCTGCTCGCGTGCGCTCCCTGGGTCAGCGCGGGATCGCCGCGGAGCCTGGTGTCCGTCCTCGAGCGGACCCGCAGGGCGCACCTCGGGCCGCTGGCCTGCTCCCTGGCCGCGCTCGCGCCGTACCTGGCCGCCGCGGTCTGCACGCTGAGCATCCTCGTCACCAGCGTCAGCGGTCGCGAGGTGGGCCGCGCGGTGGTGCTGATCGCCTCCGGCGTGGTCCTGGCGCTGCTGGTGCGTCAGGGCATCACCCTCACGGACAACATGAAGCTCACCCACGAGCTCGCCGAGCAGGAGAGCCACTTCCGCTCCCTCGTCCAGGGCTCCAGCGACGTCATCATGATCGCGGACACCGACGGCAGGCTGCGGTACGTCAGCCCCGCCGCCGAGGGTGTGTACGGACAGGAGGCCGATCCGCTGATCGGCACCGAGCTGTCCGCGCTCGTCCACCCCGACGACCTGGGGCACGTGCTCGCGGAGCTGCGCCGCTTCCTGTCGGAGTCGGCGGCGCACGAGCCATCCACCAGGATCGAGTACCGCGTCCGGCACGGCGCGGGACACTGGCTGAACATCGAGTCCAGCGTCAACCGCCACGACGACGGCCTGCTCCTCAACAGCCGCGACGTCACGGAGCGGGTGCGGCTCCAGGCGCAGCTCCAGCACAGCGCCTCGCACGACGTCCTCACCGACCTGCCGAACCGCTCGCTCTTCATCGAACGCGTGCGGCAGGCGCTGGAGGGCGGCCGGGAGGGCGACGCCGACGCCGCGGTCCTCTTCATCGACCTCGACGGCTTCAAGGCGGTCAACGACACGGCGGGCCACCAGGCGGGGGACACGCTGCTGGTCCAGGCCGGGCTGCGGCTGCGGGAGTCCGTCCGCGCCGGGGACACCACCGCCCGCCTCGGTGGCGACGAGTTCGCCGCGCTCATCCTCGGCCACGCGGACGCCGAGGCACGGCCCCGCGACCAGCGTGTCCTGGAGATCGCCGACCGGGTGCGCGTCGCCCTCTCGCAGCCGTACCGCATCGACGGGCACGAGCTGCGGGTGGCGGCCAGCATCGGCGTCGCCTTCGCCGAGCCGGGCAGCACCCCGGCCACGCTGATGCGCAACGCCGACGAGGCCATGTACCGGGCGAAACAGGCCGGCAAGGCCAGGGTCGAGTTGTACGCGCCGCCCCCCGCGCGGGCGTGGGTCCGCCCGGCCGCCGGCGGCGAGCCGGCCGGGCCGGCCTCCGA
Source organism: Streptomyces sp. 4N509B (assembly GCF_052245655.1). NCBI lineage: Bacteria > Bacillati > Actinomycetota > Actinomycetes > Kitasatosporales > Streptomycetaceae > Streptomyces > Streptomyces sp. 4N509B. Next base: position 147,404 of record NZ_JBQQBZ010000012.1, read on the forward strand.
GGTCGTCGGCGGCGAGCCACCGGCCCCCACCCCGGCGCTCCCGCCGCCGAGCGTCCCGTCCCCCGTCACCTACCGGGGCGAGGGACACCTCGCGGCGACGGTGCCACGCCAGCAGCGCGTCCCGCGGCACCACGGGGCCCCCGTCGCCGAGGTCCCTCCCCGGCAGCGGCCCGCACCGAGGCCACGCCACCACGACCATGCCGCCGCGGCGGCGACGGGCGGCCCCGCCGACCAGGGCCACGACGGCGACCGCGAGGTCCCCAGGGAGCACGGCGCCCCCGCCGCCCCGGCGGCTCTCACCGGCGTCACGCGCCTGGCGGGAGACCACGTCCCCGCGCCGCCCGACCTCGCCCCCCACCGGCACGACGCGCCCTTCTTCCTCCCCGCCGAGGTCATGCTGTTGCACCAGCCGATGGTCGAGTTGGCCGACGGCCGGGTCACCGGGGTCTGCGTCGTGCCGCGCCGGCCCTCCGCCCACGGCCAGGCCTCCAGGCGCCTGGGCTTCCTGCGGGCCTGCCGGCGCGACCACGCGGCACGGACCGCGCCCGCGCCCGTCCCGCTCCCCGAGGGGCCCGGCGGGCTGCTGGCGGCCGCCGTCGCCGCGGCCGGCATCCGGCACCGGCAGGGCCTGGTCGCCCCGGTGTACGTCCTGCTGCCCGTCGCCTGGTTCCGTGACCGCGCCCTCGCGGCCGCCCGCGTCGAGGCGCTCCTCGCGGAGCACGCCGTGCCCCCGCAGGCCCTCACCTTCGAGCTGCCGGAGGCCACGCCCGTTCTCGCCGCGAACGAGCCGCGCCGCCGCCTGACCGACCTCTCCCGCCTCGGGGTCCGCTTCGCCCTCGGCGGTCTCGGAGGCGCCGGCACGCCGCCCACGGCCCTGCGCGCGCTGCCCGTCGACGCCGTCCGGCTCGACCGCGAGCTCACCGACGGCCTGCCGGAGTCCTCCACGCTGCGCATCATCACCGCCGCCCTGCTGCGGATGACCGCCGACCTCGGGGTCGCCTCGCTCGCCGACGGAGTGGACCGGCCCGAACAGGCCGCGGTCCTCCACTCCCTGGGGTGCGTCGAGGTCAGGGGCAGGGCGCTGTGCGAGCCACTGGACGCCGGCCGGCTCTGGCAGGTGCTCCGCAGGGGCAGGATCCCCGTGCCGCCGGGGATCGACAGCAGCCCTCGGGCCTCCGCCCTCCTGTGACGTGACGACCATCTCGTGACCACATAGTGAGACCACGTTCTGCTCGCTTGACACGCCCACGGAGGGGAGAGCAGTGTTTGATCCATGCGCACCCGGATTCTCGTACTTGGACGGCGCGTCGACTGAGCCCGCGACACCCCGCGGACCAACGACGCGCTCCCCTCGCATGCCTCACGGCACGAGGGGTTTTTTGTTGCACTGACGCCATCTCGTCGAGCCCGCCACCCTCAGCGGGCTCACCCCGCTCCCACCCCCGCCCCACCACCCTCACCGCATGAAGGACCGTCGATGACCGAGCAGGCAACCGGGGCTCCCAAGCCGCAGCCGAGGGCCCCCCGAGGCGGCGCGCAGCAGCCCGCCACCGTCGCGCACCACGTCACGGGCGCCCAGTCCCTGATCCGCTCGCTGGAGGAGGTCGGCGTCGAGGTCGTCTTCGGGATCCCGGGTGGGGCGATCCTTCCCGCCTACGACCCGCTGATGGACTCCACCAGGCTCCGGCACGTCCTGGTCCGTCACGAGCAGGGCGCCGGCCACGCCGCCACCGGCTACGCCCAGGCCACCGGCCGCGTCGGGGTCTGCATGGCCACCTCGGGCCCGGGGGCGACGAACCTGGTCACCCCCATCGCCGACGCCCACATGGACTCCGTGCCCCTGGTCGCCATCACCGGCCAGGTCGCCACCAACCTCATCGGCACCGACGGCTTCCAGGAAGCCGACATCTGCGGCATCACCGTGCCGATCACCAAGCACAACTACCTCGTGACCGACCCGGCGGACATCCCGCGGGTCATCTCCGAGGCCTTCCACATCGCGGCGACGGGCCGGCCGGGACCGGTGCTGGTGGACATCGCCAAGGACGCCCTCCAGGCCCAGACCACCTTCTCCTGGCCCCCCGTGGCCGAGCTGCCCGGGTACCGGCCGGTGAGCCGGCCGCACGCCAAGCAGATCCGCGAGGCGGCGCGGCTGATCAGCCAGGCCAGGCGGCCCGTGTTCTACGTGGGCGGCGGCGTCATCAAGGCGCGGGCCTCGGCGGAGCTGTTGGCCCTCGCGGAGCTGACGGGCGTGCCGGTGACGACCACGCTGATGGCGTTGGGCGCCTTCCCCGACAGCCACCCCCAGCACCTGGGCATGCCCGGCATGCACGGCTCCGTCGCGGCCGTGACCGCGCTGCAGAAGGCCGACCTGATCGTCGCCCTCGGTGCCCGCTTCGACGACCGCGTGACCGGCAGGATCGACTCCTTCGCGCCGCACGCCACCATCGTCCACGCCGACATCGACCCCGCCGAGATCGGCAAGAACCGCACCGCCGACGTGCCGATCGTCGGCGACGTGAAGGAGGTCATGACCGAGCTGGCCTCCGTCGTGGCCGAGAGCCCCCGCCCCAACCTCGACGCCTGGTGGGTGCAGCTGCGCCGCTGGCTGGAGAGGTACCCGCTCGGATACGACCTGCCGGCCGACGGCAGCCTGTCGCCGCAGCAGGTCATCGAGCGGATCGGCCAGCTGGCCCCGGCCGGCACGATCGTCACCGCCGGCGTCGGCCAGCACCAGATGTGGGCCGCGCACTACGTCCGCTTCGAGGAGCCGGGCACCTGGCTGAACTCCGGCGGCCTCGGCACCATGGGGTACGCGGTGCCGGCGGCGCTCGGGGCCAAGGCCGGCCAGCCGGGCCGGACGGTCTGGGCCATCGACGGGGACGGCTGCTTCCAGATGACCAACCAGGAGCTGGCCACCGCCGCGTTGAACAACATCCCCATCAAGGTCGCGGTGATCAACAACGGTGCCCTCGGCATGGTCCGCCAGTGGCAGACCCTGTTCTACAACCAGCGGTACTCCAACACGGTGCTGCGGGACGGCCCCGGCGCGAACGGCGAGGCCACCAACACCGGCACCCGGATCCCGGACTTCGTGAAGCTGGCCGAGGCCATGGGCTGCGTGGGGCTGCGCTGCGAGGACCCGAGCCAGCTGGACGCGGTGATCGAGAAGGCCAACTCCATCAACGACCAGCCCGTCGTCGTCGACTTCATCGTCCACGAGGACGCCATGGTCTGGCCGATGGTCGCGGCCGGCACCTCCAACGACGAGGTCATGGCCGCACGCGGCGTGCGCCCCGACTTCGGCGACGCCGACGACTGACCACCCCAAGGCCCCCGCCGCGCCCGCACGACCACCCGAGGATCGCCCCCTATGTCCAAACACACCCTCTCCGTCCTGGTGGAGAACAAGCCCGGTGTCCTGGCCAGGATCACCTCGCTGTTCTCCCGCCGCGGCTTCAACATCGACTCCCTGGCCGTCGGCACCACCGAGCACCCCGAGGTCTCGCGGATCACCATCGTCGTCAGCGTGGAGGACCTCCCGCTGGAACAGGTCACCAAGCAGCTCAACAAGCTCGTCAACGTCCTGAAGATCGTCGAGCTCGACCCCGCCTCGGCCGTCCACCGCGAACTCGTGCTGGTGAAGGTCCGCGCGGACAACGACAGCCGCTCGCAGATCGTCGAGATCGTCCAGCTCTTCCGCGCCAAGACCGTCGACGTGGCGCCCGAGGCCGTCACGATCGAGGCCACCGGCAGCAGCGACAAGCTGGAGGCGATGCTGCGGATGCTCGAACCGTTCGGCATCAAGGAGCTCGTCCAGTCCGGCGCCATCGCGATCGGGCGCGGCTCCCGTTCCATCACCGACCGCTCCCTGCGCGCGCTGGAGCGCAGCGCCTAGCGGCGCGCCCTCACCCGACCCCCACCCCCCGCGTCCGCGGGCGTACGGTGGCCCCCAAGCGGCGGACCACCAGCAAACCCATCCAAGGAGACAACGAAAAGTGGCCGAGCTGTTCTACGACGACGACGCCGATCTGTCCATCATCCAGGGCCGCAAGGTCGCGGTCCTCGGCTACGGCAGCCAGGGCCACGCCCACGCCCTGTCCCTGCGTGACTCGGGCGTCGACGTCCGCGTCGGCCTGCACGAGGGCTCGAAGTCCCGCGCGAAGGCGGAGGAGCAGGGTCTGCGCGTCACCACGCCCGCCGAGGCCGCGGCCGAGGCCGACGTGATCATGATCCTGGTGCCCGACCCGATCCAGGCCCGGGTCTACGAGGAGTCCGTCCGGGACAACCTCCAACAGGGCAACGCCCTCTTCTTCGGCCACGGCCTCAACATCCGCTTCGGCTTCATCAAGCCCCCGGCCGGCGTGGACGTCTGCATGGTCGCCCCCAAGGGCCCGGGCCACCTGGTGCGTCGCCAGTACGAGGAGGGCCGCGGCGTGCCGTGCATCGCGGCCGTGGAGCAGGACGCCACCGGCAGCGGCTTCGCCCTCGCCCTCTCCTACGCCAAGGCCATCGGCGGCACCCGCGCCGGCGTCATCAAGACCACCTTCACCGAGGAGACCGAGACCGACCTCTTCGGCGAGCAGGCCGTGCTGTGCGGCGGCACCTCCGCCCTGGTGAAGGCCGGCTTCGAGACCCTGGTCGAGGCCGGGTACCAGCCGGAGATCGCGTACTTCGAGTGCCTGCACGAGCTGAAGCTCATCGTGGACCTGATGTACGAGGGCGGCCTGGAGAAGATGCGCTGGTCGATCTCGGAGACCGCCGAGTGGGGCGACTACGTCTCGGGCCCGCGGATCATCACCGACGCCACCAAGGCCGAGATGAGGAAGCTGCTGTCGGAGATCCAGGACGGGAGCTTCGCCAACGCCTGGATGGCCGAGTACAACGCCGGCCTCCCCCGGTACAACGAGTACAAGAAGGCGGACAGCGACCACCTCCTGGAGACCACGGGCAAGGAGCTGCGCAAGCTCATGAGCTGGGTGGACGAGCAGGACTGACCCTCCTCACCCCTGGCGAGGACCCCGGTCCCGCCCGGCGGACCCGGCACGGGCCGTCGGGCGGGACCGCGCCGATAGACTGCACGGACCAGCGCGTCACAGGCTCACAGCGTCGTGCGTCTCCACGCGGCTCCCCAGGGGTGTGTCGCCCCTTCTCCGCATCGCCGTCGGCCGTTGGGACGCGGCCTTCCGCAAAAGGACAGTGAGACTTACGTGAGCAAGCCGAGCAAGCCCGTCGTACTCCTCGCCGAAGAGCTCTCACCCGCCACCGTCGACGCCCTCGGACCGGACTTCGAGATCCGGCAGTGTGACGGCGCCGACCGTGACCAGCTGCTCGACGCCATCGCCGAGGTGGACGCGATCCTGGTCCGCAGCGCCACGAAGGTGGACGCGCAGGCCATCGCCGCCGCCCGCCGGCTGAAGGTGATCGCCCGAGCCGGCGTGGGCCTGGACAACGTGGACGTCCCCGCCGCCACCAAGGCGGGCGTCATGGTCGTCAACGCGCCGACCTCCAACATCGTCACGGCCGCCGAGCTCGCGTGCGGCCTGATCATCTCCACCGCCCGCAACATCCCGCAGGCCAACGCCGCGCTCAAGCAGGGCGAGTGGAAGCGCAGCAAGTACACGGGTGTGGAGCTGGCCGACAAGACCCTCGGCGTCGTCGGCCTCGGCCGGATCGGCGTGCTCGTCGCGCAGCGCATGGCGGCCTTCGGCATGAAGGTCATCGCCTACGACCCGTACGTCCAGCCGGCGCGGGCCGCCCAGATGGGCGTGAAGCTGCTGTCGCTCGACGAGCTGCTCGCCGCCGCCGACTTCATCACCGTCCACCTCCCGAAGACGCCCGAGACCCTCGGCCTGATCGGCGACGACGCGCTGCACAAGGTCAAGCCCAGCGTCCGGATCGTCAACGCCGCCCGCGGCGGCATCGTGGACGAGGCGGCGCTGCTGAGCGCCCTGAAGGAGGGCCGCGTCGCCGGCGCCGGGCTCGACGTCTACGCGAGCGAGCCGTGCACCGACTCCCCGCTCTTCGAGTTCGACTCCGTGGTCGCCACCCCGCACCTGGGCGCCTCCACCGGGGAGGCCCAGGAGAAGGCGGGCCTGGCGGTGGCGAGGTCGGTGCGGCTCGCGCTCGCGGGCGAGCTGGTGCCCGACGCGGTCAACGTCCAGGGCGGCGTCATCGCCGAGGACGTGCGGCCGGGCGTGCCGCTGGCCGAGAAGCTGGGCCGCATCTTCACCGCGCTGTCGGGCGAGGTGGCCAGCCGCCTCGACGTCGAGGTGCGCGGCGAGATCACCCAGCACGACGTGAAGGTGCTGGAGCTCTCCGCGCTCAAGGGCGTCTTCGAGGACGTCGTGGCCGAGACCGTCTCCTACGTCAACGCCCCGCTCTTCGCGCAGGAGCGCGGCGTCGAGGTGCGGCTGACCACGAGCTCGGAGTCGCCCGACCACCGCAACCTGATCACGGTGCGGGGCACCCTGACCGGCGGCGAGGTGGTCTCCGTCTCGGGCACCCTGGCCGGCCCGAAGTACCTCCAGAAGATCGTCGGCATCGGCGAGCACACGGTCGACCTGGCCGTGGCGGAGCACATGGCGTTCCTGCGGTACACCGACCGCCCCGGCGTCGTCGGCACGCTCGGCCGCATCCTCGGCGAGGCCGGGATCAACATCGCGGGCATGCAGGTGGCGCGGGCGGAGGAGGGCGGGGACGCGTTGATCGCCCTCACCCTGGACGAGACGATCCCGGTGCCGGTGCTGACCGAGATCGCCCAGGAGATCGGCGCCACCTCGGCCCGCGCGGTGAACCTCGCGGACTGACCGCCCCCCGTCCGCCAGGCCGAGCGGGCCCGCCGGCCGGCGGAGCGAGGACGACGGAGGAAGGCTGGTCCGGTGCCGCCCGGGAAGGCAGGGGCGGCACCGGACCGGGCAGCACGGCTGACGCGTGGGTGCTGCGGTGGGAGAGGCGTCAGCCGCCTGCCAGCTCGTAGGCCTTGTCGGGCGAGAACGAACCCGCGGGGCCGTCACAGCCGTCCAGCTCGCCGGGGCGCTTGATCCAGAGGTAGGCGTCCACGGAGGCGCTGGCGGTGTTCACACTCGGGGACTCGCCGACGAGTCGGTCCGGCGGGTCGCACCACTCGCCGCCCGGCGCGGGGCCGTTGCCGTTGCGGCTGGTGTCGATGACGCCCCGCAGCTCGGGGTCGCCGAGTTCGGCGAGGACCGCGTCGACGAACGCGACCTCGTTCTGCGTGGTGTTGTAGTTGGAGACGTTGGAGTAGATGCCGTCGCCGCTCTCCAGGACGCCCGCCTCGCGCAGCAGGCCCGCGATCGCGCCGGGCGCGTGCCAGCCGGAGTGGCCGGCGTCGAAGTAGACGCGTGCCTCAGGGTTCGCGGCGTGGATGATGTCGGCGGCCTCGGCCAGGGCGCCGAAGCGCTCGGCGCGACCGGCGTCGTCCAGGCACTCGCTGAGGGCGATCGCGTCCGGCTCCAGGATGACGACGACCGGCGAGCTGCCGAGCCCGGCCGCGAAGCCCTCGGTCCAGCTGAGGTAGCTCGGGAGGTCGGGTGCGCCACCGGCGGAGGCGCCGCCGCAGTCGCGGTCGGGGATCTGGTACGAGACGAGGACCGGGACCTGCCCGGCGGCCTCGGCGGCGGAGGTGACGGCGGAGACGTCCGCGGTGACCGTGGCCGGATCGTAGGAGGACAGCCAGGTCGCGGTGGGGGTGTTGGCGATCCGGTCCTCGATCAGCGAGGTGCGCGGGTCGGACGGGTTGGCGGCCACCCAGTCGTGGACGGAGCCGGGGTGGTTGTAGAACACGGTGTCGTCGGGTAGCTCCCGCGTCCCGGCCTCGTCTGCGGGGCCGGCCTGCGCGGCGGCGACGGCGGACCAGACGAATAGGCCGCCCAGGGCAGCGCTCGTGGCCAGCAGCAGGCGCGTTCGCGCCACGCGGCGGTGCCGGGTGGGTGAGTCTGCGGCTCGTGGGGTGCGCACAGTGACTCGTTCCTCTCGGGACGATGCGTTCGTGGGGGGACAGTGATCTTGGGAGCGCTCCCACTGGCTGAACATAGCGTCTCCCGCCCCACCCGTAAACAGTTTGTTCGACGATGGGCTGCGGCGGGGGCCCGCGGCGACGGACCGCGGCGGGATCCGCTGGCGAGGTCCGCCGGCGGGGCGGCGGTGTGGGGGCGCCTACGGTCGGGCGAGGCGGGCGATCCTGAGCGCCATGTGCAGCAGCAGCCGGTCCTCGCCCCGGTCGAGGGCCAGGCCGGTGAGGCGTTCGACGCGCGAGAGCCGGTAGTAGAGCGTCTGCCGGTGGACGCCCAACGCGGCGGCGGCCTCCGTGGCGCGGCCCGCGTGGTCGAGGAAGACCTCGGCGGTGTGCCGCAGGACCCGGTGCTCGGGCAGCAGCAGCGGCGCCACCGCGGGGTCGCAGCCGCCGTCCGGCGGCGTCGGCAGCGCGGTGAGCAGCCGGTAGGGCCCGATCTCGTCCCACGCGGCGACGCCGCCGAACCGGGGCTCCGCCCGCGCCGCCCGCGCCGCGCCCAGCGCCTGGCGCCAGGCGGCGGCCAGCTCCGCCGGGTCCTGGCGGGCCGCGCTGACCCCGGCCCCGACGCCGACTCCGACGCTCCCGGCGCCGGCGTCGTCCCCGGCGCCGTTCCCGAGCCCCGAGCCGTCCGTGCCGAGCCGCACCGCCACGGCCCGCGCCACGTGCGGGTGCGCGAGCGCGGCCAGCGCGGGCGCCGTCGCCCCGCTCCCTTCCGTCCCGCCGCTCGCCGTCCCGCCACCCGTCGGCATGGCGCACAGGCTGATGGCCCCGGGGACGGCCGCCGGCACACCGCGCTCCGCGCCCCATGGCAGCACGGCCACCACGGCCAACGGCCCCCGCGCCGCCCGGCCCAGCGCGTCGGCGACCTCGGCCGCCGTCCGTGGCCCCTCCTCGCCCCCGCCCTCGCCCGTCAGCGCGGCCCTGAGCAGCGTGCTGAGGTGGTCGTCCTCTCGCGCCCGAGCCGCCAGCAGCCCGCCGAGCCGTTCGGCCAGCGCCGCCGTCGTCACCAGGCGGGGGTCGTCCAACGCCAGCGCCCCGTCGTCCAGCAGCCAGATGTACCCGTACACGACGCCGCCGTGCCGCACGGGCACGCAGATACGGCTGACCAGGACGCCGGCGGCCGGCTCGGGCGGGATGCGCACCGGCTGCCGCGCCCGCGCGATGCCGAAGCCCTCGAACCACTCCCGCACCTCGGCCGTCGAGCGGCGGTGCAGGATCGACCTGGTCCTGACGGGGTCGACGAGCCGGTCGTCGGCCCGGTCGTGCGCGCCGTGGGCGATCAGCGCGAAGGCGCGGTCCTCCAGCGTCGCGGGAACCTCCAGCAGGGCGCAGACCTCGTCGACCAGCTCCTGGTACTCCGTGTACTCCGCACGCACCGCGCGCCCTCCTCGGCTCCGCTCCCGGCTCGGCTGCCGGTTCCCGGCTCCGGCTCCGGGTCCGTTCCCGGCACCGACCCGTCGCCCGTTCTCCGCGACACCCCCGAGTCTCATACATCTGTCTGATATCCCGCGCACGGCCCCCGAACAGCTGTCGATGGCGGGAATTCCGGGCGATCCTTACCTTTCTGGAAAGGCATTCGGCCATCCCGCCTGTCCGGAGGTGCCCGTGACCGTTCCCGTGCTGGGCCCCGCGCTGCTGGCCGCCGCGCGCAGCGACCGTCTGCGCCGCCTCGTCTCGGCCGCTCCCGTCACACGACCGGTGGTGGACCGCTTCGTCGCGGGGGAGAGCCTCGACGACGCCCTCGCCGTGACCCGCCGGCTGACCGGCCAGCCGCCGGAACGGGCCGGGGCAGCGGCCGGGGCCCTGGAGGTCACCCTCGACCACCTCGGGGAGCAGGTCACCGACCGCGTCCAGGCGCTGCGCACCCGCGACGCCTGCCTCGCTCTCGTCGAGGCCCTGGCGAGTGAGAGGCTGGGGGAGAGGGCCGAGGTGTCCGTGAAGCTGTCCGCGTTCGGGCAGGCCCTTCCCGGCGGGCAGGACCTCGCGTACCGGAACGTCCTCCCCGTGGTGGAGGCCGCCACGGCGGCGGGCACGACGGTGACGCTCGACATGGAGGACCACACCACGGTGGACTCCACGCTGGCGATCCTCCGCGCCCTGCGGGAACGGTTCCCCCGCACGGGCGTGGCGGTGCAGTCGTACCTCTTCCGGACCGAGGAGGACTGCGAGTCCCTGGCGGCCTCGGGCGCGCGCGTGCGCCTGGTCAAGGGCGCCTACCGCGAGCCGCCGTCCGTCGCCCACCAGGCACGGCGGGCGGTGGACCTGGCCTACGTGCGCTGCCTGCGGATCCTCTTCTGCGGCGCGGCCTACCCCATGGTCGCCACCCACGACCCGCGTCTGCTGGCGATCGCCCAGGAGCTGGCCGCGCGCCACGGCCACGCCCGGGGGACGTTCGAGTTCCAGATGCTCCACGGCGTCCGCGCCGCCGAGCAGCGGCGTCTGGCCGACGCGGGCCACCGCGTGCGGGTGTACGTGCCGTACGGCACCGACTGGTACGCGTACTTCATGCGCCGCCTGGCGGAGCGTCCGGCCAACCTCACCTTCTTCGCCCGATCCCTCCTCACCCGGAGCTGACCGACCCCCACCCAGACGCCCAGGACTTCCCGCCACATCCCCAAGGAGGTACCGCCATGGACGCCGTGACCGAGGTCCCCGTGCCGGTCAACGAGCCGGTGTACACCTACGCGCCCGGCAGCCCGGAGCGAGCCCGGCTGGAACGCGAGCTCGCCGAGCTGGCAGCGAACCCCATCGACCTGCCGATGACCATCGGCGGCGTGCGACGCATGGCGGGAGGCGAGCGTTTCGACGTGGTCCAGCCGCACCGTCACGCGGCGCGCCTGGGCACCTCCGCCCACGCCACCCGCGAGGACGCCCGCGACGCCATCGAGGCCGCGCTCGCCGCCGCCCCGCGCTGGCGCGCCCTCTCCTTCGACGACCGGGCCGCCGTGTTCCTGAAGGCCGCGGAGCTGCTGTCGGGACCCTGGCGGGAGAGGATCGCGGCCTCCACGATGCTGGGCCAGTCCAAGACCATCCAGCAGGCCGAGATCGACGCGCCGTGCGAGCTGATCGACTTCTGGCGCTTCAACGTCTACTTCGCCCGGCAGATCCTCGCCGAGCAGCCCCCGATCCAGCCCAAGGGCGTGTGGAACCGCATGGACTTCCGCCCGCTGGAGGGCTTCGTCTACGCGATCACGCCGTTCAACTTCACCGCCATCGCCGGCAACCTCCCGACGGCGCCGGCGCTGATGGGCAACGTGGTGGTGTGGAAGCCGTCCCCCACCCAGACCCACGCGGCCGTGCTGTTGATGCGCCTGCTGGAGGAGGCCGGGCTGCCACCGGGCGTGATCAACCTGGTGACCGGCGACGGCCGTGAGCTGTCCGAGGTGGCGCTCGCCCACCCGGACCTCGCCGGCGTCCACTTCACCGGCTCCACCAGGACGTTCCAGTACCTGTGGCGGGAGATCGGCGCCAACATCGAGCGGTACCGGAACTACCCGCGGATCGTCGGCGAGACCGGCGGCAAGGACTTCATCGTCGTCCACCCGAGCGCCGACCCGGCGGCGGTGAGGACGGCCGTCACCCGCGGCGCCTTCGAGTACCAGGGCCAGAAGTGCTCGGCGGCCTCGCGGGCGTACGTGCCGCGCTCGCTGTGGGAGGGCGGCCTCGGCCAGGCCGTCGCGGAGGAGGCGGACTCGCTGCCGGTGGGCGACCCGAGTGACCTGTCGAACTTCATGGCGGCCGTGATCGACGAGCGCGCCTTCGCCAAGAACCGGGCCGCGATCGACCGCGCCAAGGCCGACCCCACGTGCGAGATCGTGGCGGGCGGCACGTACGACGACTCCGAGGGGTACTTCGTCCGCCCGACCGTGATCACCTGCTCCGACCCGGAGAGCGAGGTCTTCACCACCGAGTACTTCGGCCCCATCATCGCCGTGCACGTCTACGACGACGCGGGCGACGGCGACGGCGCGTTCGACGCCGTCATCGAGCAGATGGAGTCGGTGGCGCCCTACGCGCTGACCGGCGCCGTCTTCGCCAGGGACCGCGCGGTGGCCGCCGCCGCCAGCGAGCGCCTGCGCTACGCCGCCGGCAACTTCTACGTCAACGACAAGCCGACCGGCTCCGTCGTCGGGCAGCAGCCGTTCGGCGGCGCGCGGGCCTCGGGCACCAACGACAAGGCGGGCTCGAAGTTCAACCTGCTGCGGTGGGTCTCCCCGCGCTCCATCAAGGAGACGCAGGTGCCGCCGACCGACCACCGCTACCCGCACATGGGCTGACCGGCGCCCCCGCCGCCGGCGGCCCGTGTCCGCGAGGGCGCGTCCCGGGTCACGGGGCCAGGCGCAGCAGGGTCTCCCGGAAGGACGACCCGTCCGGGGAGGGCCGGTTGTGGGGGAGCCTGGCCAGGACGCTGGCGAGGCCGCAGGTGTTGGTCACGCCGGAGAAGACCAGCCCGGCGCCGACGGCTCCGGACAGCCAGTGCGCCGGTCGCCACGCGAGGCCGGCGAGGAACCCCGCGGCCACCAGGGAGCCGGCGACGAGGCGGACCTGCCGGTCCATGGGCCAGACGGCGCGGGCGCCGGCCGGTCGGTGGACCGGGTGTCCGGCCGCCGCCCAGGCGCTGGTGCCGCCGTCCAGGGTGACCGTCTCCGTCCCCAGGGAGGCCAGCCGGGCGTGGGCCGTGGCGGAACGGGTCCCGGAGGCGCACACCAGCAGCAGGGGAGCGCGGCGCGCCGCGGCCGTGAGCGCCTCAGCGGCCTCGTCCAGGCGGTCGAGGGGAACGTTGTGGGCGCCGGGCAGGTGGCCGGTGGCGTACTCGCCCGGCGTGCGCACGTCGATGACGGTGAACTCGCCGAGACGGGGGGCGACCCGGGCCGGGGGCAGAGCGATGGAGGGGGGCACGGGGTGGTGCCTTTCGGGATGCGTCGGTCGCCCCCACGGTAAAATACCCAGCGGGGTATGGCAGGAGGGTGTGTGGAACTCGACATGAGCGCCGACCAGCTGAAGTCGGCGCTGAACCGACTGCGGCGTGCGCAGGGCCAGCTCGCCGGGGTGATCAGGATGATCGAGGAGGGGCGGGACTGCGAGGACGTCGTCACGCAGCTCGCCGCCGTCTCCCGCGCCCTGGACCGGGCCGGGTTCTCGATCATCGCGACCGGGCTGCAACAGTGCCTGACCAGCGAGGACCCGCAGGCCCGGGACGCGGCCCGGATGCGGGCCCGGCTGGAGAAGCTCTTCCTGTCGCTCGCCTGAGGCCGCCGCGCGCGGCTGTGTCGGGGCGGGGCAGGGTGCCGACGCCCGCGGGCGCGGCGACGGCCGGCGGCACGGCCCCGCCACACGCGGCGCGGCGGTGCCGCCACCGGTTTCGCCGCGCGCCGGCCGTGCGGACGTCGAGCGTCCCGGCGTGGCGTCCGGGAGCGGACGGTGGGTGCGCCGTGGGGGAGTACGGCCGCCGGGCCGTCCGGGGACACGAGCACGGGATGCCGCTCACCGGTGGTGCTTCCCCGGTGGCCTCACGGCGGTGCGCCCGGTCCGCCGGGCGAGCGTCGGCCGGCCGACGGCGCGGCCGTGCGGCTGCGCGGACGCGCGGGTCAGTGCCGCTCGGGTGTGACGAGGCGGAGACCGGTGTCGGCGGCTGCGTCGTAGCCGTCGTCGACGGCCACGACGTCCCGGCCGGCGGCGTCCAGGACGGAGGCGGCGATCGCCGCGCGCGTCCCGCTCGTGCAGTGGACCCACACCGTGCCCGCGGGGACCTCGCTCAGTCGTTGGTGGACCTGGTGGATCGGGACGTGCACGCTGCCCTCGATCCAGCCGCCCGCGCGCTCGCCCGCACGGCGCACGTCGAGCACCACGATCTCCTCGCCCCGCGCACGGGCGGCGGCCAGGTCGGGGAACGTCGCCCGCGGGAAGGCGGCGAGCGGCGCCCTGCCGCCGGCCCAGGCGGCGGGCGTGCCGACGGACGCGGCGGCCGGGCGGTCGATGCCCACCCGGGCGAGTTCGCGCTGCGCCCGGGAGAGGTCCTCGACGCTGCCCGCGAGCAGCGTCACCGGCTTGCCCCACGGGATCATCCACGCCAGGTAGGTCGCCAGCCGCCCCTCGACCTCGAAGTTGAACGACCCGGCCACGTGTCCCTCCGAGAAGGCGACCCGGTCGCGCAGGTCGACGACCCACTCGCCGGCCGCCAGGCGGTGCGCGATCTCCTCGGCGGTGGCCGGCCGTGGCGGGGTGAGGTCGACCGACGCGGGACCCGCGGAGTTGGTCGGGCCGATGTGGGCGTAGTAGGCCGGCACGTCGTCGAGGCCGGCCAGCAGCTCCCGGACGAACGTGTCGAGGTCCTGGAGCAGCACCGGGTTGGACGTCTTCTCCGCGCCGATGGTGCCGTGCTCGCCGCCGGCCCGGACGGTGGAGCAGAAGCTGCCGAACCCGTGGGTCGGCATCACCGCCACCTCGTCGTCCAGCTCGGCGGCGAGCCGGTGCGCGGAGGCGTGCTGGGCCCGGGCCAGCTCCTCGGTCAGGCGCGGCTCCACCAGGTCGGGGCGGCCCACGCTGCCCATCAGCAGCGAACCGCCCGTGAAGGCGGCCCTCTCGCGGCCGTCCTCCGCCAGCACGTAGGAGGTGTGGTGTGGCGTGTGCCCGGGGGTCGCCACGGCTTGCAGCGTCAGGCCGTCCTCGATCTCCTCGACGTCCCCGTCGGCCACGGGCACCCGCGCGTACGCCACCGAGGCGCCGGCCGGCACCAGGTAGCGGGCGCCGGTCAGCCGCGCCAGCTCCAGACCCCCGGTGACGTAGTCGTTGTGTACGTGGGTCTCGGCGACCGCCACGATCCGCACGCCGCGCAGGGCGGCCGCGGCGATCACCTGGTCGATGTCCCGCGGCGGGTCGACCACGACCGCCGCCCGGGTGCCACCAGCCAGGTAGCCGCGGTTGCCCAGGTCCTCGATCTCCAGGACGTCGGCGAAGTACACGGTGTCCGCTCCCTCGTCAGGCTCTCACCACCCCGGGTGTCCAGGATCGCCGTGACGAAATACCGCCGGGGGTGTTCGAAGGGAATCGTTGGGGGCGCGCGCCGGCCGGCCGGCGCGCACCCCAACGGCGGAGCATCCCACGTCGTCGCGGCGGTGGTGGCGCTGGCGGTGGGGACCGGGTGTGACCAGCGCCGTTCCCGGCGGCGTCTCAGATACTAGGACGGTCGAGTAATTGGGGAGACATCACGGCTGGAGCGGGGCAGAATTGTGGAAGCCGAACGGTTCGCTGCACCCAGCCACGGGCGTTGTCGCCCACCGGAGCCCGGCGCCACCACAGGGCGATCCCCGACGCGCGCCGTACGCCCGCCCGTTCCCGGCGCTCCCCACCATCGCCACGACACGGAGCGATCCGCGATGTCCGCTGTTGCCTCGCCTGCCCCGCACGCGCTGTCCGCCCCGCCCGTCTCCCCCGTCTCCCCTGTCACGCCCACCCTCCTTCCCGGGCTCCCCGACGCCGCCGGCGACACCGGCGACACCGGCGTCGACAGGCCCGACTCGGCTCCCGTCCGGCGCCGTCCCGCGCGCGCGGCCCGTCGGTCCCCGTCCTCCGACGACAGCCGCCGCCTGGCCGTCTCCGCCGTCCAGCGAGCCCTCGACCGCCGGGACAACGGCGGCGCGTTCGGCCACTGACCGGCTGCTGACCGGCTGCTGAGGGAGTCGCTGGGCCGCCCGTCCGGATCGTGGACGGGCCGGCTCGGGCCCTGGGACGGGGCGGTAGGGTCGGCGCATGGCTCGGACGATCGATCTCGCGGTGATTCCCGGTGACGGCATTGGCCCGGAGGTGGTCGAGCAGGGACTGAAGGTGCTCTCTGCCGTCCTCCCCACCGACGTGAAGCTGGAGACCACCCCGTACGAGCTGGGCGCGCGGCGTTGGCACGCGACGGGGGAGACCCTGCCGGACGCCGAACTGGAGCGACTCAGGGGCCACGACGCGATCCTGCTGGGCGCCGTCGGCGACCCGAGCGTGCCGTCCGGCGTCCTGGAGCGCGGCCTGCTGCTGAAGCTGCGGTTCGCCTTCGACCACTACGTGAACCTCCGGCCGAGCCGGCTCTTCCCGAACACCCCGAGCCCGCTGGCCGGCGCCCCGGAGATCGACTTCGTCGTCGTCCGTGAGGGCACCGAGGGCCCGTACGTCGGCAACGGCGGCTCGATGCGCACCGGCACGCCCGCCGAGATCGCCACCGAGGTCAGCGTCAACACCGCCTACGGCGTGGAGCGCGTCGTGCGCGACGCCTTCGAGCGGGCGGCAGCCCGCCCCCGGCGGAAGCTGACCCTCGTCCACAAGAACAACGTCCTCGTCCACGCCGGTCACCTCTGGCAGAACACCGTCACCCGCGTCGGCCAGGAGTACCCGCAGGTCACCACCGACTACCTCCACGTGGACGCGGCGACGATCTTCCTCGTCACCCAGCCCGAGCGGTTCGACGTGATCGTCACGGACAACCTCTTCGGCGACATCCTCACCGACCTGGCCGCCGCCATCACCGGCGGCATCGGCCTCGCGGCCTCCGGGAACATCAACCCGACCCGCGCCTTCCCGTCGATGTTCGAGCCGGTCCACGGCTCCGCGCCGGACATCGCCGGCACCGGCAAGGCCGACCCCACCGCCACCGTGCTCTCCGTCGCCCTGCTCCTGCGTCACCTGGGCTACGAGGCGGAGGCCGTCCGCGTCGAGGACGCCGTCACCGCCGACCTGGCGGAGCGGGACGCCGGCAGCCCGCGTTCCACCGCCGCCGTGGGCGACGCCCTGGCGGCACGAGTATCCAGCTAGCGCCCGTCCACCGGACGGCTCCCGGGCCCTCATCCGGCCCGTGGGGCCGCCGGTGGCACAGGCCCGCGCGGCCCCACCACGTGCCGCCGGGCCCTCGGGCCGGTCGACGAGTGTGGCCAGACTCCACGCGTCCCGGCCCGCCTGATCCGCTTCCACCACGGACCGCGCGGCGCCTCCTCGCCGCTCGCTCACCGTTTCGAGGGACACACCACCCCGGCCCGAGCGATAATCGAGCCGGGCGCCGCATCCGTCGATGCTCGGACGTCCTACTACCGCCCTCCATAGCGGGCGGCGGGCACGCGGTCCGCCAGACACCTCGCGACATCCAGTGAAGGACGCGCTCACCATGACGACGCCCCGCATCACCTTCGACCTCAAGCCCTCCGCCCACGCCCTGGCCGACACGGAGCGCGAGGCCGCCATGGCCGAACCCGGGTTCGGCCGGTACTTCACCGACCACATGGTCACCATCCGGTGGACCGAGGGCCGCGGCTGGCACGACGCCCAGCTCACGCCCTACGCCCCGCTCCAGCTCGACCCGGCCACCATGGCGCTCCACTACGGCCAGGAGATCTTCGAGGGCCTGAAGGCCTACCGCCAGGCGGACGGCTCCGTGGCCGTCTTCCGGCCCGAGGCCAACGCCCGGCGCTTCCAGCGCTCCGCCCGTCGGCTGGCCATGCCGGAGCTGCCGGAGGACGCCTTCGTCGAGGCGATCGACGTGCTCCTCGCCCACGACCACGCCTGGGTCCCGAGTGAGGGCGAACAGTCGCTGTACCTGCGGCCGTTCATGTTCGCCAGCGAGGTGGGCCTCGGCATCAACCGCCCGGCCAACGAGTACCTCTTCATGCTGATCGCCTCCCCGGCGGGGGCGTACTTCGCCCGGGGCATAAAGCCCGTCTCGGTCTGGCTCTCCACGGACTACGTCCGCGCCGCCCCCGGCGGCACCGGCGAGGCCAAGTGCGCCGGCAACTACGCCGCCGCGTTCCTCGCCCAGGCCGAGGCCACCGAGCACGGCTGTGACCAGGTCGTCTGGCTCGACGCGGCCGAGCGGCGCTGGGTGGAGGAGATGGGCGGCATGAACCTCTACTTCGTCCGGGGCCGCGGCGCCGACGCGCGGCTGGTCACCCCCGAGCTGACCGGCGCCCTGCTGCCCGGCATCACCCGCGACTCGCTGCTGACGATCGCCGCCGACCTCGGCTACGCCACGCAGGAGGCGCGCATCTCCGTCGAGGACTGGCGGCAGGGCGCCGAGGACGGCGACATCACCGAGGTGTTCGCCTGCGGCACCGCCGCCGTCATCACGCCGGTCGGCTCGGTGCGGTCCGCCGACGCCTCCTTCACCGTCGGCGACGGTCAGCCGGGCGAGGTCACCATGCGGCTGCGGGACATCCTGCTCGGCATCCAGACCGGGCGGCACGAGGACCAGCACGGCTGGATGCACCACGTGCCGGTGGGCTGAACCACGCAGCGCCCGTGAACGGAGCGTCACGGGGGGATGATCGGTCCGTATCGTGAGACGAGCGTGGCGCGGGAGCGGATGTGTGCCAAACTGCTCCCGTGCTGTCGCTCGCCATGATTATTGGTGACCAGCGCGCCGGCCCACGGTGACCACTGCCCGCCCACCACACTCGGCAGTGGACCTCGTGCCACAGGCCCGCGCGCAGACCTCTCGCACCCCGCGAGGGGTCTTTTCGTTTTCCCCGACCAGGAAAGAAGCCCACCCCATGACGACGGAAGCCCCAAGACCGCCCGAGACGTCCGAGCCACCCAGGACACCCCAGCCGCCCACCCTCAGCGACGACTTCCACGTCTTCGACACCACGCTCAGGGACGGCGCGCAGCGTGAGGGCATCACCCTCACCGTCGCCGACAAGCTCGCCATCGCCCGCCACCTGGACGACTTCGGCGTCGGCTTCGTGGAGGGCGGATGGCCCGGCGCCATCCCCCGGGACACGGAGTTCTTCCGCAGGGCACGTGAGGAGATCAGCTTCCGCCACGCCCAGCTGGTGGCCTTCGGCTCCACCCGCAGGGCGGGCGTGGCCGCCGCGGACGACCCCCAGGTGCGGGCGCTGCTCGACTCGGGCGCTCCGGTCGTCACCCTCGTCGCCAAGTCCCACGACCGCCACGTCGAGCTGGCGCTGCGCACCACCCTGGAGGAGAACCTCGCCATGGTGGGCGACACCGTCGCGCACCTGCGCGCCGAGGGCCGGCGCGTCTTCGTCGACTGCGAGCACTTCTTCGACGGCTACGCGGCCAACCCCGCGTACGCGCTCGACGTCGTCCGCGCCGCCCACGAGGCCGGCGCCGACGTCGTGGTCCTGTGCGACACCAACGGCGGCATGCTGCCCGCGCGGGTGGAGGCCGTGGTGCGGACCGTGCGGGAGGAGACCGGCGCCCGCCTCGGCATCCACGCCCAGGACGACACCGGCTGCGCCGTCGCCAACACCCTCGCCGCGGTCGACGCCGGCGCCACCCACGTCCAGTGCACCGCCAACGGCTACGGCGAGCGGGTGGGCAACGCCAACCTCTTCCCGGTGGTCGCGGCCCTGGAGCTGAAGTACGACCGGCGGGTGCTGCCGCCCGGCGCGCTGGCCGAGATGACCCGCATCTCCCACGCCATCGCCGAGATCGTCAACCTGACGCCCTCGACCCACCAGCCCTACGTGGGCGTCTCCGCCTTCGCGCACAAGGCCGGCCTCCACGCCTCCGCCATCAAGGTCGACCCCGACCTCTACCAGCACATCGACCCCGAGCGGGTGGGCAACTCGATGCGCATGCTCGTTTCGGACATGGCGGGCCGGGCCTCGGTGGAGCTCAAGGGCAAGGAGCTCGGCTACGACCTGACGGGCGACCGCGAGCTCGTCGGCCGCATCGTCGCCCGCGTCAAGCAGCAGGAGCTCAAGGGCTACAGCTACGAGGCGGCCGACGCCTCGTTCGAGCTGCTCATGCGGGAGGAGCTGACACCCGGCGCCCAGCGCTTCTTCGAGCTGGAGTCCTGGCGGACCATCACCGACCGGCACGCGGACGGCTCCGTCGCCAACGAGGCCACCGTGAAGCTGCGGGCGAAGGGGGAGCGCATCCTCGCCAGCGGCGAGGGCAACGGGCCGGTCCACGCGCTCGACCAGGCGCTCCGCGACGGCCTGGAGCGGATCTTCCCCGAGCTGGCCCGGCTGACCCTGGTGGACTACCGTGTGCGGATCCTCGAAGGCGGGCAGGGCACCGAGTCCACCACCCGCGTCCTGATCACCACGAGCGACGGCTCCAGCGAGTGGTCCACGACGGGAGTGGCGGACAACGTCGTCGCCGCCTCCTGGCAGGCGCTGGACGACGCCTACACCTACGGCCTGCTGCGGGCGGGCCTGACCGTCGAGGACTGACGTCCCCCACAGACGCCACCGACAGCACGGACACCGCCGACAACCCCGGCGCCGCGCACCCGGTGGGACGCTGTGGAGATCCCACAACGTCCCGCCGTCCCAGCGTGTGGCTTCCCTGCACGGCTCAAGTGGCCGGACGCCGATCTGTCCAGCGCGGCCATGAAATGACCCGCGAGACTGTACGGAACTGACGAGGGCGAAGTGGCGCCTCGTTTCATAGGGTCTGTACATGACGAATCAGCTTTCCGAGCAGCCCGGTGCGAACGGTACGGCCGCGGAACCGGCTGCCGACGCCCGAGGGCGGGTGCTGGAGCTGCGCGCCATCCGCGACGAGGTGCTGCGCGGGCCGAGCGAGAAGGCGACCGAGGCGCAGCGCGCCAAGGGCAAGCTGACGGCGCGCGAGCGGATCGCGCTCCTGTTGGACGAGGGCTCCTTCCAGGAGGTCGGCGCACTGCGCCGCCACCGGGCCTCCGGCTTCGGCCTGGAGACCAGGCGCCCGTACACCGACGGTGTGATCACCGGGTGGGGAACGGTCCACGGGCGACAGGTCTTCGTCTACGCCCACGACTTCCGGATCTTCGGCGGCGCGCTCGGCGAGGCGCACGCCGCGAAGATCCACAAGATCATGGACATGGCCATCACGGCCGGCGCGCCCCTGGTCTCCCTCAACGACGGCGCGGGCGCCCGTATCCAGGAGGGCGTGGCCGCGCTCGCCGGCTACGGCGGGATCTTCCAGCGCAACACCCGCGCCTCCGGCGTGATCCCGCAGATCTCGGTCATGCTCGGTCCCTGCGCTGGTGGCGCGGCGTACTCGCCGGCCCTGACCGACTTCGTCTTCATGGTGCGCGAGACGGCGCAGATGTTCATCACGGGCCCCGACGTGGTGCAGGCGGTCAGCGGCGCCACGGTGACCCACAACGGGCTCGGCGGCGCCGACGTCCACGCCGAGACCTCCGGCGTCGCGCACTTCGCCTACGACGACGAGGAGTCGTGCCTGGAGGAGGTGCGCTTCCTGCTGTCGCTCCTGCCGTCGAACAACCGCGAGAACCCGCCGCCCGCGGTCAGCGAGGATCCGCCCGACCGGCGCTGCGAGTCGCTGCTCGACGTGGTCCCGGCCGACGGGAACCGGCCCTACGACATGCGCGCGGTGATCGAGGAGCTCGTCGACGACGGGGAGTTCCTGGAGATCCACGAGCGCTGGGCGACCAACATCATCTGCGCCCTGGCCCGCCTCGACGGCCAGGTCGTCGGCGTCGTCGCCAACCAGCCGCAGTCGCTGGCCGGCGTGCTGGACATCTCGGCCTCGGAGAAGGCCGCCCGTTTCGTCCAGATGTGCGACGCGTTCAACATCCCGATCATCACGCTGCTGGACGTGCCCGGCTTCCTGCCCGGCGTGGACCAGGAGCACGGCGGCATCATCCGCCACGGCGCGAAGCTGCTGTACGCGTACTGCAACGCGACGGTGCCGCGGATCTCGGTCGTGCTGCGCAAGGCGTACGGCGGCGCGTACATCGTCATGGACTCCCAGTCGATCGGCGCGGACCTCACCTTCGCCTGGCCGACCAACGAGATCGCGGTCATGGGCGCGGAGGGCGCGGCCAACGTGATCTTCCGCCGGCAGATCGCCTCGGCGGAGGACCCCGACGCCATGCGGGACCGGATGGTCAAGGAGTACAAGGCCGAGCTGATGCACCCGTACTACGCGGCCGAGCGCGGCCTCGTGGAGGACGTGATCGAGCCGGCGGAGACCCGCGAGGTGCTGATCCGCTCGCTGGCGATGCTGCGCACCAAGCACGCCGACCTCCCCGCCCGCAAGCACGGCAACCCGCCCCAGTGACCTCCCGCCTCGCGGGCGACGACGCCACGCGACGTGAGAACACGTGACGACACGCGACGAGCGCGACAGAGACGCGAAGGAGAAGCCTCAGATGAGTGACCAGCCCCACGGTGAGCCGCGTCTGGTCCGGGTGGAGAAGGGCCAGGCCAGCGCGGAGGAGCTGGCCGCCATCACGGCTCTGCTGATGGCCCGCGCGGCCCGGCGCCCCGCCGCCCCCGCGGGTCACGACCGCTCGCCCGCCCCCTGGCGGCGCCTGGAGCGGCAGCGGTCCTACCACGCGCCGCACAGCTGGCAGGGCTGAGCCGGCGGGCTGGAAGCCGCGCGGCCGACGCCCGGAGGAAGCCCTCAGGGAGCCCAGAGAGCCCGTGAAGCCCGGGGTAGCCCGGGGATGAGGCCCGAGAAAGCCGTGAACGCCCGTGAGGCCCGCTCCACAGCGGGCCTCACGGGCGTTCACGGGCGGGGGCGCGGGGCACCCGGTGTCACGGCAGGCTGAGCGCCGGCTCCTGGGCGGCCTCGTCGAGGACGGTCCGCCGGGGGTTCGCGGTCGTGGGGGGCAGCTCACGTGCGTCCTGGTCGACGGTCCGCGCGGCCGGGGCCGGGGTCAGCTCGTCGGCGTCCCGCAGGTGTGCCAGGGTGGTGCGCTGCGGATTGGCGATGGTACGCATGATCAAGGTGCTCTTCACGAGGGCTCTGCTCTCCGTCCTCTGACCAGTCCGAACGGAAGGTCCGGTTGACATGTCCGGGCATTCTGTAAAGCACCAGACTAGAGAGGCGTACCCCGTCGTTGGTGCTGATCAGCCACACATCCGGTGTGATCTTGCTCACTGGGACTGCGCATAAAACGGACATTACGTGACGACTGCCCGTTGGGTCAAAACGGGACGTATCAGCCCTGATCTCCGTGGTTCATCCCGTCCCGGGCGGACGTGCGCCGCGCCGCTCCTCGGTCAAGTTGGGCTGTATGACGGGCTTGTCCGTCCATCCGGAAACCCCCAGTGATCCACAGCCTGCACAGCGTCATAGATGTCACGGGACCATTCCGAGCCCTTGTTGGACTTCGGT
The DNA here is from genome assembly GCF_052245655.1 of Streptomyces sp. 4N509B. Lineage (NCBI taxonomy): Bacteria > Bacillati > Actinomycetota > Actinomycetes > Kitasatosporales > Streptomycetaceae > Streptomyces > Streptomyces sp. 4N509B. Next base: position 170,508 of record NZ_JBQQBZ010000012.1, read on the forward strand.
GGCTGTGCTGGAATTCCACGGACCGTCGCGCGACAGCAGCTCAGGCGTGGCCCCCTCCAGTGCCACGCTCACCGGCCGGCCACCCCACCGACGCGTCGGTCGCCCAGACAACCGTGACGGGGCATGTGCCCCAGCCGACACCGTCTCGCCGTGACCACGATGAGACGCTCAAGGTCCACCTAAGGACGCTAGTGCAGGGACGTTTCAAGAGGGAAGGCAGCACTGCGGAGGGTGCGGAGCCGGACGGCACCGAGGACCGCGGCTCCTCCGCCGAGTCCGCCGCGACCCCCGAGCCCGCCAAGGAGCTCGACGAGGCCCCCGCCGCCGCCCCCCGGCCCGCCCAGGAGGGCTCCCGCCTCCGGCTGCGCAACTGGCGGATCAGCACCCGGCTGGTCTCCCTGATCGCCCTCCCCGTCGTGGCCGCGACCGCCTTCGGAGCGCTGCGCATCCAGAGCTCGTTGGAGGACATCCAACAGCTGGAGAACATGCAGCTCCTCACGGACATGACCGAGGAGGCGACGAAGCTCGCCTCCCGCCTGCAGGAGGAGCGAGACCGCTCGGCGGGCCCGCTGATCAGCGGCGAGAGTGAGCTCAACGAGGAGGTCGCCGGCCCCAGGGAGCTCACGGACGCCGCCATCGACGACTTCAACGCGATCGCCGCCGAGATCGAGGGCGGCGACGGCCCGCTCGGGGGCGTCTACGCGACGGTCCTCGACATCGGTCAGCAGCTGTCCAGCATCGAGGAGATCCGGCTGGAGGCGTACCAGGACGAGGAGTACGTCTCCCAGACCGTCATCCTCTACGACCAGCTGATCGACTCGCTGCTCTCGCTCTCCTCCGACATGGCGCAGGCGACGAGCAACACCCACATGATCCAGTACACCCGCGCGCTGTCGACGTTCTCCGAGGCCAAGGAGGCGGCCTCGGTCCAGCGCGCGATCATCACCGCCGGCCTCGCCCGTTCCGAGGACGGCGGCGAGGTCGGCCTGTCGGACATCGACTGGCGCTACGGCCGCAGCGAGTACCGCCAGGAAGACCACTCCATCAAGAGCTTCCAGCGGATCTACCCCGACCAGACGCGTTCGGCGGACATGCTCGCCCCGATCACGACCAGCTCCGTGGGTGACGTCCTCTCCGCCAACCAGTACGTCCAGCGCGTCTTCGCCTCGCCGCTCGGCATGGTGAACGAGCCTCGCTCCTACCGACAGTGGTACGACGAGTCCCGCGCCGAGATCGACCGGATGGACAGCATCGAGCAGGACCTCCTCCAGGAGCTGCGCAACGAGGCGGAGAGCCTGCAGAACGAGGCCCGCCAGGCGGCGTTCCTCAACGGTGTCGCCACCCTGCTGATCCTCGCGATCTCGCTGCTGGGCGCGTTCTTCGTGGCTCGCTCCATGGTCCGCTCGCTGCGCCGCCTGCAGAGCACCGCCCAGGAGGTCTCCCGCAAGCGGCTCCCCGAGGTCGTCAAGCAGATGTCCGAGGCCGACGCGCAGAACGTCGACACCTCGGTCGAGCCCATCGGCGTCTACACGCGGGACGAGATCGGCCAGGTCGCCCAGGCCTTCGACGACGTCCACCGCGAGGCCGTCCGCCTCGCCGGCGAGCAGGCCCTGCTGCGGGGCAACGTCAACGCGATGTTCACCAACCTCTCGCGCCGCAGCCAGGGCCTCATCCAGCGCCAGCTCTCCCTCATATCCGAGCTGGAGTCCCGCGAGGCCGACCCCGACCAGCTCTCCTCGCTCTTCAAGCTGGACCACCTGGCCACCCGCATGCGCCGCAACGGTGAGAACCTGCTGGTTCTCGCCGGCGAGGAGCCGGGCCGCCGTTGGACGCGGCCGGTGCCGCTGGTCGACGTGCTGCGCGCCGCGGCCTCCGAGGTGGAGCAGTACGAGCGCATCGAGCTCTCCTCCGTGCCCAAGACGGACGTCGCCGGCCGCGTCGTCAACGACCTGGTGCACCTGCTCGCCGAGCTGCTGGAGAACGCCACCTCGTTCTCCTCCCCCCAGACCAAGGTCAAGGTCACCGGCCACGCCCTGCCCGACGGCCGGATCCTGGTGGAGATCCACGACACCGGCATCGGCCTGTCGCCCGAGGACCTGGCGGAGATCAACGACCGGCTGGCCAACCCGCCGACGGTGGACGTCTCCGTCTCCCGCCGGATGGGTCTGTTCGTGGTCGGCCGGCTGTCCCTGCGCCACGGCATCCGCATCCAGCTGCGCCCCTCCGACTCCGGCGGCACCACGGCGCTGGTCATGCTCCCCGCCGACGTCGCCCAGGGAGCCGGGCGGGGCAAGCAGCCCGCCGGCGCCGCCGGCGGCGACTCCACCCCGCCGCCGCCCGCGCCCACGGCGACGCTCCAGCGCGAGACCCCTCCGGCCAAGCGCCCACCGGCCGGTGGCCGTGGCCCCGGGGACGTCGGCGGCGAGGGCACGGTCCGCCTGCCGGGGCGCGCCCGCGGCAGCCTGGGCAGCCTCAACAGGGCGTCCTCCCGCGGTCAGGTCTCCGGCGCCCCCGACCGGGCGGCGCTGCCCTCCCGCCCGCCCGGGGGCATGGCCCCCGGCGGCCCGGCCCAGCGGCCCGCCCCGGCCACCCCGGCCACCCCGGCGCAGCCCGCCGCGCCGACCCCCGCGCGAGCCGCCGAGCGGTCTACCGAGAGCGTGAGCGAGAGCGTTCCGCCGCCCACGGCTCCCCCCGCGCCCACACCCGCACCCGCGCCCACACCCGCACCCGCGCCCGCCGCGGGACCGCCCGCTAGGCCGGGCTCCCGGCCGAGCTGGGCGAGCGGCGAGGACAGCGGGACCAGCCCGCGGGTGCCCGCCGCCGCGTCCGGCGACGCCGACCGGGCCCGCGGGCACGACGAGACCGTACGCCCGGCCCGTGCCGACGAGACCGCCCAGATGCCCGTGGTGCAGCAGCCGACGCCGCACGGGCAGAACGAGCTGACCGACCCGCTGCCCGCGTCCGCGACGGCGCGCGCACCGGAGCGCACCCCCATCTTCGAGGAGATGGAGTCCACGTGGTTCGGCACCCGCCGGGCCGTCGTGCCGCCTCCCGCCGCCACCCCCACAGCGGCGGGGTCGTCCCAGCGCACGTCCGCCACACCGACCTCCCAGCCGTCCCAGTCCCCCCAGCCCCCCCCACTCCCACCGACCGGCCCAGTCCTCGCCGTCGGCGCCCTCCCCCCGCCCCGACCGGCCGGCCAGCGCGGTGCCCCCCACGGCACAGCACCAGGCCGGACCGACGGAGCCGGCGGGCGCCGGAAGCGGTGGCGCCCCCTGGCGCCCCTCGCCCAACGACGAGCGCTGGCGCCGTGCCGAGCAGCTGCGCCAGCCGGCGGCTGGCGGTGTCACCACCTCCGGGCTGCCACGGCGCGTTCCGCGCGCCAACCTGGTGGCCGGAGCCGCCCAGGCACAGCAGCAGCCCGAGCAGCAGGGCCCGGTGGTCTCGCGTGCTCCGGAAGCCGTCCGCGGACGGCTGACCAACCTGCGCCGGGGAATTCAGCAGGGACGCCAGGCCGGGTCCTCGGCCGGTCGGACAGACGGGGACCACGGTCCCAGGTACCAGTAGGAGCGTTAGTGTGAGCCCGATGAGCCAGGCGGCGCGGAACCTGAACTGGTTGATCACCAACTTCGTGGAGAGTACCCCTGGGGTGTCGCACACGGTGGTGGTGTCGGCTGATGGGTTGTTGTTGGCGTTGTCGGAGGGTTTTCCGCGGGATCGTGCGGATCAGCTGGCGGCGGTGGCGTCGGGTCTGACGTCGTTGACGGCGGGGGCGTCGCGGATCTTTGAGGGGGGTGCGGTGAACCAGACGGTGGTGGAGATGGAGCGGGGGTTCCTGTTCATCATGTCGATCTCGGATGGGTCGTCGTTGGCGGTGTTGGCGCATCCGGAGGCGGACATCGGGTTGGTGGGGTACGAGATGGCGCTGCTGGTGGACCGGGCCGGGGCGGTGCTCACGCCCGACCTGCGCGCCGAACTCCAAGGAAGTCTGCTTAACTGACCCTCAGCTCCCCCCACATGAGCACCACGTGTCCCATCCACCGACTCACCTCATGCACCGCTCGGAGGAGCCATGACCACCCCGCCGTCCTCGCCGGGTTCGTACGGTGCCCCGGACCACTACGGTTCGTACCACGGCCCCTACGACGAGGGCGACCAGCCGCTGGTGCGGCCGTACGCGATGACGGGCGGCCGGACCAGGCCGCGGTACCAGCTGGCGATCGAGGCGCTGGTCAGCACGACCGCCGAGCCGATGCAGTTGCAGGGTCTGCTGCCCGAGCACCAGCGGATCTGCCAGCTGTGTCTGGAGGTGAAGTCGGTCGCGGAGGTCTCCGCACTGGTGGGGATACCTCTGGGGGTGGCTCGGATTCTGGTGGCGGATCTGGCTGAGGCCGGGCTTGTCGCCATTCACCAGCCGGGTCATGACGGGGAGCCCGGTGGTCAGCCAGACGTGACACTGCTCGAAAGGGTGCTCAGTGGACTTCGCAAGCTCTAACGATGCCGGGCTGTCCGCGCCTGCTCGTTCCACGACCTCCGCGAAGATCGTGATCGCGGGCGGGTTCGGCGTGGGGAAGACCACGTTCGTGGGGTCGGTGTCGGAGATCAATCCGCTGCGGACGGAGGCGGTGATGACGTCGGCGTCGGCGGGGATTGATGATCTGACGCATACGGCGGGGAAGACCACGACGACGGTGGCGATGGACTTCGGTCGGATCACGTTGGATCAGGATCTGATTCTGTATCTGTTCGGGACGCCGGGTCAGGATCGTTTCTGGTTCATGTGGGATGATCTGGTGCGGGGTGCGATCGGTGCGGTGGTGTTGGTGGACACGCGCCGGTTGGCGGACTGTTTCCCGGCGGTGGATTATTTTGAGAACAGTGGTTTGCCGTTCGTGATCGCGTTGAACGGGTTTGATGGTCATCAGCCGTATTCTCCGGAGGAGGTGCGGGAGGCGTTGCAGATCGGTCCTGACGCGCCGATCATCACGACGGACGCGCGGGCGCGGGGTGAGGCGAAGTCCACGTTGATCACCCTCGTCGAACACGCGCTTCTCGCTCGTCTGCACTAGGACCCGCGAGGCGGCGGCCGAGATTCGGTCACGTTCCTGTTTCTCACCACCCTCGTCATCTGTGGTTTATGCCACGATGAGTCGCCCCGGTGCGTACGGACAGCGAGCGAACCGCTGCTCTCTGGTCGCGGATGTTCGCCATTCGACACCTCTTGCCCCTCAATGCCCGATATTCCTCGTCGGGTGTTTGGCGGAAAGCGGCTCCGTAGGGGGATTGGAAAGTCCACACGCGACGTGTTGGAATCCACACAACCCCCGCAGTACCGCCGGCAACCCACGACGGTGTGCCGATCCCGAGAGGTGAGTGGCCCGTGAGGCTCAGCGACGCGACGCCGTCGACCCCCTCAGATCCGGGTGCCCGGGCGGCCGCCCGGGGCAACTTCACCCCGCCCGCCGCCGCCTCGGAACCCCCGGCCACGCCTGTCCCGCCGCCGGCGCCCGAGCCGCCACCCTCCGGGGGCCGCCTCTCCCCGCGGAACTGGCGCGTGGCCACCAAGCTCTACGCCATCCTGCTGATTCCGGTGGTCCTCGCCCTCGCCTTCGGCGGCCTCAGGGTCGCCGACGCGGTCGACACCTGGCAGGAGGCGGACGACGCCGAGCGCACCACGGAGCTCGTCGGCTCCGCCACCGCGTACGCCCACGCGCTCATCGACGAGCGGGACCTCACCGCCAGGCCGATCCTGGAGGGCGACACGGGCTCCTCGGCCATCAGCGAGGCGCGGCTCGCCACCGACACCGCCCAGCTGGAGTTCTGGGAGGCCGTGAGCCGCGCGCCTGACACCGAGAGCCTCAGGCGCCGTATCGAGGAGGTGAGCGGCGCGGAGACGGCGTTGGAGTCGCTGCGTCGCAACGCCTACCGCGACGGCATGCCGGGCGTGCAGACGGAGGAGGGGTACGTCGCGATCCAGCATCCGCTGATGAGCCTCGCCAACGAGCTCCGTCTCAACGCCAACGCGACCTCCTACGGCCGGGCCGTCTACGCCCTGTCGCTGTCGAAGTCCGCGAGCTCGCTCCAGCGCGCGATCGGCACCCACCTCCTCGTCGCCCCCGGCCCCAGCGAGGAGGAGGCGGCCGTCCAGCTCACCGCGTTCTCCTCCTACACGTACCTGGAGAACGTGGCCCTCGCCGAGTTCTCCTCCGCGAGCACCCCCGAGGACGCCGAGCTGCTGGACGACGCGATGGCCCGCGCCGCCGCCGAGGTCTCCACCCAGATGCCCGAGGACGGCCCCGGCCTGACCCAGATGGCACTGCTCATCGCCTCCGGCACCGCCGAGGAGGACCTGGAGCAGCAGGGCGTCACGGCCGAGAGCTGGTTCGACGCCGCCACGACCGAGTTCGACGCCTACCGTGGCGTGGAGGAGGAGCTGGTCGCGAAGGCCCTGACCGAGGCGCGGGACCTCGCCTCCACGGCCCGTCGCGACGTGGCGATCAACTCCGCCATCGTCATCGGCAGCCTGTTGCTGGCCTTCGTGATCGCCGGCCTCATGGCCCGCTCGATGAGCCAGAACACCCGCCGGCTGCGCGGCGCCGCGATCGAGGTGGCCGAGCAGCGGCTGCCCGCCGTCGTGGACCAGCTCTCGCGCGTCGACCCGGGACGGGTCGACACCCAGGTGGCGCCCATCCCGATCAACAGCCGCGACGAGTTCGGCGAGGTGGCCCGCGCGTTCGACCAGGTGCACCGCGTGGCGGTCAGGCTGGCCGGCGAGCAGGCCCTGCTGCGGGGCAACGTCAACGCCATCTTCACCAACCTCTCCGCCCGCAACCAGGGCCTCATCGAACGCCAGCTCGCCCTCATCGGCGAACTGGAGAACCACGAGGCCGATCCCGAGCAGCTGGAGAACCTCTTCAAGCTGGACCACCTGGCCACCCGCATGCGCCGCAACGGCGAGAACCTGCTGGTCCTCGCCGGCAAGGAGCCGGGTCGCCGCTGGAACCAGCCCGTGCCGCTCGTCGACGCGCTGCGCGGCGCCGCCTCCGAGGTGGAGGCGTACGACCGGATCGAGATATCCGGCGTCCCCGAGTGCGAGATCCACGGCGCGGTCGTCAACGACCTGGTGCACCTCCTCGCCGAGCTGCTGGAGAACGCCACCTCCTTCTCCTCCCCGCACACCCGCGTCCGCGTCACCGCGACCCGGCTGCCCGACGGGCGGGTCATGGTGGAGATCCACGACAAGGGCATCGGCCTCACCCAGGAGGACTTCGCCGGGATCAACGAGCGGCTGGCCAACCCGCCGGCCGTCGACGCCGACGTCTCCCGCCGCATGGGCCTGTTCGTGGTGGGCCGCCTCGCGCAGCTGCACGGCATCCGGGTCCAGCTGCGTCCCTCGGGGGAACAGACGGGCACCACCTCCCTCGTCATGCTGCCGGAGGCGATCACCCATGGCGGTGGCGGCGAGCGGCAGCCGGCCGAGGAGGAGTTCACCGTCTCGCGGATCGTGCCGGAAGGCCCGTACACCGCGGACCCCCCGGGCGTGGAGGCCGTGCGGCCGCCCGACCACCGGACGGCGGCGGAGCTCGGCTTCGACGACTCGCGCTACGCCGCGCAGCAGGGCACGCCCGCCCTCGGTTCCGGCCAGCCGGCGCCGTCGGGGGAGACCGTGGAGCTCGGCGCCGTGGACGCGGCGGCCTCGGCGGACCCGCGGACTCCCGTCGGGTACGGCCAGTCCGGATATGACCAGTCCGGGTACGGCGCCTCGGCGTACGAGCCGGCCGCGTACGACTCCTCGGCTCAGGCCCCGGGCGCCCAGGAGCAGCCCGGCTACGGGCAGACGGGCTACGGCCAGCCCGCGCAGCCCGCCCAGCCCACCCCACCGGTCCAGCCGGCCCCGCCCGGATACGAGGGCTACGAGAGCTACGGGCAAGGCTCTCCCCAGCAGCCGGCGTTCGGCGCCTTTCCCTCCTATGCCGCGCCGTACACCGAATCCGCATCGGACAGTGCCACGGAGGGCGCGCAGCGCGTAGGCTTCACTCGACCGAACTCTGGACCGAACTCTGGACCAGATCCAGCCGCGGTGGAGTACGACTCGACGACGAGTGCCGGCCTGCCGCGCCGCGAGCAGCCCCGGCAGCGGCCCGAGGACGATCCGTCACGGCGACTGCGGGAGGAGCCTGTGGCACCAGCGACGCCGGGGAACGACCAGTGGGACCGCGGCCCGCGACGGGAGGAGCGCACAGGCGGTGTGACCTCCGCCGGGCTCCCCAGGCGGGTGCCCCGGGCCAACCTCACCGAGCATCCGCCGTCCGAGCCGACCGAGGGCGGCGGCACCCAGATCTCCCGCCATCCGGAGGATGTCCGCGGCAGGCTCAGCAGCCTGCACCGCGGCGTACAGCAGGGGCGTGGCGCCGGCGGGCGCCACGGCACGCAGAACGACGATCAGGAGCGTTAGTGTGAGCCCGATGAGCCAGGCGGCGCGGAACCTGAACTGGTTGATCACCAACTTCGTGGAGAGTACCCCTGGGGTGTCGCACACGGTGGTGGTGTCGGCTGATGGGTTGTTGTTGGCGTTGTCGGAGGGTTTTCCGCGGGATCGTGCGGATCAGCTGGCGGCGGTGGCGTCGGGTCTGACGTCGTTGACGGCGGGGGCGTCGCGGATCTTTGAGGGGGGTGCGGTGAACCAGACGGTGGTGGAGATGGAGCGGGGGTTCCTGTTCATCATGTCGATCTCGGATGGGTCGTCGTTGGCGGTGTTGGCGCATCCGGAGGCGGACATCGGGTTGGTGGGGTACGAGATGGCGCTGCTGGTGGACCGCGCGGGGTCGGTGCTCACGCCCGACCTGCGCGCCGAACTCCAGGGCAGCCTGCTCAACTGACGGGCGCCCGGTAGGGCTTGGGCGCCGGAGCAGATGTGCGGATGTGAGCCGCGCACCATAGGGTGCTGATCGGCACGGCGACGACGTGAGATCACAGTCGGAGGAGGAAGCAGTGGCAACGCCCCCAGGCGGACCGTACGGCAACGAGTACGGCAGTGAGCACCAGGAGCGGCCGCCGGGCAACGGGCGGTCGGGGCGCTTCAACTTCCCCTCGGCTCCCAGCGCCTCGCGGCGCCGCCCAGCCCCCGAGGCCCCGCCCGGCCAGAGGCCGGCCCCGAGGCACCCGGAGCACGAGTGGACACCGCCACCGCCACCGCAGCAGGCGCGGCCGTCCCAGCAGCGGCCCCGTCCGCCGCGGGAGGAGCGCCCGCCCGCCGAGCCCGTCCAGCCCTCCCCGGCCCGCCACGTGGAGGCCGAGCCGCCACAGCCGCTGGTGCGGCCGTACGCGATGACGGGCGGCCGGACCAGGCCGCGGTACCAGCTGGCGATCGAGGCGCTGGTCAGCACGACCGCCGACCCCGCGCACCTGCAGGGGCAGCTGCCCGAGCACCAGCGCATCTGCCAGCTCTGCTACGAGGTGAAGTCCGTCGCCGAGGTGTCCGCCCTCCTCACCATCCCGCTCGGAGTCGCTCGGATTCTGGTGGCGGATCTGGCTGAGGCCGGGCTTGTCGCCATTCACCAGCCGGGTCATGACGGGGAGCCCGGTGGTCAGCCAGACGTGACACTGCTCGAAAGGGTGCTCAGTGGACTTCGCA
>NZ_JBQQBZ010000013.1:0-157860 GCF_052245655.1 Streptomyces sp. 4N509B
TCCCCGGCATGTTCTGGAGCGGGATGCCGCCACCGCCACCACCGGCGCCACCGCCCGCCGGCGGCCGGAACACGTTGCCCAGACCCTTGCCGGCGTCCTTCAGCACGTTCACGAAGCCGCCGCTCTTGATGACCGCCGCCGCTCCGCTGAGCGCGCCGAGCCCGAGGCCGACGACACCGAGCACGATCCCCGCGATGTCCCACTCGCCGGTCGCGATGCCCTTCCCGATCGTTAACCCCAACCCGGCGACGCCCAGCACGAGGCCGACGCCGATGGCGACGATCGCGAGCGGCGGGACGAGGATCGCCACGACGGCGACGATCGCCGCCACGATGCCGAGGACCAGTCCGATGATCTCGTCCCAGAGGCTGTCCCAGAAGCTCTTGCCCTTCACCGCCTCGCCCCGCGCCGTGTCCAGCTCGGTGGCGGCGGTGCGGGCGTCGGACTCCCGCAGCTCCTTGGCGTCGAGCGCGAGCCGCTTCGCCGTGTCGAGCGCGAGCTGGGCGGCGTCCACCGAGCCCTCCGCGCTGGACTTGCTGTCGCGGGCGGCGTCGATCTGCTGCTGGTCGGGCTTGTCGGCGCCCTCCAGCGTGGTCAGCGACGAGGTGGCCGACTCCAGGCTCGACTGGGCCTCGTCCAGCTGCTGCTTGGCGAGGCGGCCGTCCTCCAGCGCGCGGGCGGCCTGCTCCTGGTGGGTCTCCAGCTTGGGCGCGTAGGCGCTGAGCGCCTCCGAGGCCCGCCGGTAGGAGTCCTTGAGCTTCCCGACCTGTTCGGGCAGCTCGTCGAGGATCTCCCGCAGCTTCTCCATCGACTGGCCCTCGCCCATCAGCCCGTCGTTGACACGGCTGATGAACGTGAAGGTGCTCTCGGCGTCGTCGGCGATCGCGTCGTACTCGTTCGCCAGCTTCCGCACGATCTCCGGGTTACCCGGCGTCGGGTCCTCCGACAGGTCCAGGACCTCCCAATCGGCCGTCGGGGGCCGTGCCATGTCCGAACCTCCTGTTCGTCCTCGGGGGCGTGAGGGGCCGACAGCTCACGCGGCCTGCTCCGCCTGTGCCTGGTGCGGGGTGAAGGTGAGCGTGCCGGCGATGGCGTCGAACATGTCGAAGAAGGCGTCCACCAGCGTCAGGTTCGGGGTGGTGCCCGCCACGACCAGCAGCGAGTGCGTGCCGGGGACGGGGACGACGGTCTGGCTGATCGCCACCCGCGCCCAGCCGCGCCCGTAGAAGTCGATGTCCTCCACGGAGGTGGCCCGCCCGGCGGGCCCCACGTGGGGCAGCTCGATGATCTCGTTCCGCCGGGCGCGGGTGCCCTGGCCCAGAGGGTTCCGCGCGCCCTGCACCGCGTAGGCGAGCATCAGCTCCGACAGGTCGGGCGTGGTGCCCTCCGGGAGGTTGACGCACAGCACCATGACGTTGCCGATCAGGACCGAGCCGTCCTCCAACAGGTCGAACATGCCGGCCAGTTGGAGCGCGCCACGGGCGTGTGCCTCCCGGGCGCTGCGGCGGGCCGCCCTGATCAGGGACTCCAGGCCGGCGCGCGCGTCGGCGGGCGCGGAGGTGAGCGCCGCCTCCCCGCCGAGGTCGGACAGGATGCGGCGGCGGATCGCGGCGTCGCGGGTGTTGGGGTTGAGGTCGAGGTTCCACCAGGAGGCGGGGAACCGCAGCCCGTAGGCGGCCGGCACCCCGGAGCCGCCCGTGGCCGTCGTGCCGGGTGTGCCTGGCGTGCCCTGCGTCATGTGCCGGCCTCCTCGGAGAGCTCCTGGCCCAGCTGGTCGTCCGTGGACGTGAAGTTGTCGATGATGCCCTGGGCCGCCTGCTTGAAGGTGTCCACGTTCTCCCGGACGCGCTCGTGGCCCTTCTTCCAGGCCGAGTCGAAGGAGTTCACCGCGTCGATGAGCCGGCCGTCGCCGATGTCGTCCTCCGAGCCGACCTTGCCCAGGCTCGCGGTCTCGCTGATGCGCTCGCTGATCTCGTCGAGGTTCGCGATCGCCTCCGACAGCTCCTCCGTCGGGATGCGAATGGTGGACATGCGCATGCCTTTCGTCGTCGCTACGAACCGGGCCCCGGGCGACGGCGGCCCGCCGCCGCTCCGGGGCCCGCCCGGTGGTGGATCAGCCGATGGAGCCGGCCGTCTGGTCGTCGGTGTCGACGAACGCCGCGGCGACCGCGGACAGGAACTGGCTGACGCCCTCGAGCCCCTCGATCGCCTGCTTGGTGCTGGAGTTGTACTGCTCCCAGTAGGGCTTGAACTTGGTCTCGGACCCGGGGGTGCTGTAGGCCGCGGCGACGACTTCGCTCATCTTGGTGTCGGCCTCCTGGAGGCCCTGCTGCATCATCTCCTTCTGATTGCGCAGCCAGGCCGCCGCGGCGTCGATCTCGTCCGGGTCGATGTTGATCTGGCCACCAGCCATGCCAAGTCCTTCCGTTCCGTCCGGTCCGTCCGGTCATCGAACGGCGGCTGTCCTCGCTCGCACGCTGTGCGCTCCGCCGCTGCCGGCCCTACGGGGGGGACCGGGAAACGGTTCACGGGAGGCGGGGGATGCCGCCCTCTCCGGACGCCCCCGGGCCGTCGAGGTCGTCGAGGTCGTCGAGGCGCGCGGCGAGGACGCGGCCGACGGGGCCGAGCGCCTCCGCCCGCGTCATGGCCTGGTGGGTGGCCGCCACGTCGTGCGACGCGATGCGCCCGGCCACCCACGGCCGCCACAGCTCGGGCGCGTTCTCGCCGTGCGCGGCGCGGAAGTAGAGCAGGTCCCCGTCGAAGACCCCCTCCACGAAGGTCGGCAGGAGGCTCGTGGCGTGGGCGTGGGCCGCCGTCAACGCCGCCACGTGCCGCTCGTCGAGGCCGTTGCGGGCCGCGAGGACCGCGGGCGGGTCCGGCGTCAGGGGGTCGAGGCCGACGGACTCCAGCAGCAGCGCCCACAGCTCGCGCTCCTTCAGGTGCTCGCCCGCCGCCCGCTCCGGGTCGATGGGGCGCGAGTCGAGCATGGCCAGCAGCGTCACGGCCTCGCCGAGCGCCCGCAGCCGCACCGCGACCGCGTGGGCCAGGGCTCCGCCGATCGACCAGCCGAGCAGCCGGTACGGCCCCGCCGGCTGGGTCGCGCGGATGCGCGCGACGTAGGAGGTGATCATCTCCTCGAAGCTGCCGGGCAACTCGGGCGCGTCCGCGCCGAGGCCACGGGCCTGGAGGCCGAAGACCGGCACCCTCGAAGGCAGATGGCGCAGCAGTCCCGCGTAGCACCAGCTCAGGCCCCCGGCGGGGTGGACGCAGAACAGCGGCGGTCGCTCGCCCTGCGCGCGCAGCGGCAGCAGCATCTCGAACGCGCCGGGCCCGTGCCGTTCCGCCGAGGGGCCGGCGGTCGCGTCGAGCCGCCGCGCGAGGGCGGCGGCCGTCGGCGCCTCGAACAGGCTGCGGACCGTCAGCTCCGCGCCGTGGCGCGCCCGGATGCGGCTGACGAGCCGGACGGCCAGCGCGGAGTGGCCGCCGTGGTCGAAGAAGTCGTCGTCGGGCCCGAGCCGCGGCACGTCGAGCACCTCGGCGAAGAGCCCGCACAGCTCCCGCTCCAGCTCGCCGCGCGGCGCACGGGCGCCGCCGGGGGACCCGGCCGCGCCGCCGTCGGCGGGCGCGTTCCGGGGCGCGGGCAGCGCCGCCCGGTCCAGCTTGCCGTTGCGCGTCACCGGCAGCGCGTCGAGCGTGAGGAACGTGGCCGGCACCATCGGCGCCGGCAGGCGCGCCGCCGCCCAGGCCCGCAGCGCGGCGGCGGTGGGGGCGGCGCCGGCGCCGGCACCGGCCGCCGGGACGACGTACGCCGTCAGCGCCGGCTCGCCCGAGGCGTCCTCCCGGGCCGCGACGGCGGCCTGCGCCACGCCGGGGTGGCGGGCCAGCGCGTGCTCGACCTCGCCCGGCTCGATCCGGCAGCCACGGACCGACAGCTGCTCGTCGACGCGGCCCAGGAACTCCAGCACCCCGTCCGCCGTCCACCGCGCGCGGTCGCCCGTACGGTACATCCGCCCGCCGGGCGGCCCGAACGGGTCGGCGACGAAGCGGCAGGCCGTCAGGCCCGGCCGTCCCAGGTACCCGCGGCTGGTCTGCTCGCCGGCCAGGTACAGCTCGCCCGGGACGGTGGGCGGCTGCGGCTGGAGCGCGCCGTCGAGCACGTACGCCCGGACGTTCCGCCCCGGCCGGCCGATCACCGGCCGTCCGGGGTCGTCGGAGCCCGCGCGGTCGGCGACGCGGCAGTACACGGCGTCGACCGCGCACTCGGTGGGGCCGTAGTAGTTGTACGCCGAGGTGTCGGGGAGCGCGCCGAGCCGCCGCCACAGCGCCGGGTCGATCGCCTCGCCTCCCACCATCAGCACCCGCGGCCGGTGCCCGCCGCCGGGGGTGTCGTCGGGGGCGCCGCCGTCCCCGTCGTCGGCGAACAGCCCCGCCGCCAGCAGGGGGCGCAGCAGGGACGGCGTGAGGTCGAGGAAGTCCAGGCGTCGCCGCGCGATCTCCGCGACGAGCGCGGCCGGGTCGTGCCGCACCCCGTCGGCGACGAGGTGGAGCTCGTGCCCCGCCGCGAGGAAGAGCGGCCCCTCCCACGAGGTGTCGAAGGAGAACGAGGCCGTCAGCGCCGCCCGCAGCCGCCGCCCCGCCGCCCGGCTCTCGGGCCCGATGAGCGTCGCGACGTGGTCGCCGTGGAGGTTCGTCAGCTGGCGGTGCTCGACGACGACGCCGTTGGGCCGGCCCGTGGAGCCCGAGGTGTAGGCGAGGTACGCGGCGTGCTGGGGCCGCAGCGGGGCGCGGCGCTCGGCGTCGGTCAGGTCCCGCGCGGGCTGGCGGCGCAGGGCCGAAAGCGTGGCCGGGTCGTCCAGCGGCAGCACGACGGGCGACATCCCGACGGCCGCCGCCCCGCGGGGCGGCGGGAGCGGCGGCAGGCCCGGCGCGTGGGCGGCGGTGGTGAGGACGAGGACGGGCCGCGCGTCGCGCAGCAGCAGACGCGTCCGCTCCCTCGGCCCCTCGGGGTCGACCGGCACCGACGCGGCCCCCGACTTCAGGACCGCCAGCAGCGCCACGAGGTGGGCGGCCGAGCGCGGCAACGCCAGCGCCACCACCGACTCGGGTCCCGCGCCGCGCTCGACCAGCAGCCGCGCGAGCCGGTTCGCGTCCTCGTTGAGCCGCGCGAAGGTCCACTCCCGCCCGCCCGGCGTGCCGCAGACCAGCGCCGTCGCGTCCGGGGTGCGGCGCGCCTGCGCCTCGAAGACCTCCGGCAACGTCGTGGCCGGCAGCGGCGTCTCCGTCTCGTTGACGGCGACCACGACCTGCTTGCGCTCGGCGGGCGTCAGCAGCCCGATCGTCCCGACCCGCCGCTCGGGGCCCGCGTCGGCCAGGGTCGTCAGGAGGTGCAGGAAGCGGTCGAGGTGGGCGGCGGTGGCCTCGCCGTCGTGCGCGGCCGGGTCGGTGTCGACGTCGACGCGCAACGCGCCGTCGGCGGTGCGCTCGTAGACGTTGACGCCGAAGCGGCTGGCGCCGCCGTTGGAGAGGTTGTGCAACGTGGCCGGGTGCTCGCCGAAGCGCAGCGGCGGGTCGTAGCCCATGATGTTGATGTTCCAGCCGCCCGAGCCGCCCCGGGGGCGCACGCGCGTGGCGTGCGGGTCGCGGACGAGGAACGGCGAGGGGTAGCGCTGGTGGCGCAGCAGGTCCCGCGCCTGCCGCGAGGCGTGCCCCACCAGCTCGCCGACGCCCGCCGCGTTGTCGGGACGCAGCCGCAGCGGCAGCACGTTGGCGACCATGCCGGGCACCCGGCGGGCCACCGGCCCGGTGCGGCCGGTGACCGTGAGTTCGAGCGACACGTCGCGGCTGCCCGTCAGGCGGTGGGCGTAGAGGCCGAGGGCCGCCATCGCCACCGCCGGCAGGCTGGAGCGGACCTGCCGGGCCAGGGCCCGCAGCCGGTCGGCGGCCGGCGCGGCGAGGTGGCCCGTGGCGCGCACGAGGTCGCGCGGCAGCGAGGGCACGTCGGAGCCGCCGTCGCCCCACCACCCGGCGCCGTCGGCCAGCTGCCGCCGCCAGTGGTCCCGGTCCCGCCGGAACCGCTCGGAGGCGAGGTACGCGGCCTCGTCGTCCAGCAGCTCGCGCAGCGTCCCGAGGGTGCACGGCGGGGGCGGGTCGCCGGCCAGCAGGCTCGTGTACAGCTCGGCGACCCGCTGGATGAACAGCGAGAACCCGTAGCCGTCGAGCACCACGTGGTGGGCGCCGACGTACAGCAGGGTCCGGTCGTCGGCCGGGCGCAGCACGGCGAAGGTGAACAGCGGCGGCCGGCCGAGGTCGAACGGCACCCGCATGTCGTGCCGCATCCAGTCGTGCGCCGCCGCCCACGGGTCGGCCGCGTCGCGGCAGTCCACGACGGGCAGCAGCCAGTCCACGGTCGGCAGGACGACCTGCCAGACGCCGCCGTCGTCGTCGGCCTCGAAGCGGGTTCTGAACGCCTCGGTCTCCGCGACGGCCTGCCGCAGCGCCGCGTCGAGCGTGGGCACGTCGAGCCGGCCGCGGACCTCCAGGTACTCGGCGGCCCGGAAGATCGGGTTCGCGACGTCCAGCGCCTGGGAGAACCACACGCCCGTCTGCGCGGTGGTCAGCGGCAGCCGACGTTCCTCACCGTCAGGCTTCCTCATCACGTTCGGCCTCTCTCCTCCGCTCGCCACCTCGGTGGGCCATGCGGTGGATGATGGCAGCCGTTCGCGGCGTGCCGGGGCACGGGCGAGGGGCCTCCGTGGGGTTACCGCACGCGTGTGACCAGCGGCGGAACGGCCGGGGCGGGGGAGGCGCGCGCGGGAAGGAGAGGCACCCGCGCCACCCCGACGGCCTAACGACGGGCGTGGGGTCATACAATGCGAACGGATGTTCGCCCTCACTCCCTGGCTGGAGTGAGGGTTTTCTTATGCCCACATCCGCGCACACCCCAGCGTCCCCGTCCCCGTCCCCGTCCCCGTCCCAGCCCTCGTCCGCGTCCGACGCCCGGACCTCGGCCCACGCCTCACCGCTGGCGGAGTTCCCCACCCAACTCGCCCGCACCCACCGCTTCTCGTTCGGGGAGCCCGACGCGCTCACCGTCTCGGGCGACGGGTCACGCGTCTTCTTCCTCCGCTCCCGCGCCGGGGACGACCCGGTCACCTGCCTGTGGGCCCACCACCGGGCCACCGGCGAGGAGGAACTGCTGGCCGACCCGGCCGTGCTCGACCCCGCCGCCGCCCCGGCGGACTCGCCCACGCCGGTGGGCGTCACCGCGTACGCCTCGGACCGGGACGGGACGCTGCTCGCGTTCGCCCTCGCCGGACGGCTGTGGACGGTCAGGCCCGCCGAGGGCGCCGGCTCCGCCCGCCGCCTGACCACGGCCGCCGAGCCGGTGGCCGACCCCCGCCCCTCGCCGACGGGGCGGCACGTCGCCTACGTGAGCGGCGGGGCGTTGCGCGTCGTGTCGACCGCGACGGCGGTCGACCGCGCCGTGGCGCTCCCCGACGGGCCCGAGGTCGTCTACGGCGTGCCCGAGCACATCACCGCCTCGTCGATGGGCCGCGACCGTGGCTACTGGTGGGCGCCGGACGGGCGGCGGCTGCTCGTCGCGCGCGTCGACCCCACGCCCGTGAAGCTCCTCTACCTCGCCGACCACACCGACCCCGAGCGGCCCCCGACCCCGGTCCGCTATCCGACGGCCGGCACGGCCAACGCCGCCGTCAGCCTCTGGCTCGCGGACCTGCCGGAGGAGGCCGCGTCGGGGGAGGCCGCGTCGGAGGAGGCCGCCGGCGGGGCCGCCCGGCTGAGGCCCGTCGACTGGGACACGGAGGCGTTCGAGTACCTCGCCCGCGCCGCGTGGGACGCGTTCGGCCCGTACGTCACCGTCCAGAGCCGCGACCAGCGCCACCTCCGCCACCTCGCCGTCGACCCCGCCACCGGCGCCACCACCCCCCTCGGCGAACAGCACGACCCCGCCTGGCTCCACCTCGCGCCCGGCCTGCCCGCCCGCACCGCCTCGGGAGCGCTGCTGACCAGCGTCGACGACGTCGCCACGGACACCCGCCACCTGGTCGTCGACGGCCGCCCCGTCACCCCACCCGGCCTCCAACTCCTCGCCGTCACCGCCGTGGACGGCGACACGGTGCTCTTCACCGCCTCGACCGAGCCCACCGAGTCCCACCTGTGGCGCTACGACGTCGCCCGCCAGGACGGCCCCCACCCGTTGAGCCAGGAACCCGGCGTCCACGCCGGCACCGGCCGCGGCGGCACCACCGTCCTGGTCTCCCGCACCCTGCGCCGCTACGGCACCCGCGTCACCGTCCTCGACGAGGGAGCGGGCGTCACAGGTGCAACGGATGCGACGGGCGGGACGGGCGGGACGATCGCCTCCCACGCGGAGGAGTGCGTCCTGCCCTCCCGCGTCGAGATCCTGCGGCTCGGCCCCCTCGGCCTGCGCGCCGCCCTCTTCCTCCCCTCCACCCACTCCGCCGAACGCGACGGTCCTCTGCCGGTGCTGATGGACCCCTACGGCGGGCCCGCGATGCGCCGCGTCACCGCGGAGCACACCTGGCGGAGCTTCGTCCCGCAGTGGTTCGCCGAGAACGGCTTCGCCGTCCTGGTCGTCGACGGCCGCGGCACCCCCGACCGCAGCCCCGCATGGGAGCGCACCGTCCACCTCGACGTCGCCACGCCCGTGCTGGAGGACCAGGTCACCGGCCTGGCCGAGGCCGCCGCCCGCTTCCCCGGCCTGCTGGACACCACGCGCGTCGCCATCCGCGGCTGGTCCTACGGCGGCTTCCTCGCCGCCCTCGCCGTGCTCCGCCGCCCCGACGTCTTCCACGCGGCGATCGCCGGCGCCGCCATCAGCGACCAGCGGATGTACGGCATTCACTGGCGTGAACGCCACCTCGGCCACCCGGACGAGCACCCCGAGGCGTACGACCGCTGCTCCACGCTGCCCGAGGCGGCCACGCTGAGCCGCCCGTTGCTCCTCGTCCAGGGCCTCGCCGACGACAACGTGCTACCCGCCCACACCTTCCGCCTCTCCGCCGCCCTGCTCGCCGCCGGCCGCCCCCACGAGGTGCTGCCGCTGCCCGGCGCCGGCCACCGGCCCACCGACCCGGCGCAGGTGGCCGGGCTCCTCGGCCACGAACTCGCCTTCCTGCGCCGGGTGCTCCCCGGACCGCCGGCCGCCGCCGGTGGGACGACGCCGTGACCGTTCCCGTGTCCGAGCGGCTCAGCGGGTCGGGCTCGACGTGACGCAGCCCGGCACGGGCGAGGTGGAGCCGGCGCAGTCGTCGGGCTCGTTGCCGGCGACGGACGAGCGGGTCGCGGTGACGGTGCCGGTGTTCATGATCCCGCCCGCGGCCTGACCGGCGGCGTTGTCGGTGACGACGCTGCCGGTCAGGCGCAGCGCGCTGAGGCGGCTGTTGACGAGGGCGCCGCCGCCCACGCCCTCGGTCGCCTCGTTGCCGGTGACGCGGCTGGAGACCAGCTCCACGGTGCCGCCGTTGACGAAGATCCCGCCGCCGGCGAAGGTGGCGGTGTTGTCGCGGATGGTGCTCAGGCGCGCGGTGGTGGCCGCCTGCTCGCCGTTGTGGGCCAGCCCGCCGCCGATCTCCCTGGCGTGGTTGTCCGCCAGGGTGACGCGGGTCAGCGTGAGGGTGCCGAAGTTGTTGAAGACGCCCGCGCCGCTGCCGGCCCGGCCGTTGGTGAGGACCACGTCCTCCAGCGCGAGCCGTCCGCCGACCTCGACCTCCATCACGCGGAACTCCGGCGTCCCCGTCACCGCGCTCCGCCGGATCGTGGCCTGGCCCGCGCCCACGGCGTGGAGGCGGACGTCGCCGGTCACGGCCGTCAGCCCGTTCACGCCGCCGAACGGGGAGGAGACGGTGTAGGTGCAGCCGCCCTCCAGCGCGATCTCCCACCGCGTGCCCGAGGCGTCGGCGTTCGCCGACACGATCGCCTCGTTCAACGCCGCCACCCGGCCGCTCTCGCACGGCACCCGCACGCTCCGCACCTCGCCGCCGGGAGCGGCGGCGCCCGCCGGCACGGCGGAGAGCACCACCAGCACGAGCACCCCCAGCCCCAGCACCAGCGCGAGGCCCACCATCACGCCCCTGCGCCCGCCGAACGTCCCGTCACGTCGCATGCCCATGCCCCGAGCATCCGCCGTCACCCCACCCACCGGGCCCGGGACACGCGCCCGCGCGGGGAACGTCGACCGTCCGGGCGACAGCCATGTGCAGGAGGCCGGCAACGATCCGCGGGCCGCCTCCCTCGCAACGGGGCGCACTGTATGCACCCGTCATGCGCCCTTTTGGCCCCTTTCTCTGACTGCTCTTCTAGAGGAACCGCAGGGTTGAAGGGGGCGCTTGTGCTGTCGGATCGGAGAACTCATGAGCTGCGCCGCCGACACGGATGGCCCGCTCGCAGCTTTCTAGGGAGTCTGTCCCTACCTCTTCGGACTGAGTTGCTGCGGCTTGGTGTTCCCAGCGAGTACCGAGGTGAAGAGGCTCTGATACGCGAGGGCGACTGCTCCACCCACGTCGTGTTGCTTCGTACGGGAGTCACCAAGGTCACAGCTCACCTGGACAATGGGAACGAGGTGCTCCTCGCTATCCGCGTAGGAGGGGACCTGGTGGGTGAAATGGCCGCGATGGATGCCGCGCCGCGGTCCGCGACCGTGAGTGCATGTGGCGTTGTCGAGGCGATTGTCATCGAGAACGACGATCTGCAACGATTTCTACAGATGTACCCCGAAGTGGCTCGGTCGATCGCCAGCATGATGGCAGAGCGTCTCCGCTGGGCGAATCGCCGACGCCTAGAGTTCAGCGGCTACCCGGTCAAGGTACGCCTCGCCCGGGTCCTCGCGGAGCTAGCCGCAACCCATGGCCATCAAGTCCGTCAGAGCGTGGTCATCGGCGTCACTCTGAGCCAGCCGGAGTTGGCCGCTCTCACCGGCTCAGCCGGGCACACCATCCAGAAGGCACTCCGAGAGCTGCGGGAGGCAGGTCTCCTGACGACGAACGCGCGACGCATCTCGGTCCGCGATCTGCCACGCCTACGCGAAACTGCCCATCTTCCCGCAACTTTGACCTGACGTCCAAGTAACCCGTACTTCTACGGCTGGCTCGGCGTCCTGGGCTCTCTCGAAGCAGATTGGACGCCCGAGCGTGTGGCAGAGCCGCACGCACCGCCCACGACGAGACAGGTGTCTCATGACATCGCATGACATCGTCACGCGCCATCTGTGCGTGGCGGTCGATGTGGAGAAGTACAGCAGGTTGGACACGCCCCAACAGGAGGCAGCACAGGCGGACTTGCTACGGGTCCTCGACGAGGCTGCTGCCCTCAGCGGACTGGACCGTACGTGCTGGTCGCGTCAGGCGCAAGGCGACCAGGAGTTCTCGGTGCTGCCGCACAGTACCCCGGAGGCCGTCGTACTCGGTGTCTTCGTACGCCACCTGACGGCCATGCTCGCGGCTCACAACGCTTGGCGCCCGAGCCGAGACCGGATGCGCCTTCGGCTCGCCATGGACCTCGGTGTGGCCCGCGACGCCGCCCTCGGCCACAGTGGTCCGGCGCCAGTGGCCGTTGCGCGATACCTGAACGCGAGAGTGTTCAAGCGCGCACTGGCAGCCATGACGGCGACAAACCTTGCCGTCATCGTTTCCGACCGCCTCTATCAGGACGTGGTCCAGTCACGCGAGCACGGACTCGACCCGAAGGAGTACGCGCACCTGCACGTGATCGAGAACGGGTTCCGCGGCTACGGCTGGATCTACATTCCCGGACAGGATCCGGAAGAGGTGCGGTCCCTGGTCCAGCGGCTCTCGCAGGAGCAGAGTCGCGGTACTGGGCTCAGCGGTGATCACTCGCAGGCAAGGTTGTCCTCAATCAGGAGGTTTGGAGGATCTCACGTGAACACTCCCGCAGAAATCGCCGCTCTGGCGGCAACCGCGGCATCCGCCGTAGTCGGCGCCATGGCTACGGACACCTGGCAGTACGTGCGTAACCGCTGTGCACGGGTGTTCGGAAGGCACGTACCCGAGCGGGAGATGGAGCTGATGGCGCAGCTGGACGAGTTCGAGCGCTCGCTCGCATCGGTGCCCGCCGAGCGCGAGAACCTCCTGGACGACTTCAGGCATCGAACGGCCGAGGAACTGGCAGCCATTGCCGCACTCTCCGAGGATGCTGCCGATGAGCTGCGATCACTCGCCTATGGAACGACGCACACCCTCGGTAGGGGTGACCAGCACAGCAGTGGTCCCGTCGTCGGAACGCTCAACGTTCGCGGTGATTCCAACGTGTCTGGCCGTGACACCAACATCTGGAGGTTCAGGTGATGCATGAGGGGGGCGGTGAACGCCTTTCAGCAGACGTGCCAATGCCGCCGCACCAAGGCCCGCTGAGCTCGGCACCGTACGAGATGCATGTCATGGGAGATGGTTATGTCGCTCGTGATATGCACTTCCACACCTACATCGACCGACTGAGCCGCCTCCGTCCTCGCCCCGTCGACCGACGGCACATCCTGTCCGACGACCTGTATGTGGCTCCGCGATTCACGCCCGGCGAGCCGCCGGCAGCGCGCTTTGACGACTCCGGCTCCATGAGTGATGCCGTACTTGCGGTCATCGGAGACGAGGCGTCCGGGCGCCGCACGACGGCGCTGAAGCTCCTCGACGCTGCGCTCGGCGGCGATCAGCCAATCTTCGAATTGTTTCCCGACTGGGAGCACCCTGAGGTGGCATGCATACCCGACGACCCTCAGGTCGGGTATCTGCTCAACCTTTCGGGTGTGCGCGAACCGCTGAGTTCCACGTTCCATGAAGAGCTGGCGCTCTACGGAATGAAGGCGCTGGCGAAGGGGCCCAAACTGATCATCGTGGCCACCGAGTACGTGTGGCAGGGGGCAGAGACAGAAAATGGGGCCGGGTCGGCAACCGTCATGCGGATCAGCCGTCCATCCGCGCTCCAGGTCGCTCGCCGACGAATCGCGCAGCACCCGGAACTGGCAGCGCGTGTTGGTTGGCTTCAGGACCCGTCCAGCGTATTCGCGAACCTGCTGGGTGGAGATGAACCCCCAGGTGAGGGGGTACGGCTGGCGAACATCGTTCTGAAGGCCGCCGACGCCAACGACGCTGAAGCGCGTGACTCGTTCTTGGAATGGAAGCACAAGCTGAGCGAATGGTTCGGAGCTGATGACCCCCAGGCGACCGAACGGCGGGCCTTGCAGATCGCGGCAGCAGTCCTCGACGGATGCCCGGCGCGTGTCGTACTTGACGCCGCCGACCTATTGCTGGCCGATGAGGGCCTAAACTGGCCTGGACGACCGGGAGGCCCGCTGGTCAGGGCAGATGACACGAGGCGATGTGAAGAGGCGGGCGTCGACTTCGCCGATGGGATCGTATCCATCTCCAGGCTCCGTCCCGACATCGATCAGGCACTCCTCAAGCATGTCTGGCGGAGCAGGCCACAGATGGTCCCGATCCTTACGCGGTGGCTGTCGACGATCAGTACATCCCAAACCACCGGAGACGCATGCGTGCCCCGGCTGGCCACACTGCTTCCTGAACTCGCGCGGTCCGAGGGGCTGGAGACCGTCCTAGGGCTCGTCCACGTGTGGCTGCGTCAGGGAAGCGCCCGTCACGAGACCCATGCCGTCGACGTGCTCAGTACGCTCGCGCTCGACCCCCAATTGGGCGCGGTGGTCCGTGAGAAACTCTTGGGTTGGGCAAAGGCGCCGAGGAAACCAGAACGCCAGAGGGCAGTGGTGGCACTCTGCGAGAAAGGACTGGGACACAGTTATCCCAGCATCGCCCTCACCCGGCTGAGGTACGTTCTGGACAACGCTGACGATGCCAGGATCCGGGACGCCGCCATCGGGGTGATTCGGAGCCTGCTGGGAGACGTCGAATTGTCGGTACGAGTCCTCAATACAATCCTCAGATGGGCCGCACAGTCAAGCAGGGACGTACCGAGCTCCGAGGTTTTCGTCAACGTGTTCGCCGGAATGGAGCCGACTGAGCGTGGTGCCCTGGTTCATCGCCTGCTCACCATGGAAGGGGAACGCGGACACGCGGTTAGGCAACTGCTTGGTGAAGGCTGGCGGGTGGCCTGGCGGTGCCCCGACCTACGGCCCCGTGCCGCCGAAGTGCTCAAGAAGTGGGGTGAAGCCGTGAGCCCCGAGGGCCTGCCTGTCGAGGCGGTGGTGGAGGTTACTGCCTCGGTGCTGCCCGAGGTGAACGATGTGCTGGGCGACGAGGTGTACAAGCTCATCGGAGGGCGGAGCCCCTTCCACGAGTTGATGAGAGCGCGGCTGGTGCAGGTAATGGCTCAGATGCCCCCGTCGCGGGCGATCGACGACACGGACCAAGTGGTGTGAGGAGGAAGACCGTGTTCCGACGCAATCGGTCATGCACTGATCCGGAGAGTCAACGAGTGTCTGCGCGGATCTTCACCACCCGGCTCGATAGCGCTGATCATGCACTGCACTTCGACGCCGTCGTCAGTTACGGTTGGCGACCCCGAGGCGCTGCAACTCTGGTTCATGGTGATGCAGTGGCTCGTTCGCTGCTCAGGGAGGTCGCGGCGACGGCCGCACGGAGATTCCCCGTGCTGCTCGCAGATGACGCCGAGGCCGCGATTAATCGCGACCTGTCGGAGCCACTCCGTAGCGATCCAAGACTCGTGGTGAACGGCAGCGTGTCCCTCACCATCACCGACGACTCGCGTATCGTGGCTGACGAGCGCATCAGGGCAGCGCAACGAGAGCAGCAGGCTATGGCGGGACTAATCTCTCATCTGGAGGGATTGCGAGAACTTCTGCTAGACCGCCACCTCGGTATCGTGTGGTGGATCGAAAGATATGCAGACTGTCAGTTCGCCGTGGGTGACCCCGCGGCCAAGACGGCGTCGCTCCTAAGAACATTTCGGATGATCACGGGGGCACTGGCGGCCGATCAGGAGCGGTCCCAGTCCGATGTAAACGCAGTGATCAAAGCCCGCGTCGCGGAACTGCTTGCCGCCCTTGACGACCCTGTGTCGGGCAGGCGCGTGTTGGACCTGCTGGAGACCATGCTTCGCACCCTCACGCCACCATCGCAACGTGTTGGAGGGGAGGCACAGGGCGCGGAGAACGGTGCTTCTGTTGTTTCGGCTGGGGATAGGTCCGGCGGAGCGTAGATCCGAGCGGGCTTGCGCCCCTCCGTTCAGATGACGGAGGGGCTTCCCGTCTTTCTGCTCGTTAGACACGGCACCCACCTCTCACCGGACGAGTCACGTCACGTACAGGTCGTCGATCGCGCCCGTCGCGGTGGCGTCGAGCAGGCGCCGGCCAAGCGGCGTGAGGGTGTGGCGGCGGGATCGGCCCGCCTGGTGGGTGGCGAGGAGGCCGGCCCGCCGCAGGATGGCGGTGTGCTCGCTGACGGTGGCGGGGGACAGGCCGGTCCGTTCCGCGAGGCGGCTGGTGTTCAGCCCCTCGCCGGCGGCCGCGGTGGCCGTCGAGGTCGCGGTCAGGACGCTGGCCCTGCCGTGGCCCAGCAGGGCCGCGAGGGCGGCGAAGCCGTCGGACGGCGCCGGGCCGTGGCCCTGGCCCTGCCCCTGGGCCTGGCCCTGCCCCGGGCTCCGGGTGGTGACGGAGGGGAGGTGCGGGACCTGGTAGTGCAGGGTCGGCTGCGCCTCGGCCGGGTCGCAGGGGACGTAGGAGGTGAACGGGGCGGGCACCAGCAGCAGGCCGCGGCCGTCGAGGCGGTACTCCAGGGAGTCCTCGCCCGCGATCTCCAGCACCGGCGGCCGGAAGCGCATGCGCGGGTGCAGGGTGTTCAGCAGCTCCTCGGCCCCGCCGCGCGCCACCACGCGCGCCCGGTGGGCGAGGTCGGCGTCGAGGTGCGCGGCGATGCCCGCCCAGTACGGGGCGATCGCGGACCGGTGGTAGACGTGGACGGCCCGCGCGAGGGCGTCGAGCGCGTCACGGTCCCCGTCCGCGACGGCCCGCAGGGAGCGTGGCAGGGCGCGCTGCCCGGCAACGTGCTCCAGGTCGGCGCGTAACGTCGCGCGTGGCGTGGCGCGAAGCCGTTCCACCTCGCCCTCCCACGTGGCCTCCCCGGGGTGACCGCGCAGCAGGAAGCCCGGGACCGGGCCGTTCGCGGTGCAGGCGGCGGCGGTGAACAGGCAGGGCCCGTGGGCGCGGACGTGCGCGCCCGTGGCGCGCCGCCAGGAGCCGGGGCGGGCGGGCCCGGGGAACGCCAGGCGGAGGGCGCTGAGGGTGGTCGCGGCCAGCTGGCTCGCCCCCTCGGCGAGCCGGACGCGGGCGATGTCGGCGGCCGAGAAGTGGATTCTCACCGCGCCTCTCCTCTCGTCTCCTCCACGGCGGTACGGCGGTACGGCGGTACGGCGGCCCGGCGGCCCGTCGTGGATTCGGCCAGGGCCGAAACGACCCGCCGCGGACCCGGCGCCGGGCAACCATCGAGGTGCTGGCTCGCGGTGGCCGACTGACAGGGGGGCCGGTCACCGCGACCGCGTCGGGCCCGGGACTCGCCGCCCCCGCCACCGCCCTCGCCCCCAGGGCCCGGCCGGACCCGGCACCTTCGCCCATGGTGTGCCGCGCCGGCGGCCGGTCGGGCGTGACGGCGGCGAGGTTCACCCGTACGAGGGCCGGCTCCGGCAGGCCGCGGCGTCAAGCCGCCCGCCGCGGCGCCGGGTTCGCGCCAACCCTCCCCGGCGCCGTTCAGGCCGCCACCGCGAGACCGTAGGGTCCCGTCATGTCTCCCCCACGCACCCCCAGCACGCCGCCGGACGGCCCGTCACCCGCAGCCGCACCCGCCCAGGCCCCGGCGCTCGCAGCAGACGTCGCCCGGCTGCTCGACGAGGCGGCCGTCACGCGCCTGGTCCACCGCTTCAGCGCCTGTCTCGACGGCAGGGACTGGACGGGCTACGGCCAGACGTTCACCGAGGACGGGGTCTTCGAGATCCTCGGTCAGCGGCGCGTCGGCCCGACGGAGATCGCCGCGGCCCCCGCCAGGAACCTCGCCCGCTACGCCCGCACCCAGCACCACAACACCAACGTCACCGTCGAGGTCGACGGCGACGAGGCGACGGCCACCTCCTCGGTGCTGGCCGTGCACGTCCCCGACGCGGCCGACCCCGGGACCCACACCGACGTGGGCGGCGTCTACCACTACCGCTGCCGGCGCACGCCCGAGGGCTGGCGCTTCGCGCACGTCCGCCTGGAGGTCACGTGGACGGCCGGGCCGCCGCTCTTCTCCGGGCTGCCGGACCCACGGCCTGAGCCGCCGGAGACCGGGGGCGCGCCGGGCGGACGCGCCCTGTCGGGAGCCTGACCGGGAGCCTGACCGGGGCGTCTCACCAAGCCTTGGTCGGCAGTTCGAGCGACCTGTCTTGACACGGTCCGCGGGCTCTCCAACGCTGCGTCCGGGCGCGCTCGCCCGACGCGCGTCGGCCCACCGTTCGTCCCACACGAGGAGGAAGGACCGCGATGAGACAGTTACCCGAGACGTCGAGCAGAAGCAGGGGCGGGAGCAGGAGCGGGACAGCCGGCGTGAGGCGGCTCGCGGCCCTCGGCGCCGCCGCGCTGGCCTCGGCGCTCGCTCTCTCCGCCGCCCCGGCGGCGGCCGCCCCCGGCCCCGCCCCCGCCGCCGCGTTCGCCGAGTTGGCGCTGACCGTCTCGGCGGACAGCGTCTCGCCGGGCAGCTCGGCCACCCTCACCTGCCTGCCCGACGGGGGCACGCACCCGACCCCCGTCGACGCCTGTGACACGCTCGCGTCGGTGGACGGGTACGTCGAGCGCATCCCGCCGAACCGCGAGTGGGTCTGTCCCGGCCACCTGGACCCGGTGACCGTCACCGCGCGGGGCCTCTGGGGCAACCGTGTGGTCCTCTACGAGAAGACGTTCATCAACCGCTGCTACGCCGTCGTCAGCTCCGACTTCGTCTTCGACCTCATCCCCTGACCCCTGTCTGACCCCTGTGCGGCCCCTGTACGGACCTGGTCGAATCCCCGGCGTGCTCCCGGTCGGGCACGGTGGTTCCCGCCGCGTCCGACCGGGTGGCCTGCTCACTCGCCCACTCCGGCGTCGTTCCCGGGCGATGACTGCCCCGAGGGACAATGGCGGCCTCGACAAGACGACAGGAGCTAGGTGTTATGAGCACGTCAGCCCAGATCGGCGTCACGGGCCTCGCGGTCATGGGGAGCAACCTCGCGCGGAACTTCGCCCGCAACGGATACACGGTCGCCGTTCACAACCGCACCGCGGCCAAGACGCGTGCTCTGGTCGAGGAGTTCGGGAAGGAGGGCGACTTCGTCGCGGCCGAGAGCGCGAAGGAGTTCGTCGCCGCCCTCGAACGCCCCCGCCGCCTCGTGATCATGGTCAAGGCCGGTGAGCCGACCGATGCCGTGATCCGCGAGTTCGCCCCGCTCCTCGAACCCGGCGACATGATCATCGACGGCGGGAACGCCCACTTCGCCGACACCCGCCGCCGCGAGAAGGAGCTGCGCGAGCAGGGCCTGCACTTCGTCGGCACGGGCATCTCCGGCGGCGAGGAGGGCGCGCTCAACGGCCCGAGCATCATGCCCGGCGGCTCCGCCGAGTCCTACGCCACGCTCGGCCCGATGCTGGAGAAGATCTCCGCGAAGGCGGCCGACGGGGCCCCCTGCGTGACCCACGTGGGCCCCGACGGCGCGGGCCACTTCGTGAAGATGGTGCACAACGGCATCGAGTACGCCGACATGCAGCTGATCGGCGAGGCGTACCACCTGCTGCGGTCCGTCGCCGGGTACGAGCCGGCGCGGATCGCCGAGATCTTCCGCACCTGGAACACCGGCCGCCTCGACTCCTACCTCATCGAGATCACCGCCGAGGTGCTGTCCCACGTGGACGCCGCGACCGGCAGGCCCTTCGTGGACGTCGTCCTCGACCAGGCGGAGCAGAAGGGCACCGGCCGCTGGACCGTGCAGATCGCCCTCGACCTCGGCGTGCCGGTGTCGGGCATCGCCGAGGCCGTCTTCGCGCGCTCGCTCTCCGGTCACACGGCGCTGCGCGAGGCGTCCCAGGGGCTCGCCGGGCCGCGGCCGACGCCGCTGCCCGCGTCCGAGGCGGCGGCCTTCGCCGACCGCGTCGAGCAGGCGCTGTACGCGTCGAAGGTGGTCTCCTACACGCAGGGCTTCCACGAGATCGCGGCCGGCAGCGAGGAGTACGGCTGGACCATCGACCTCGGCTCGGTCTCCTCCATCTGGCGCGGCGGCTGCATCATCCGGGCCGCGTTCCTCGACCGCATCCGCGCCGCCTACGACGTGCGCCCGGACCTGCCGAGCCTGCTGTCGGACGAGACCTTCGCGCGGGAGATCGCCGAGGCGCAGGACGACTGGCGCGAGGTGCTGATCGCCGCCACCCGCCAGGGCGTGCCGGCCCCCGGCTTCTCGGCGGCGCTGGCGTACTACGACGCGCTGCGCGCCGAGCGCCTGCCCGCCGCGCTGACCCAGGGCCAGCGGGACTACTTCGGCGCCCACACCTACCGGCGGACGGACCGGGAGGGCTCCTTCCACACGCTGTGGGGCGGCGACCGCTCCGAGGTGTCGGCCTAGGCGCGACGCGCGACGCGCGACGCGGCGGTGTCCCCCCGTGCTCGGACGGGGGCACCGCCCCGCGCGGGTGTCACGGCGTGGCCGCGCCCGGCCACGCGCCACGGTCGGCCAGGTGCAGGACGAGCGCGGCGATGTTCCACGCGTCGTCCTCGCCGCGGTGGTGGCGACCTTCGAGCGGCAGCCCGGCGATCCGCAGGGCCTTGCTCATGCCCGGCCTCCCGCGCAGGCCGTGCGCCTCGGCGAACACGGCCTTCGCGTTGGTGTGCGTGCGCTCCGCCGGGTGGCCGAAGGGGTAGGCGACGCCGTCGGCCCGGCACTGCCGGGCGAACTGCCCGCGGTCGTAGTCGCCCCAGCTGGCCCACGGGCGTCGCCCCGCGTCGTGCTCCGCCACGAGGACGCGGCACGCCTCGGCGAAGGTCACGCCCCGCTCCACCTCCGCCTGGGTCAGTCCGGTGAGTTCGGTGCAGAAGGAGCTGACCGTCGAGCGGGTGGGCCGCACGAGGACGCGGTGCCGGGAGACGCGGCGGCGCGCCGGGAGGTCGACGACCGTGAGGCCGATCTCGATGATCTCGTTCACCGCGCCGGGTGGCGGCTGGCCCCGCCAGCAGGTCGCCTCGACGTCGACGACGTTCAGGAGGGCGGGCTCGTCATCGTCTCCCACGCGGTCTCGCATGGGGTGAGGGTACGGACGCGTGCCCGGCGCGGCACCCCACTTTCGCGTTCCTAGCGGGCGGCGACGGCGACGGCGAGGACGAGGGAGGCGACGGCCAGGCCCAGGTAGCCGACGGGGAACGCGATGTTGTGGAACACGCGGGTCCGCAGGTGCGCGGCGACGGCGCCGACGAAGAACAGCACGAGCCCCGCGGCGGCGGCGACCCCGAGGATCCGGACGCCCAGCAGGCCGAGCAGGAGCCCGGCGGCGCCGGCGGCCTTGAGGCCGGCGAGCCACGGGAGCCAGGACCGGGGGACGCCCACCTCGGCCGAGTTGGCGAGGACGAACCCGGCCCTCGACAGGTCCGCGGCGGCCATTCCGCCGTTGGCCACGATGGTGGCGACGGTGACGATCACGTAGGCCGTGAACACCTGACACCTCTTCCGGCTCGTTCGTCTGGTTCGGTTCCCGGCCGGTGCGTGGCGGATGGGGAGGAGCCACGGCCGGCCGACGTGTCCAGCCTCACCGAGCCCCCGCGAGGGCGTCCAATACCTGCACCCATAACCTGACGGCATGGACGTGGACACCCGGCTGCTGCGGTACTTCGTCGCCGTGGCCGAGGAGGGGACGCTCACCCGCGCCGCGGCGCGCCTGTTCGTCTCCCAGCCGGCGCTCACCAAGCAGATCAGGCAGCTGGAGACGCAGCTCGGGGTGCGGCTGTTCACCCGCTCCCGCTCCGGCATGGCCCTCACCGAGGCGGGCCGCGCCCTGGCGGAGCGGGTGCCGGCCCTGCTGGCCGACTGGAACCAGGCCCTGCGGGAGACCAGGAGCGTGGCCAGCCGGGCGAGGCGGGTGCTGCGGGTCGGCTTCCTGGCCAGCGGCGCCAACGAGGCGACGCCGCGCATCGTCGCGGAGTTCGCCCGCCGCCGGCCGGGCTGGCGGGCGGAGCTGCGGCAGGCGTCGTGGTCGAACCCGAGCGCGGGGCTGGCCGACGGGGACGTCGACGTCGCCCTGGTGCGGCTGCCGTTCCCCGGCCAGGAGGCCCTGCGGACGGCGGTGCTCCTCAGCGAGCCGCGGTGGGTCGCCCTCCCGGCGGCGCACCCGCTGGCCGCCCTCGACTCGGTTCCCTTCCGGGAGCTGTGGGACGAGCCGTTCGTGGCCGCCCGACCCGAGTCGGGCTGGTGGCGGGAGCACTGGCTGGCCGCCGACGAGCGCGACGGCCACCCGGTCCGCGTCGGCGCCGTCGCCGACCAGCCGGACGAGTGGCTCAGCGCGGTCGCCAACGGCGACGGCGTCGCCCTCGCCCCCGCGTCCGCCGCCCGCTTCTACGCCCGCCCCGGCGTCACCTACCGTCCGGTCAGCGGCGTCAGCCCGAGCCGCGTGGGCGTCGCGTGGGCCCCGGCCGACGAGGCCAACCCCGTCGTCCAGGACTTCGTCCGCTGCTGCCTGGACCACCGGCCGCCGTCCGAGGAGCCCGCCGACGGGCCCTGAGGGACCTGCCGTCGGGGCAGCCGGCCGGGGCTCTGCCGGCGGGTGGGCTCTCCCCGCTCTCAGTAGCCCTTCGACCAGTCCACGACGTTGACCAGCGGCCGGCCGGCCGCGCGCCGCCGCCAGTTGTCGGCGAAGACGTCGATGACGCGGGTGGTCTCCTCCTCCGAGCCGCCGGCCGTGTGCTGGGTCAGGATGGTGCGGGGCGCCCGCCACAGCGGGTCGTCGGGCGGGAGCGGCTCCCGCCGCGTCACGTCGAGGACCGCGCCGCCGAGCGCGCCGTCGGCGAGCGCCGCGAGCAGCGCGTCCTCGTCCACGACGGAGCCGCGTCCCGCGTTGACGAAGAGCGCCGTGGGCCGCAGCAGCGCGAGGCGGCGCGCGTCGAACAGGCCACGGGTCGCGGGGGTGTCGGGCAGCAGCGCGACGACGACGTCCGCGGTCGGGAGCTGGGCGTCGAGCTCCCGGAGGGTGCGCAGCTCGCCGGCGCTCCTGCCGTAGTGCACGAGGTCGCAGCCGAACGGCGCGAGGAGCGCGGCCAGGCGGCGGGCGATCGCGCCGGTGCCGAGGACCAGCACCCGCGCGCCGGTCAGCAGGCGCAGCCGGGGTCGCAGCCGCGCCCGCTGCCAGGCGCGGTCGGGCCGCGCGGCCACGAGCGTGTCGACGCCCCGGAGGTGGGCGAGGATGCCGGCCAGGCACGTCTCGGCCACGGGGTCGGCGAAGACGCCGCGGAGGTTGGTGACGGTCAGGCCGTCGAGCGGGGCGGCGTGCCAGTCGAGCCCGAGGTAGGCGTCGACGCCGACGGAGGCCAGCTGGAGCCAGCGCAGGCGCGGCGCGGCGGCGAGCCACTCCGGCGGGCAGTTGCCCAGCGCGACCTCGGCGTCGGCGAGGGCGCGGGCGTCGTCGTCGGCCGGTCCGTCGGGGTCGGCGAAGTGGACGGTGCGGCCCGCCTCGCGGGCCAGGGTGCGCAGCCGTTCGCGGTGGGTGTCGTCGGCGAGGGGGAGGTGGACGTAGAGCGTCACGCGACCGATCATGCCGCACCCGCCCCGTTGTCAGACCCCCGTCGTAGGCTCCGCACCATGCCGTACCTGGAGAGCTACTACCGCACCCTGATCACCGTCGCCGACGACTGTCCGGTCAGCGCCAGCGTCGTGCCCGTGCCGCGCGGTGGGCGGAGGACCGTGGCCGTCCTCCAGTACGAGATGGTCGCGGAGCGGCCCGGTCAGCTGACGCAGGAGGACGTGGTGTTCCTGTCGTGGCTGCGCCGTCAGGAGGGCGGGGAGGAGCTGGCCGGGCCCGAGCTGGAGGCGGCGCGGGCCGGGTTCTTCTCCCGGTCCCAGGCGTGCCTGCGGGCCTCGCCGCTGCCGAAGAAGTACGGCTTCGGGCTCCTCTTCGACGAGGAGGGGCGGATATCCCTGTGCCCCATGGAGTCGGAGGAGTACGTCCGCATCCTCGACGACCCGGGCGAGGTCACGATCGTGAAGGCGATGCGCTCCTCCCGCCGCTGAGCCAGTCTGAGCGGATGTGTACACATGGTCCACCTGGTACGCTTTGTTTCATGACCCAACAGCTGTCCACGGCGTCCGTTCGTGACGTTCGCGCACATCTCGCCGATGTTGTGGAGCGTGCCGACCGAGACGACGAGCCCACTGTCATCACGCGCCGTGGCAAGCCGGTGGCCGCGGTCGTCTCCATAGAGGTGCTGCGCAGGTACCAGGAGTGGGAGGAGCGCGAGATCAACCGCATCGTCGACGAACGCATGGCGAACCGCTCCGCCGGCATCCCACTGGAGGACGTGCTGCGGGAGACGCTCGAACGCAGTGAGTGAGTACCGCACCGTCTTCCGTCCCGAGGCGCGTGACGAACTGCGCAAGATCCCTCGCGTCACGGCACTGCGCATCCTGACCAAACTCGCCGAACTCGAAGCCGATCCGTTCGGGTTCGGCACCACCGCTCTCGTGTCCCAGCCGGAACGCCGCCGCCTGCGTGTCGGGGACTATCGGGTTATCTACACCGTGGACAACGGCGAGCTGATCGTCTGGGTCGTACGGGTCGGGCATCGTTCCACGATCTACGACGTGTGAGGGACGGCTACGCCGCACCCGCCGGTTTCCGTCGCCGTCCCCAGTCGTGCCCGGCCGTCCCCAGCCGTGACCGGGCATCCTCGGTGTGGCATTCTCGCCGAATGTCAGACATCGGCAGATCGCCGCTCGGCGGCTCGTTCTGGCGGCTGTGGACCTCCGCCGGCCTGTCCAACCTCGCCGACGGCGTACTGAAGGTCGCGGTGCCGCTCGTCGCCATCGACCTCACGCGTTCGCCCACGCTGATCGCGGGGGTTGCCATGGCGATGACCCTGCCCTGGCTGCTGTTCGCCCTGCCCGCCGGCGCGCTCGCCGACCGCCTCGACCGCCGCCGCGCCATGATCGGGGCCAACGTCCTGCGCGGCGCGCTGGTGGCCGCGCTCGCGCTGCTCCACGCCCTCGCGCCGGACGCCGGCTCCATATGGCTGCTGTACGCGGTCGCGTTCGGCGTCGGGGTCGCCGAGACGCTCTACGACACCTCGGCGCAGTCGATCCTGCCGCAGATGGTGCCGCGCGAGAGCCTGACGCGTGCCAACGGCCGGCTGTTCGCCGTCGAGCTGACCGCGAACCAGTTCGTCGGCCCGCCCCTGGGCGGCTTCCTGGTCGTGGCCGGCACGGCCGTCGCGCTCGCCACCCCGGCCGGCCTGTGGGTGCTGGCCGTCGCCGCGCTGCTGCTGGTGCGCGGCAGCTTCCGCGTCGAACGGACGGGGCCGCGGACCACGCTCCGCGCCGACATCGCCGAGGGGCTGCGCTTCCTGTGGCACCACCGGCTGCTGCGCACGCTCGCCGCGATGGTCGGCGTCTTCAACTTCGCCAGCAACGCGACCATGGCCGTCCTCGTCCTGTACGCCGTGGGCCCTGAGTCCACCATGGGCCTGTCGGAACAGGCGTACGGCCTCCTGCTGACCACCACGGCCGTGGGCAGCCTCGTCGGCTCGTTCGTCGCCGAGCACGTCGAGCGGCGGCTCGGCCGCGCCGTGTCCGTCGCGTTGACGATCCCCACCAGCGCCCTGGCCGTGGGCCTGCCGGCGCTGACGGCCAACCCGTACCTGATCGGCGGCGCGTACCTGCTGTGGGGCGTCGGCATCGTGGTCTGGAACGTCGTGACCGTCTCGCTGCGGCAGCGCGTCACGCCCGACCGGCTGCTCGGCCGCCTCAACAGCTGCTACCGCCTCTTCGCCTGGGGCACCATGCCGCTGGGCGCGCTGGCCGGCGGCCTCCTCGCCGAGTTCCTCGGCATCCGCGCGGTCTTCGTCATCATGGCCGGCCTGACGCTCGCCCTCTTCGTCGGCATGACGGTCGTCACGAACGCCGCGATCGACGCGGCGGAACGCGCCGCCGAGGGCGCGACGGAACGCGCCGACGCCGGCGCCGGCGCCGGCAACGCGGAGGAAGCCGCGGAGGACGCCGCGCAGAGCGCGGCCCCGGCCGAGCCGCCGGTCAGGGCCGAGGGCGGAACGGTGCTCGACGGCCGCGGCGACGACGCGGGCGTCGAGGCGGGCGTCGAGGCGGGCGGGGCCCGGACCGACGAAGCCGGGGACCCGCCCGGCGCCGTCACCTCCCGTCCAGGGTCCTGACCCGGTCGATCGCCTGGTCGAGGCTGCGCTTGAGCAGCCGGGAGGCGGGCCGCTCGACCAGCCGGTGGATCAGCCAGCTCGCCACCAGCGCCCCGACGAGCAGCCCGCCCACCAGCAGGCGCGGATCGACGTCGTCGTGGAGGAGCGCGATCAGCGTCAGCCCGATCGCGTAGTGGATCAGGTACAGCGGGTAGCTCATGGCCCCGGCCGTCGTCATCACGCGCCCGTAGCGCCGCCCGCTCGCCCGGGTCAGGCGCGGCAGCCGGCCCAGCGCGATCACCAGCATCAGGCCGAGGAAGGCGGTGTAGAGCACCAGTGAGCCGCGCCAGGAGGAGACGCTCTCGTAGGCGACCCGGTCGATCAGCTCGTACTGCCCGAGCAGCCAGGACATGCCGAGCATGCCCCACAGCAGCAGGTCGGGCCCGAAGCGGTGCATCAGGTACAGGGTGAGCCCGGCGATGAAGAACGGCGCGCCGGAGGGGTTGGCGACCAGGGTCAGCAGCTCGGAGTCGGCGGTGTGGGAGAGGGCGGCGACGAAGCCCCAGGCCGCGCAGAAGAGCACCACCTTGCGGTAGGTGAGGCCGGTCGCCATCAGCAGGCCGAAGATCACGTAGAACCGCAGCTCCGACCAGAGCGTCCAGTACACGCCGTCGACGCCGCGCACGCCGAACGCCTCCTGGAGCATGGTGAGGTTCAGCAGCGTGCCGCTGTGCGGCAGCGGGTCGCGGGCCAGCGGCCAGAGCGTGATC
This sequence comes from Streptomyces sp. 4N509B, assembly GCF_052245655.1. NCBI lineage: Bacteria > Bacillati > Actinomycetota > Actinomycetes > Kitasatosporales > Streptomycetaceae > Streptomyces > Streptomyces sp. 4N509B. The sequence goes on from NZ_JBQQBZ010000013.1 coordinate 26,144, forward strand.
ACGACGGTGGTCAGGAGGATCGCGCACCAGTAGGCGGGGTAGAGCCGGACGACGCGGGAGACGAGGAAGTCGCGCGGCCGCTTGCCCCAGCAGGACATGCAGATCACGAAGCCGCTGATGACGAAGAAGAACTCCACGCCGATCCAGCCGTAGACGGCGACGGAGAAGAGGTTGGGAAAGACGTCCTCGACCGGCTGGCCCCAGGGTGAGCTGTTCGGCTTGTTCACGCGGAAGGTGCCGACGTAGTGGTGGACGGCCACCATCAGGGCCGCGACCAGGCGCAGGCCGTCGAGGAGGTACAGGCGGGGACGGCCGCCGACGGCGGCGCCCTGCTCGGTCACGGCGACGACGGCGGGGCGTCGTCGGATGGAGGTCATCGTCGCTGCCACGCGGTCTTCCCTAGTTTCCCTAGAAAAAAGATGGGTAATGTAGGGTACTAGCGTTTGATCACGGCGGCATATCGGAGTTGGGGAAGAGGCGCGAGTGTGGCGGATAATGTCCGCATGCGTGTCTCGGCGAGAGCAGACTATGCGGTGCGTGCCGCCCTGGAGCTGGCGGCTGCCCGCGACAGCGGCCCGGTCAAGGCGGAGGCGATCGCCGAGGCACAGGGCATCCCCCACAAGTTCCTGGAGAGCATCCTCAACGACATGCGGCGCGGCCGGATCGTCGTCAGTCAGCGCGGGGGGCACGGCGGGTACCGGCTGGCCGCGCCGCCGGAGTCGATCAGCATCGCCGACGTGATCCGTGCCGTCGACGGCCCGCTGGTGTCCGTCCGTGGCGAGCGGCCGCCCGAGCTGTCGTACACCGGGCCCGCGGAATCGTTGCAGCCGATGTGGATCGCGGTGCGCGCCAACGTCCGCAAGATCCTCGGCGAGGTCAGCCTCGCCGACGTGGCCGCCGCGCGGCTGCCCGCCTCCGTCCACAACCTCGTCGAGCTTCCCGACGCCTGGACCAATCCCTGATCCGGCCCTGATCCGGCACTCCTGATCCGGCCCTGATCCCGTACCCCCGCGGCCCGGCGGGCCTCGTCCGCCGGGCCGCGGGGGTTTCTGCCACCCCTTCGACGGCCTGACGGCCCGGGCGGGCCCGAGGGAGGCCGCGGGCGTCCCGCCCGCCCCACCTGCCCCGCCCGCCCCGTCGTCGTTGCCCTTCGCGAACGTTTCCCCCCGCTCGCCCGAGCGTGCTCGACGTGTCCTCGGCGGTCGCTCGCATGGCGTCCGGTAACGGCGAGGTTTCCCCCCGTACAGCTTCGGGTTCCCGGGTGACAGTCGAACGGTTTTCCTATAAATTCGCTGGGGAAAATCGGAAAGGTAGGGTTCCATGAAGACGTTGATCCTGCTGGCACTCGCGGGCCTGGGTGCCCAACTCGTGGACGGCAGCCTGGGGATGGCCTACGGGGTCACGTCCACCACACTGCTGCTGGCCATCGGCACCAACCCCGCCGCCGCGTCCGCCACGGTGCACCTCGCGGAGATCGGCACGACCCTCGTCTCCGGCGCGTCGCACTGGCGCTTCGGCAACGTGGACTGGCGTGTCGTGGCGAAGATCGGCATACCGGGGGCCGTCGGAGCCTTCCTCGGCGCCAGCGTCCTGACCAACCTCTCCACGGAGGCCGCCGAGCCGCTGATGGCGCTGATCCTGCTCTCGCTCGGGATCTACGTCTTCACCCGGTTCACCTTCGCCGGCCTGCCCAAGAACAACCTGGGCAAGCCACTGCGCAAGAGATTCCTCTCCCCGCTGGGCCTCGTCGCCGGCTTCGTCGACGCCACCGGTGGCGGCGGCTGGGGGCCGGTCGGCACGCCCGCGATCCTCGCCAGCGGGCGGATGGAGCCCCGGAAGGTCATCGGCTCCATCGACACCAGCGAGTTCCTCGTGGCCGTCGCCGCCAGCCTCGGCTTCCTCATCGGGCTGTCCGACGAGGGCGTGAAGGCCAGTTGGGTCGTCGCCCTCCTCATCGGCGGCATGATCGCCGCCCCGATCGCCGCCTGGCTCGTGCGACACATCCCGCCCCGCGTCCTCGGCTCGGCCGTCGGCGGACTGATCATCCTCACCAACTCCCGCACCCTGCTGCGCGGTGACTGGATCGACGCCAGCGACACCACGTGCGCCCTCGTCTACACCCTCCTCTACATCCTCTGGGGCGCCGCGCTCGCCTACTCGATCCGCGAGCACCTGCGCGCCGTCGCCGCCGAGAGGGCCGCCGGGACGACGACGCCCGAGCCGCCCACCGGTGAGGCGCCCGCGCGGCTCGCCGAGCCCGTGGGGGGACCGCACGCCGGGCAGGACGCGGTGGTGGAGGCGGGAGACGGAGCGGGAGTCGGAGCGGGAGCGGGAGCGTTGGTCGACCGGTCGGTTGAACAGCCGGTTGAACCGGGAGACCACGAGAAGCCCCGACCCGTCGCCTAGCGTTCACTCGGGCTTAGGCTCACGGACAGAACGCGAGACGGGACGCTCTCTACGATCGCGCCCACCATGGTCGAACTGTCTGTCGTCGTACCCTTCTTCAACGTCCAGGCCTACGCCCCGGAGGCGCTGCGGAGCCTGCGCGCCAACGCCTCGCCCGACGTCGAGTTCATCCTGGTGGACGACTGTTCCACCGACGAGACGCCGGGAATCCTCGAACGCGCCGTGCGGGAGCTGCCGCAGGCCACCCTCGTGCGACACGAGCGGAACGGCGGCCTGGCCACCGCCCGCAACACCGGTCTGGACCGGGCGCGCGGCCGGTACGTCACCTTCCTCGACGGTGACGACTGGCTCGCGCCCGGCTACTACCGGGACCTGCTGGCCGCCATCCGCGAGCTGGAGTGCGACTTCCTGCGCGTCGACCACGTGCAGTGCGCCGCCCGCGCGCGCACCATCCACCGGGTGCCGCACGGGCGGCGCGGCGTCGTCCTCAACCCTCGCGACGCGATCCTGCCCGCCGACACCCAGACCTCGGTGGACTACGCCTACGCCTGGGCCGGCGTCTACCACCGCCGCCTCGCCGACGAGGGGCTGCTGCACTTCACCGACGGCCTGCGGACGGCCGAGGACCGCCCCTGGATCTGGCGGCTCCACCGCGAGGCCAGGACCTTCGCCGTCGTCGGCCTGCTCGGCGTCTTCTACCGGCGCGGCGTCGCCTCCTCCCTCACCCAGATCGGCGACGTCCGCCAACTCGACTTCATCCGCGCCTTCGACCAGGTCGTCGAGGAGACCGCCCGTGACCCGGAGGCGGACCGGCTCCTGCCGAAGGCCGTGCGCACCTACTGCGCGATCATCTCCCACCACCTGAGCAACAGTGAGAGGTACGAACGCCACGTGGCACGCAAGCTCCGCGCGCTGAGCGCCACCGCCCTCAAGCGCATGCCGCAGGACGTCCTGTCGTACACGCTGGACACCATGGACCACGAGCGTGCCGCGCGGCTGCGCTGGCTGCGCCGCCGGCCCGGCCTGGCCGCCGGACCGGTGGAGGTCGCCGCGCGATGACCCCCACGCCCGTCCCCCCACACCGCCCCGACCGCGCCCCCGGCGCCCCCGGGACGCCCGAGGCGCCGACGCAGATCCTCGTCGCCTCCACGCTGTACGGCGCCGCCACCCTGGCCGCCGCCCTCGACAGCGGCCTCCTCCCCGTCGCCCGCCGCCGCGTCCTGCTGGTGTGCAACAACGCCGCCAGCCCCGAGACGACTCCCGCCCTCGACGAGGCGCCCGGCTTCGAGCGGCTGCGTTCCCGCTTCGACGAGGTGCGCTCGTGGAACGACGCCATCAGCCCCATGCACCCCGGCTCCTGGGAGCCGCGCGCCGGCGACGTGCCCATGTGGGAGCGGCACCTGCGGATGCTGTGGCGGCTCGGTGACGAGGACGTCGCGCTGGTGCTGGAGTCGATCCAGGTCAACCCGGCCCGCGCCCTCGCGCAGCTCTTCCCCGCCGCCCCCATCGACGTCTACGCCGACGGCCTGATGAGCTACGGCCCGACCCGCAACCGGCTGCCCACCCTCGTCGGCACCCGCGTGGGCCGGCTGTTCCACCCCGAACTGCTGCCCGGCGTCCGCCCGTTGCTGCTGACCGAGTTCGGCGTGACGCCGGAGGTCGTGCCCGCGGCGGCCATGAAGAAGGTCCTCGGCGAGCTGGCGGACGCCACCCCCGACGTCGTTCCGAAGGAGCTCACCGCCGTCGGTGACGCCGAGGAGCCGCCCGCGCTGCTGCTGGGCCAGTATCTCTCCGCCCTCGGCATCCTGAGCGCGGCCGAGGAGCAGCGGCTCCACGCCCGGATGCTGCGCGGCGTCGCCGCGCTCGGCCACCGCCGGGCCGTCTTCAAGCCCCACCCGACCGCGCCGCCCGACTGGACCCGCCGCCTGGCCGAGGAGGCCGCGGCCCTCGACGTCGAGCTGACGGTCCTCGACACCCCGGTGCTCGCCGAGGTGCTCTACGAGCGGCTGCGGCCCTCGATCGTCGTCGGCGCCTTCTCCACGGCGCTGCTGACCGCCTCCGTCCTCTACGGCCTGCCGGTCGCGCGCGTGGGCACCGAGATGCTGCTGGAGCGCCTGAGCCCCTTCCAGAACAGCAACCGCGTGCCGGTCACCGTCGTGGACGCGATCCTTCCCGACCTCGACGACGCCGAGGCGGTCCGCGCCTGGCGGATGCCGGGCGAGGAGGAGTGCCGGGAGCGGCTGGCCGGGCTGCTCGCGGCCGTCGGCTTCACGATGCAGCCGCAGCTCTACCCGGAGCTGCGCGGCGAGGCGGAACGGTACCTGGAGACGAAGCTCAACGGCGTGACCCGGCGGTACTTCAAGCGCCGCCGCCTCACCGTCCTCGCGCTGCCCGGCGCGGTCCCCAGGCGGTTGGCGTTCATACCCCGCAACCGCACCGTCCGCGGCGCCGCGCGACGCGTGCGGGCCCTCCAGCGCCGCCTCACGCCGCAGCGCGGCTGAAGGCTGTCCCGCCCCTTGGTGGGGGCACGTCTGGCGGTCACGCGGAGCGGGAGAGCTGTTCGCGCACCCATCCGGGATCGGGGTTGGTGCGTGGCCGGCCCGCCACGACGACGGTGGGAACGGTCTCGTTGCCGTCGTTGACCGCTCTCACCGCTGTGGCCCCCGCGGGGTCGCGCCAGATGTTGACCCAGTACGCCTGGCGGGCGCCGCGCCCCAGCCGGACGCGAAGTCGTATGCAGTACGTGCAGCCCGGCCGCCAGAAGACGATCGGTCGGCCGTCGACCGCGCTGCGGCGCTGCGCCTCCCGCGCACCGATCGACCTCGGGAAGACCAGGGGTGAGTTCACGCCGGCGAGCGCCAGGAACGCCAGCAGGAGCGCCGCGGCCGTGCCGGGGCTCCCGTCGAGGAGCTGAGGAGCCGCGACGGCTGAGCCGCCGAGGACGAACAGCATCGGCAGGAGCCAGGCGCGCGTCATGGGACGCAGGCTACCGACGAGGCGTTCGTGAAGCGCCCCCGCTTCCGGGGGAACCCACGCGACGTCCCGCCGGGCCCGGCCGGGACGGTCGCGCCCGGCGAGGCCCTTCCCGGCGAGGCCCTTCAGCGGGTGTAGCCCCAGCCCTCGGCGATCTCGGCCAGGCGGGCGGGCAGCCCCTCGTAGTGGTCGCCGTCGCGCGCGGCCTGGATCCTCCCCGACTTGATCTTCTCGCTCCAGTCGCCCATCTGCGGCCGGAACGTGCCGTGGTCGTGCTCCCCGTACTCCAGCATCCCCGGCTCCCACGCCACGCCCAGGTACGCGCAGAGGTCGCGGGTGGCGGCCTCGGGGTCGGCCGTCAGCCGCTCGTAGGTGACCGTGTGCCCCGCGAGTTCGCCGGCCGCCTCGTCCATGGCCTCGGCGTACCGCAGCACCTCGTCGTGGATCGCCGCCATGTCGGGCTCGGCGCGCCGGTTGACCAGCGAGCTGACGACGGCTCCGGGGTGGCGGCGCAGGAAGACGTAGCGGGCGTTCGGCCAGCAGTCGCGCAGCCGCCGCCAGACGAAGAGGTTGGCGGGGGTCTTGTCGACGATGACCTCCTTGCCGCTGTGGGTGAGCTCCGCGTGCAGCACCCGGTCCCACAGCAGGTGTTCCAGCTCCTTGCGGTCCAGCCGCAGGCCCTTCATCGCCTCGGCCGTGAACGGGCGCGTCAGCTGGACGTGGACGGTGCGCAGGTGCATCTCGTGGGGGGCGCGGATCTTCGAGTGGCTGTTGAGCAGCACCCGCAGCAGCGTGGAGCCGGAGCGGACCGAGGAGAGCACGAAGACGGGGGAGTCCACGAGCCGCCCGGCGTGCGGCGCGACGTAGGCCGGCCGCTTCGGCTGCTCGGGCTGTTCGGCCCCCCGCCCCTGGTCCTGCCCCTTCCCCTGACCCGGCCCCTGTGTCCCCCGCTCCCGCTTCCCCTCCGGTCCCGTGCCCGGCCCCGCCCCCGGCCCGGTCTCCCCGCGCGACTGCTGCCGTGCGGCGCCGGGCGCGGGCTGCTGCGAGGCGGCGGCGGGACGCCGGGGCGGGCCGAGCGCCTGTGCCAGCAGCCTGCCGCGCCTCCTGAGACCCTTGCGCACCGCGTTCACGCCCACGTCCTCTCTACCTGATGCCGGGTGGTCATTCCATGTGACGGCGGCGAACAGGAGGAGTCGGCGAGGTAACGAGCCGCTTTACGGACGCGTCACAGGTGGTCGTTACGATGCGACGGCCATGAGAGTTCGTCGTGACGCGCGTGACGTGCGCGAAGTACAGCAGGCCCGGCCGGCGTCCCCGGCCCGGGCGCCGGAGATCCGCAGCTTCGTCGCCGTGGGCGACTCGTTCACCGAGGGCATGTCGGACCTCCTCCCCGACGGGAGCTACCGGGGCTGGGCCGACCGCCTCGCGGCGCGCCTGGCCGCCGAGGCCGGCGACGGCTTCCACTACGCCAACCTCGCGGTGCGGGGGAAGCTCATCGGCCAGATCGTCAACGAGCAGGTGGAGCTCGCGGCCGCCATGGAGGCGGACCTCGTCACCCTCGTCGGCGGCCTGAACGACGTGCTCCGCCCGCGCTGCGACCTCGACCTCGTCTGTGCGCGCCTGGAGGCGGCCGTCGCCCGCCTCGCGCCCAGCTGCGGCACGCTGGTGCTGATGCGCACCCCCGCCCGTCGCGGCCCGGTGCTGGAGCGGTGCCGCCCGCGCGTCGAGCGGCTCTTCCTCGCCCTCGACGACATCGCCGCACGGCACGGCGCGCTCCTCGTCGACCTCTACGCCCCGCCCGTCATGGGCGACCCGCGGCTGTGGGCCGACGACCGGCTGCACCTCACGGCCGACGGGCACCGGAGGGTCGCCGAGGCGGTGTGGCAGCGGCTGGGGCACCCGGCCACCTTCGACTGGCAGACCGTCCTGCCGCCGCCGACGCCGACCCGGTGGGCGGCGCGGTTCGGCGCGGACCTGCGGTTCACCCGGCAGCACCTGCTGCCGTGGATCGGGCGCCGGCTCACCGGCCGCTCCTCCGGCGACGGCCGTCCGCCGAAGCGTCCGGAGCTGGCGCCGCTGGCGCCCGTGGTCTACGAGGAGGGCTGAGGCCCCGCGCCGGCCCGGTCGTCCGCCGCGCCGCCGTCCGCCGCGCCGGCCCGGTCGTCCGTGCCCGCCGCTGACGCGTCGCACTCCCCGTCCCCGCCCGGCGGCACGAGCCGCACGTCGTCGCGGCGGACGGCGAAGGTGTCGGACGCGTCGACGTCCGAGCGCGCCGCGCGGGCGGGGTCCCACAGCCACACCCACTCCTCGGAGCTGCCGAACGACAGCACGGGATGGCCGGTCGGGACCGGCCCGTTCTCCACGGCGATCGGCTCCGCGCCCACCGGGTGCACGCACATCAGCCCGCCCCGCAGCCCGAAGTACGGGGCGGGGTTGCGGCCGTCGCCCGCCTCGGCCATGGCCCGCTCGGCCGCCGAGTGGGCGGCGTCCACGCCGAGGCCCACCGCGGTGAGGGCGTAGACCAGCGACGCGAGGAGCGTGGCGACGATCGCGTAGACCCGGTTGTCCCCCCGGGCGAAGTACACGTGGCGGGCCCAGCCCAGCGCGCCGGTGAAGAGCAGCACGAAGGCCAGCGCGATGCCGAGCGGCCGTCCGGCCGCCGCGTAGTCCCACAGGCTCTCCACGGAGCGCACCGAGCCGGCGGGGATGTCGAACGCCTCCAGGTAGACGGCCCGCATCAGCCGTCCGAGCCAGGCCACCATCGAGCCGGCGACCGGCACCGCCACCGGCACCAGCCACACCGCGTTCCGCGAGACCCACGTCTGCCGCAGCGCGAGCCAGACCCCGGCCAGGGAGAGCATGCCGAGACTCACCGCGCCGATCATCAGCAGCTGGTCGACCGGTTCCGTGCCGGTGTCCGACTGGGCGTCCGCCAGCATCCAGCCGAGCAGCGCGCAGCCGGCCGCCAGCAGCGGGCCGACGGCCACGCGCGCCGCCAGCCGCAGGGGCTCGCGCCACGGGAAGGCCGCGAACACGGCGGCGGCCAGCAGCAGCATGACGAGGGGGACGCCGAGGGTCAGGCCATCGGCCCACCACAGCCAGTAGCCGCCGGCGAGCGCACCGAGCAGCGCGGCGGCGGCCAGCACGAGGGTGGGCAGCGGCACCGGCTCCGTGGTCCGCCGCGCCGCCTCCTCCTCGGTCTCGGGCGGGGGCGGCAGCAGCTCGTGGTCGGCCGTGGCGAAGCGGTCGCGGCCCAGCCGGCGGTCGGTCAGCTCCCGTTCGACGGCCTCGCGGGTCAGGCGCGTGGGCAGGCCCAGCACGCGGTGGGCGTCGCGCCCGCCGAGCCGGGCCCACAGGCGGGGGAGCGGGCCACCGGTGGCGCGGCGCACCACGCGGTAGGTGGTGCGGTCCTCGCGCGGCGGGCTCAGCAGCGTGGCGTCCCGCACCCACAACGCCAGCTTGCGCCGCCGGGCGATGACCGTGACGGCGCCCTTGGCGGCGCGCTCGGCCCGCCACCGGGCGCCGTTCAGCCGCACCTCGACGACGAGGGCGCGTCGCGTGGGCGGCCCCGCGCCGTCCGACGTGGGGCCGGGGGGTGGGGGTGGGGTCTCGTCGGGGGCGGCGTCGCGGACCGGCCAGCCGCGTCCCGCCAGCAGGTCACGGGCCAGCGCCAGCTCGCCCGGTTCGTCGACCACCTCGACGAGCACCAGGACCCGTTGGGTGAACGGCGCCGTGGGGGGCGCCGCGGCCTCGCCGTCGTCCTCCCCGCGCCCGTCCCCCGCGCCCGCTGGGCCGCCGCCCCCCGCCCCGTCCCCGTCCCCGTTCACCACGCGCCGACCCTATCCGGCGGCCGGCGCGGGCGTCAGCGGCGTCGGCGTCGCTCGGCGGGCGGCCAACGGGGCGGCCAACGGCTGGCCGGGAAGCGTCAGAAGACGATCGAGCTGATGCGCCGCGGAGCGTCGAGGACGCGGCTCACGGCCTCGACCGCCGCCGGCGGCTGGTCCGTCGCGTCGCGGTCGGCCGACAGGACGTAGTAGACCTGCTCGATCGAGGGCGGACCCACGGCGAGCGTCCGCATGGCGGCCTCGCGCGAGTCGGCCTGCCCGGTCCGGACCAGGTACGCGGCGCTCATCGAGCCGGCGCGGCCGACGCCCGCCCCGCAGTGGACGTAGACCGGCCCGTTCGTGGACTCGACCGTGGCCAGGAAGCGGTCGACCTGCTCGGGGGTGGGCGTCTGGCCGTCCCTGATCGGCATCCGCACCAGGTTCAGACCCGCCTCCTCGGGCCGGGCCAGCGCCTCCCGCGACAGGTCCTCGGCCCGCAGGTCGACGACGGTGTGCACGCCGCGGTCGGCCAGCTCCGCGTAGCCGGCGGGGCCGGGCGCCGAGCCGCGCCACACGCGGTCGTCGACCTCGAAGAAGTGGTTGATGCCGGCGACCCTCTCGCCCGAGGTGTGGTGCTGGCCCGCCCAGAGGGACACCAGCAGCATGCCGCCGGCGGCGACGATCCACAGGCCGACGTAGCCGGCGACACAGAGGCCGAGCACCTTGCCCGCTCTGCGGAGCGGCGCGGGGAGAGCGGGGAGGGAGGACACGGTTCACCACCAGGGGAGGGGGCGGGGATTGCGCGCAACGCTAACCGCCCGCCCGGACATCCAGGCGCTTATCAGATGACATGTGGTGAAGCGCACAGATCGACGGGTGCGTCCGGGCGAGGGCCGGCCGGCCCCGAGGCAGCCCGTAAGGACAGCCGGTCAGAACAGCCTGTAAGGACCGTGGCGCGGTGGCCTGCCCCTCCCCGAGCACGGTGGCCAGCGCCCGGTTGGCCGTCGTGTCCCGCAGGCAGCCGCGCAGCCGCAGCAGGTCGTGCTCGGGCAGCGGCGGACGCAGCACCCCGGAGAAGACGTTCCCCTCCAGCCGGCCGAGCGTCCCCGTCCGCAGCACCGACGTGGAGCGGTGGCAGTGCTCCCACAGCTCCTGCGCGGCGCGCGTCACGGCCGCCCGGTCGTTCGGCACGCCGCGCAGCTCGACGCGGAACACCACGGTGGTGGCGGCCGAGGCGGGCGGCTGCTGCCGGCGGGTCTGGGTCGCGTCGGAGATCAGGTCGACGGCCAGCGCCACGAGGACCGCGGTCGCCAGCACGCTCACGACCCTGCCCACGGCCCGCAGCGGCCGGGCCGGCGGCACCGGCGGCGGGGGCGTCGTCGCCTCCCCGGCGGGCGTGGCGGCGGCGCCCAGGATGCCGCCGGGCGGGGCGGCCAGGCCCGCGAGCCGCCCCGCGAGGCGCCGCTCGGCGCCCGGCCGGGTGCCGGCCGCGGCCAGCCGTTGGATGAGGATGGCCAGCATCGACAGCGCGGCCCCCGCCGCCACCAGCACGGGAACGAAGACGAACGTGTCGCGGCCGGCCCCCGCGCCCGGCTCCCCGCCGCCCGACCCGGTCGGGCCCCGGGGCGCGGCCGTGCCACGCAGCCAGCGGAACGGCTCGGGCCCGTGGGCGTGGCGGGGCCGCGTCTCGGCCAGGTGGCGCAGCATCTCCTCGGCCCGGCGGTCGCTCTCGGCCAGCCGCCGCCGCAGCCGGTCGACCTGGGCGAGGACGGCGACCGTCGCCAGGAAGACCTCCACCACCAGCAGCAGCACGCCGCTGAGCAGCGCCCGCTCCCACTCCCAGCGGTAGAGGTAGACCACCGTGTAGACGGCCGCCGCGCCGGCCGCCACCCCGCCGACGACGTACCCCAGGATGCCGGCGTACCTCACGCCACGCTCCTGGCCCCTTCGGGATCGGCGCCGTGCGGATCCGCCGGAGAGGTCCACACGGCCCCGGTCGTGCCGTCCACCGACAGGCGGGCGCCCTCGGGGAAGCGCTCGACGGCCCCGGCCACGGCCACCGCCGTCGGCACCCGGTACTCGCGGGCCAGGATCGCCAGGTGCGACAGCACGCTGCCGGTCTCCGCGACCAGGCCGGCGAGCCCCGGCAGGAGGGGCGCCAGCTCCGGGTCGAGGGTGGGGACCACGAGCACGGCCTCGCGGGGGCGTCCGCCGCTCCCGTGCCAGGCGGTGCCGCTGCCGAAGCCGCCGCCCGCGCCCTGCCCCTCCACCCGCTCCCGCCCCCGGCTCCCGTGCCCGCCGCCGTCGTCCGCCGGGGCGCGGCCCGGCGGGCGCTCGGTGACGACGCCGCCGTCGGCGGCGAGGCGGAACGCGGCCGGCAGGCGCGGGCTGTCCGGCCGTGGCCGGCGACGGTCGAGGTCCGGCGGCGGGGAGGCACCCTCCAGCACGGCGACCAGCTCGGGCCACCGCAGGGTCGACAGCCGGGCCAGCGCGTCCGGCCACCCCTCGGCGGCCAGGCGGTCCGCCGTTGCCCTCACCAGCCTCACCTGCATCTCCTGCACCCAGCGGATTCGCAGCCGCAACCCTTCACGAACGGACAGGGACGACAGGCCACGGGGCTCGCCCGTCCAGCCGAGCGACGTCGGCAGCCCGCTCCGCCCGTCGCCCCCGTCGCCCCCGTCGTGCCCGTCGCCCCCGTCCTGGCCGCCCCGTCCGCTCGCCCGCGCGTCCAGGGCGGGCGGCAGCAGTACGAGCAGCACGGGATGCCGCGACAGCAGCCGCTCCTCGTCCGCCGCGCCGGCCTCCGAGCGGCGCGCCGTGGCCAGCACCGCCAGCGCCTCCCCCACCGCCGAGGCGCCCCTGTTCCGGCCGGGCGAGAGCAGCGCGCCGGCCAACGACTCCTGCGCGTGCAGCGACACCAGCACCTCCCGCCCCCACCCCAGCGCCGCGAGCAGCTGCGCGCGCGGCAGCGTCTCGGGGGGCGGCAGCCCGGCCAGCTCCCGGTCCACGTCCGCCATCAGGTCGACCGCGAGCAGCGGCAACGCGGCCCGCAGCCGCCCCATCCGCCACGCGGCCGAGGCCCGGCGCGCCCCCGGCAGGGGATTGATGAAGGACAGCACCGGGTGGCTCGCGGGCACCGCCCCCAGCAGCCGCAGGTCGGCGACGGCCCGCCCGTTGACCGTGGAGACGGTCGGCACCGCGCGCAGCACGCGGCGCGGCGCGGCACCCGCCAGGTCCAGCGCGAAGGCGAGGCCCCGCGCCATCGGCGTGAGCCACAGCTCCTCCTCCAACGGCTGGAGCACGTGGGGGAAGGTCTCGGCCACCGGCCCCGGGCCCAACAGGCGGGCGCCGCGCGGGGTGGGCGCCGCCATCGCCGTGATCGGCCGGGACTGGAAGAGCCACAGCCGGTCCTCGGCGTCGAACGCGAACTCCACGTCCTGCGGCCCGCCGAAGACCTGCCCGGTGCGGCGGGCCAGGCGCGCCAGACGGGCGAGGCGGCGGCGGGAGAGCACCCGCGAGGAGCGCCGCTCGGCCGGATCGGCGCGCACCAGGCGCCCCCAGCGCGTCAGCTGGTACCGCACCCCCGGCGCGCGTCCCCCGACGAGCCGGTCGGGGCCGCCGGCCACCGCGCTGACCAGCACGCGGTCCTCGCGTCCCGCCAGCGGGTCCGCCCCGAACATCACCCCACCCGCCACGGCCCGCACCATCGGCTGCACCAGCACCGCCATGCCGGCGCGGTCGGCGCCGGGTACCCGGTGGACGGAGTCGAGGACCGTGCCGACCGCCGAGGCCACGGCCTCGAAGCCGCGCACGTCGAGGACGGAGGCGAAACGGCCGGCCAGGGCGGAGGTCTCGGAGTCCTCGGCCGGGGAGGAGGACCGCACGACGACCGCGCCGTCGGCCCCCGAATGAGCCCGGGTCAGCTCCTGCCAGGCGCGACGCAGCGGCTCCCGACCGACCGGCAGCCCCGGCGCCCGGTCGGCGGGCACGAGGACGAACCCGGGCAACGCCGGCAGGCCGGTGGCGTGCGCGCGGGCGAGGCGGGCCGCCTTCGCGCCCGTCACCGCCGCGTCGGCGGCGGGCGCGCCGCCCGCCAACGGCACCACGGCGAGCCGCGCGAGGAGCCGCTCCACGTCCTGTCCAGCGTCGGCGCCCACCCTCCCAGGCTTCGGCGGCGACGGCCGCCGCGCCACCGGGCCCGGCGTTCGGGTGACGGACCGAGGCCCTGTCCGGGGACCTGACCGACGGCCTGACCGACGGCCTGACCGAGGGCCCGCCCGGCCCGTCGCTAGAACTCCGAGCTGTTCAGGTCCTGGATGTTCCCGATGAGCTGGCGCAGCGAGGTCAGGCGCATCGTCGGCAGCAGCGCGGCGTCGGGATGGTGCTGGTGGATGACGCCCCACGGCCCCCGCACGACCAGCGCCGTGGTCAGGCCGACGGCGGAGGCCGGGCGGACGTCGTGGTCGATCCGGTCCCCGACGTAGAGGATCTCCTCGGGGCTGATGGCGTCGAAGCGCTCGGCCACCCGCGCCGTCAGCTGCTGGAAGAACCGCGGGTCCGGTTTGGCCACACCCCACTCGCCGGAGGTCGCGGTCAGGTGGACGTGGCTGGAGAACATCGTCCTCAGCACTCTGCCCATGCGGGCCGTGTGGTTCCCGGCGACGCCGAGGAAGAGGCCGGCCTGCCGCAGCTCCTTGAACGCCAGCCGCACGTCGGGATAGAGGTCGTTCTCCCCGTACCACTCGGCCTCGCCACACGCCTCGCGCTTGATGCGCTCCTGCTCGATGTCGAAGCCGGGCCGGAACACCTCGAACGTCTCGTGGTGGTCGCGCCCCTGGGCGACGATCGCGCCGAACTGCGCGGCGAAGGTGTGGCGAGGAACGCCGAGCCAGTCGGCCCAGCCACCGAACTCGCGGGTCTGGTCGATCAGGCACTCACCTATGCCGAACACCACTGCGCGGATCATGCCCGAAGCGTATAGAGACCAGCGCCACCGGCGAAACGGGTGAAGGCGTCACCCGATCGGGTGAACTCGGGTGCCGACGGCGGCCCTTCCCCGGCGGGCGAACGGCCTCAGTCGCAGCGACAGCCACCCGTCCCCTGACCGGGCAGGACCTGGGCGTTCTGCAGCACACTGCCCAACGGGTTCTCGATCTGGCCGATGCTGACCAGCGCGAACTGAGGGCCCACGGTCGTGCCCTCGTGGAGCTCGTCGGCGCGCGCCGCGCCCGCGCCGAGGGTCGTGACCACCACCGCAGCCATCGCCGTCCCCGCCGCCGCCACGGCCGTCCGCCTCACCCACGAAGCCCGCCGTCCCCGACGCTCCGTCACCATGAGCCTCTCCTCGTTCGTCCGATCGAGTGTCATGGTCGGTTAATCAGTCGAGCCCAGGAAAAGTTACGGGCGCCCGACGGGGCGCTCGTCGTCCGGCGTGGGGGTCACAGGGGCGGGCGGTACTGCTCCGCCTTGTCGAGGATCGCGGTGAAACGGGCCCACTGAGCCGCCGCCTCCGCCGTCGGACCCACGGTGAAGTCCTCCGGGTCGAGAAAGTCGAGTCGCTCGCGCGTGGCCGGGTCCAGGTCCCGCCACGCGGCCTCATCCTGCGGTGACCGCGCCACAGTCGTCGCACACCCAATTGCCGTTGTTGAGTCTGTGCCCGTTCCCCGACCCGCACGAGGGACACTCCACGCGAAGCCCCCTACGTCCGGATGCAAGGCCGCCGAGTGCACCGAACTGTAGCGCGCGACGGCCCGGCACGGCAGACCCGCCGTGCCGGACCGTCGTCGGACCGTGACTCCGGTGTCGGATCAGGCCAGGCGCCGCAGTCGCGCGGAGAATCCCGGCTCGCCGAGCTCCGCCGCGAGGCTGACGGGCACCGTCACGCCGTCGGCGCCCTCCCCGACCCGTAGGCTGCCGACCCGCGTGCCGGCCTCCGCCGAGTGGGGCAGCGCCTCCCCGTCCCGCGCCACCAGCGAGAGGTCGACCTCCAGGCCCGGCCAGCCGACGGCGGCGACGTCCTCGTCGACCCGCACCGGGGTGCTGCCGCCGAGCCCGTCGTCGACGTGACCGACCACGTCGCCCTCGCCGAGCACCCGCTCGGAGACGAGGACCTCCTGGGCGAAGTCGATCAGCGCCTTGCCCGCGTTGGTGGCGCCGACGAGGATCGAGTTGTCGACCGGGTCGGGGCCCTGCCCCAGGACCGTGCCGAGGATCAGCTGCCGCTCCCCGTTGACCTCCTGCTCGGCGGCGAACATCAGACAGCCACCGGAGCTGCTGGTCGTGCCCGTCTTGATGCCGATCACGCCGTCCACCGGCACCAGCGGGTTGAAGTTGTACTGCGTGACGCCGTTGCTGTCGGTGTATCCGGAGAGGGCGACGATCTCGCGGAAGACGGGGTCGTCCATGGCGGCCTCGGCCAGGATCGTCTGGTCCGTGGCGGTGCTGACGGTGTCCTCCCGCAGGCCGCTGGGGTCGGTGTAGGTGGTGTTCTCCATGCCCAGCTCCTCGGCCGCCTCGTTCATCTTCTCGACGAACGCGTCCTCGGAGTCCGCGTCCCAGCGGGCCAGCAGCCGGGCGATGTTGTTCGCCGACGGCAGCAGTATCGCCTGGAGCGCCTCGTACTGGCTGATGGTGTCGCCCGCCTGGACCTCCACCGTCGACTCGCCCTCCGCGCTCAGCCCGGCGTCGTCCTCGGCCTGCTGGTCGACGGGGATGTCCGGCCCCGGCTCGCCCGACCCGAGCGGGTGGTCACGCAGCACCACGTAGGCGGTCATCACCTTGGCGAGCGACGCGATCGGCACGGGCTCCTCGCCCCCGGAGGTGCCGAAGCCGCCGACGCCGTCGACGCGCAGCGCCGCCTGCCCGGCCTCGGGCCAGGGGACGGCCGGCGTGGAGCCGTCGAAGGTGAACGTCTCGGCGGCGGTCAGTTCCAGCCGTGGCTCGGGCAGGGGGCGCAGCGCCTGGACCGTGGCGAAGGCGATCGCGAGCAGCACGACGAGCGGCGTGTAGATCTTGATGCGGCGCACCGCACCGCGCCAGGCCGTGGGGGGCGGCGCGGGGCGGTTGGTGAGCGCGGCCAGGAGCTCCAGCGGGTCCCGCTCGGAGTCGGCGGGCGGCGGCGGAACGGCCGGCGGTGGCGGCACCCGCGGGGCCGCCGGGGGTGCCGGGGGCGCTGGAGGCGCCGGAGGCGCGGCGGGCGGAGCCGTGGCGGGTGGCGTGGGGACAGCGGGCGCCGGGGCGGGCCTGGCCTGCTCGGGCGCGCGCAGGGTCGTCGTGGGCTGGTCCACGGGCCGAGGGGGCGTGGCCGCGCCCTGACCGGCCTTCGGCGGGGCGTCCTCGGGCCCGGCCTCCTTCGGCTCCGCCGCCCCGTTCCCGCCCTCCCCGCCGCCGCTCTCGCGGTCCTCCTCCGGCTCCTCCGCCGGCTCCTTCTCCTGCCTCTTCTCCCGGTCCTTCTCCTCGTCCTCGGCCGTGGTCGCCGGTGCCTCGGCCGCCTCGGCGGCGTCCGCCGTCTCCCCGTCCGGTTCCCCGGCCTCGTCGGCCCCGTCGCTCTCCCCGCTCGCCGTGGACTCCCCGCCCTCCTCGGGCTCCTCGGGCCGCGACGAGTCCTCCGGCTCGGTGGGCTCGTCACCCGCGCCGGCCTCGTCAGACGCGTCCGGTGGGTCCGCCTCTCCCGGCGCGTCCGGCTCGTCCGGTCGGTCCGTCTCGTCCGAGGGCGGGTCGCCCCCGTCGGGACCGTCCGTGCCGCCGCCCGCCGCCGGCTCCGCGGTCGCCCGCGCGGGCTTCTCCGTGCTCGCCTCCCCGGCGGCGTCCGTCTCCCCGGGCTCGTCCTTCTGGTCCTCCCCGTCCATCTCGCTTGCCCTGTCCCCGAGATGTGCCATGCCCAGGGGAACCGTCGCGGGGTCCTTGGGCGTCTTTCTCGATGACTGCCCTGTCGCGAGCGAGGTCGCTCGCACCCCATCCCGTTCCGAAGTGTCCGGGGACTCGCCCGCCACCCGTGCCTCCTCGCAGATTGGTCCGACTCCTGACGCGGTGAATCCGGCCGCTGGCCCTACCAGTTTGCCTGGCCCTGTGCACCTGGGTACGCCGAGCCGGGAGTGGCGGAAAGCTGCCGTTCTCCTTCGTTGACGACAACGACATATCTACGGGTTCCCGTACAAACCAACCACGCGCTCTCGACAGAACAATGTGAGAGGCGTCACCCTGTCTGTCATCCACGCGGGGAGGCATGGATGGGCAGGAGTCGTAGAACCATTCCGGAGGAGCTGTTGCTGCTGGCTCTGGACCCGGCCACGGGCACCACGGCGCAGCCGCAGTCTCTCGACCTTGGTCTTGCCGGAGCACAGCTCGTGGAGCTGGCTCTCGCGGGACGGATAGCCCCAGATGGGGACCGAATAGCCGTGATACTGCCACGACCGACCGGAGATCCCACGCTGGACTCCGCCCTGGAGCTGCTACGCCGACGTGGCAGCCCCGTGCGCGCCGTCCACTGGATCGGCGGACCCAGGCTCGGGCTCCGCCAGACCTATCTCACGCATCTGGAGCGCTGCGGCATGGTGCACGCGGTGGAGAACCAGATGTGCGGGATTCTGCCAACGACGCGGTACCAGGCCACTGAGACCGCGGTCAGCCGGCAGATCCGGGCTCGGTTGGACACCGCGATCCGCACCGGCACCCCCCCGGACGCGCGGACCGCGGCCCTGGCGGCGCTCGCCCACGCGGTCGGGCTGGGCAAGCACCTGTACCCGGGGAACGAGGGGCGGTCCTCCCGCTCCCGCCTCCGGGACCTGATCCGACACGACCCGATGGGTGGCCTCGTGGCGCACGCCGTGATGGACGTCCAGAACGGTGTGGCCGGTCAGGCCGCGGCACGGCGCTCGTCGCAGACGGGCGGCCGTGGCAAGGCGGCGGCAGCCGCCGCGGCGGGTCGGGCGCACACGTCCGCACCGGCGGCGGCGATGGCCGCCGCGGCGGTCGGGCAGTCAACGGCTCAGCAGTTGTCCAAGGAGGGCAGGCGGAGAGGGGTGACACGGGCCTCGGTGCGTACGTCGCTGTCCCACTGAGCGTCGAGCCAGCGCCCTGGCAGGTGACCGACCGGGTGTGGTCCGCGAACGCGTGCGCCACACGCCGTACCAACGCTCAACCACCGAAGAACGACGACAACCCAACCGGGAGCCGCACCACGGAACGCGGGGTGTGGCGGTGGTCAGGAACCTTGGCCGCCGCCACACCCCGCGTTCGCACACGGTCGGGCACCCTGTGTGGCGAAAACTCGGCGAAGCCGCCACCCCGGATGGCAGGCTGCTGGTGAACAGCCACAACGACGGCCTGGATGCCAGGAGTACGGAGGTGCGTAAGTCCGTGGCGGGCAACGTCAATCCCACCGTTCGGCGGCGCAGGCTCGGCCAGGAGCTACGGCGACTCCGCGAGGACCGCGGCATGACCGCCGAGGAGGTCGCCGACCGGCTGCTCGTGTCGCAGTCGAAGATCAGCAGACTGGAGAACGGCCGCCGCAGCATCAGCCCGCGCGACGTGCGCGACCTGTGCGGCGTCTACGAGGTCCAGGACAGGAAGCTGATCGAGTCCCTGATGCAGATGGCGCGGGAGTCGCGCCAGCAGGGCTGGTGGCACGCCTTCGCCGAGCTGTCCCCCTCCTACAGCGTCTACATAGGCCTGGAGACCGACGCCTCCTCGCTGCGCGTCTACGAGCCGCACGTGGTCCCGGGGCTGTTGCAGACCCAGGAGTACGCCCGTGCCGTGATCGCGGGCGCGCTGCCGGAGATCAGCGAGGACGAGATCGGCAGCAGGGTGCAGGTGCGTGTCCGTCGCCAGCAGCGGATTTACGAGGAGCGCGGCCCGTTACGGCTGTGGGCCGTGGTGGACGAGGCGGCGCTGCGGCGCACGATCGGCGGGCCGGCGGTCATGGCGACGCAGCTGGACAGCCTGGTGGAGGCCTCCCAGCTGCCGAACGTCACGCTCCAGGCGATGCCGTTCACCGCGGGGGCCCACCCGGGGGTCAACGGGCAGTACACGATCCTGGAGTTCCCCGAGACGAGCGACTCGACCGTCATCTACCTGGAGGGCGGCACCAGCGACCTCTACCTGGAGAAGCCGCACGACGTCCAGCACTACAGCGTGATGTACGAGCACCTGCGCGCCCAGGCGCTCAGCCCGCAGCAGACGCGGGAGTTCGTCGCGCGGATCGCCCAGGAGCACCGCAAGGCGGCCTAGGAGGGCTGGGCGGGGCGGAGCGGGTGGGGCCGGGGCAAAATACACCTCAACTCCACAGCTGTGGAGGGGTTTTCCGTCGAACCATCCGGTCGGGTGAAGCGTCGGGCTACCGGGAGCCGGGCGACGAGTACGGTCGTTGCGCATATCAACACGCCACGTGAGCACTATGCGTATGAAGCGAGGCGTTACCCGACGATCCGCGACGATCCGGAGCGACCATGGCGATTCAGCAAGCCACGACGATGTGCGTCTGGACCCGTTCATCCTATTCCGCGGGGAACGGCGCCTGTGTGGAGGTACGGGCCGAGATGGGGGAGCGGTTGGCGGTTCGTGACTCGAAGGCGCCCGCCGGGCCGCGGCTTGGGTTCGGGGCGCGGTCCTGGTCGGCGTTCGTCGGCTTCGCCGGCCACGCCGACGTGGAGGCCGTCACCCGCGACGTCTGACCACCGTCCGGTGCGGTCCGGCCCGGGTCCGTCGCGAGAGCGCGGCCCCGGGCCGGTGTGTGTTCCGGTCAGCCGGTCAGCGGGAGGCGTGGTAGCGGCGGTGGAGCTCGCGCACCTCGTCGGCCAGGCCCGGGACCGGGCCCGTCACGTCGGCGTCGGGCACGAGGTCCCGGACGGGGAGGGGACGGATGGGGGGCGGCGGGGCCCCGAACTCCTTCAGCCACTGCCCGAGCTGGGCGGACGAGCTGACGTACACGATCCGGCCGAGGCCCACCCAGCCGTGGGCGGTGGCGCACATCGGGCAGTGCTCGGTCGAGGTGTACACGGTGGCGGCGGCCCGTTCCGCGGGGGTGAGGTGGGCGGCGGCCCAGCGTGCCGCCTCGAACTCCGGGTGCCGGGTGCGGTCGCCCGAGCCGACGTGGTTGTGGTCCTCGAAGCGGGCCGTGCCGTCGGCGGTCACCAGCACCGAGCCGAACGGCTCGTCGCCGGCGGCGAGGGCCTTGGCGGCCAGCTCCACGCAGCGCCGCAGGTGGGTGAGGTCGTCCTCGGTCACGAGGGGCCGCTGAGGGTCGTTGGCCGTGGCGTCGTTCTCCATGGCGGGCATGGTACGAACCGTCAGGCGACGAGGCGACGAAGTTTCTCGCGGCAGAGGCGGTCGGCGTGGCGCGTGGTCTCCGGGAGGCGGTGGTCCGGCGTCATGCGGAGGGTCAGCGCGCAGGCGTCGTCGATGCCGAGCAGGTGCCCCACGGAGACGAAGACCGGCCTGACGCCCGTGCGGGTGCGCAGCGCCCGCCCGACGGTCTCCCCGGTCTCCCGGTCCAGCAGGGGGGCGGAGGCGCCGCGCGGTGGCTCGGGCGTCTCGTGGTCGAAGAGGAAGGGGGTCTTCGCCACGCCGACGGTGGGGATGCCGGTGAGGACGCCGAGGTGGCTGGCGAGGCCGCAGCGGGCGGGGTGGGCGATGCCGTACCCGTCGCAGACCAGCACGTCGGGGCGGGTGGCCAGGTGGTCGAGCGCCGTGAGCACGGGAGGGAGCTCGCGGAAGGCGAGCAGGCCGGGAACGTAGGGGAAGGTGATCGGCCCGCCGGCGGTGGCCTGGTCGGTCACCTGGAGCGTCTCGGCGTCGAGCACGACGACGGCGGCGGCGAGGCGGCCCCGCACGTCGTCGTAGGCGACGTCGACGCCCCCGACCGTGCGGGGTGGCGGGGCGCCGGGCGGTGTCGTCGTCCGCACCAGGGCGCACAGCCGCCGTTGCTGGGCGACGGCCTCCTCCGGCGTGGTGGGCCAGGTCTCGTGCGGGTCGCTCATGAGCCCATTCTGCGGGGTGGCGGCGCGGGCTCGCGGTGGCCTCGCGTCGTGCTGGAGCCGCGCTTGAGCGGTGCTGGAGTTCCGACGGAGATCCCGCCGGACTGTCAGTGCCGGATGGGAGGATCGTCACCATGAGTAGCGAGAACGCGATCGCGGAGTACTGGAGCGCGGCGGCCCCGGCCTTCGACGAGGAGCCGGATCACGGGCTGCGCGACGCGCGGACGCGCCGGGCGTGGGAGCGGCGGCTCGCTGACTGGATGCCGCCACGGCCCGCCGTGGACGTGCTGGACGTGGGATGCGGCACGGGGTCGCTGACGGTGCTGCTGGCGGGCGCGGGCCACCGGGTGACGGGGGTGGACCTGGCGCCCGGCATGGTCGCGGCGGCGCGGGCGAAGATCGCGGCGGCGGGGCTGTCGGCGGCCTTCGTCGTGGGCGACGCCGCGGCGCCGCCCGTGGGGGTGCGCCGCTTCGACGTGGTGCTGTCCCGACACCTGCTGTGGACCCTGCCGGACCCACAGGCGGCGCTGCGCGGGTGGCTCGCGCGGCTGCGGCCGGGCGGACGGCTGGTGCTGATAGAGGGCCGGTGGCGGCAGCCGGCGGACGCCGGCGCGGTGGGCGCGGGCGTGGCGGCGCCGTACGCGGGGGAGCACCGGCTGCCGTGGCAGGGCGGCGTCACGGCGCGGGAGCTCACGTCGGCGGTCGCGCCCCTGGTCAGCGAGGTGAGGGTGGAGTCGTTGAGCGAGGACGGCGAGCTGTGGGGAGGGGAGGTGGACGACGAGCGGTACGCGCTGCTGGCCCTCGCCTGAGCCGCCCGTCGTGCCCGCTCGTCCCGGCGCGGTGGCGGCGTCTGGATGCAGGGGCGGACGGGGCGCAATAGGCTGACGGCACAGGGATGGGCCGACCCGAACGCATGGAGGTGCCCGATGCCCGAGAGCGCCGAGACAAACGAAGAGACGAACGCGGATCTGCCGACGCCCGACCGGCTGCTGCACACGGGCGGTGAGCGCCCGATCGACCCCGAGGATCTGGTGCGGGCCAGAGGGCTGGAGCCCACGCCCGAGCGGATCGAGTGGGCCAGGAAGCAGCTGGAGCAGGAGGGGCCCGCCGCGGTCGAGCGGTATCTGCCCTGAACGCTGTGACTCCGGGGCGGCGGGGACGCCGCCCCGGACGGCGCACAGCCCGGGTGGCGCGACCTGGGGGACCCGGGCGGCCGGGAGCCGGGGTCGGGGTACGGCTGGCGCGAGGTACGGCCGGCGCGCGTCGGGGTGGCCCGCGTTACGGTGCCGCGAGCTCGGTCAGGCGGGAGACGGCCCAGCGGCCCAGCGCGGCTGTGGCCGTGTCCTCGCCGAGGCCGGGCCTGGTCGCGACGAATCCGTGGGCCGTGACCGGGTCGGGGCCGCCGACGGGCGCGTAGGTGCCGCCCGCCGCGCGCACCAGGGCGGCGCCGCCGGCCACGTCCCAGGGGTGTATGTGGAGGTTGCAGGCCAGGTCGGCGCGGCCCGTCGCCACCCAGGCCAGTGACAGGGCGGTCGAGTACAGCCGCCTGACCTCCGCGCGGGTCAGCAGGTCGAGCGCGAACGCGGGCTCGTCGGGGCCCGCCCGCCCGGCCAGCGGGATGTCGCTGAGCGCCAGTGGCTCCCCGTGCGACGCGGTGGGCGGCGCGGGTGCCGGCGCGCCGTCGACGCGCAGCGGCACGCCCACGCCGCCGCTGAAGGACTCGTCGCGGAAGACGTCGTGCACGCAGCCGCCGACCAGCCGCCCGCCGACGGCCACGCCGACGGAGACACAGGCCAGCGGCAGGCCACGCAGGTAGTTGTGGGTGCCGTCGATCGGGTCGACGTACCAGGTGACGGACGCGCCCCGCGCGAGGTCGGGCGCGGTGGCGGAGCCCTCCTCGTCGCGCGCCGCGCCCCCGTCCTCGCCCCGCGGCTCGCCGATCTCCTCGCCAAGCTCCTCGCCGACGACGGACGAGCCCGGCACGGCGGCGCGCAGGGCCGAGCGGAGCAGCGTCTCCACCTCCACGTCGGCGTCGGTGACGCGCTCGTGGGCGCTCTTGGAGCGCACGGTCAGCCCGCCCTGTCCGGCGCGCCGGCGCAGCAGCGCGGCGGCCTCGCGGCAGCTGGCGCGGGCCGCCTCGACCAGCGCGGTCGTCCGGGCCGGGTCACTCGTGCTGGCGGGGGCGGCCGAGGCCGCCGTGTCGCTCGTCACCGACGCCACGCCGTCGGTCTCCTTCCGGTCACGCGGGGGGCGGTCAGGAATGCCCTCGGCGGAGGGCTGGTTGCCATTCTCAGGCATGCGTGAGGCATGAACGTTTCCGGGAGGCGAGAAGTACGTGATCAGGGGACGACGTCAGGGGACCGCGCCCGCGGTGCTGTCGGTGCTGGATCTGGCCACGGTCGGCGTGGGGCTGACCGCCACCGAGGCGTTGCGCGCCACCACCGAGCTGGCCCGCCTGGCGGACCGGCGCGGCTTCGAGCGTTTCTGGGTGGCCGAGCACCACTCGATGCCCGGAGTCGCCAGCTCCTCGCCGGCCGTCATCCTCGGCCACCTCGCCGGCCAGACCGAGCGGATACGCCTCGGCTCCGGCGGGGTGATGCTGCCCAACCACGCGCCGCTGGTGATCGCCGAACAGTTCGGCACCCTGGAGGCGCTCGCCCCGGGGCGGGTCGACCTGGGCCTGGGCCGGGCGCCCGGCACCGACGGCGCCACGGCGGCGGCGTTGCGGCGCGGGCGGAGCGACGGCGCGGACGAGTTCCCCTCCCAGCTCGCCGAGCTGGTGCGCTTCCTCGACGACGACTTCCCCGACGGCCACCCCTACGCCCGCATCCACGCCGTCCCCGGCCCCGTCCAGGGCAGCGTCGAGGGTGGGGTACAGTCCGCCGGCAGGCCGCCGGTGTGGCTGCTGGGCTCCTCCGGCTTCAGCGCCGAACTCGCCGGCCGCCTCGGACTTCCCTTCGCCTTCGCACACCACTTCTCCGCCGCGAACACCGAACCCGCCCTCGACCTCTACCGCCGCAGCTTCCGTCCCTCCGAGGTGCTGGACACCCCGTACGCGCTGATCGGCGTCTCGGCGCTGGCGGCCGAGGACAAGCGGGACGCGCACCGCCAGGTGCTCAGCGGCGCGCTCGCCATGGTGCGGCTGCGCACCGGCCGCCCCGGCCTGGTGCCGACGCCCGAGGAGGCCGAGGCGTACCCGTACGGCCCGCTGGAGCAGCAGGTCGTGGACGGCTGGCTCGCGAACGTGGTCCACGGCACGCCGGACGAGGTGCGTGAGGGCCTCGACGAACTGGCGCGCCGCACCGGCGCCGACGAGCTGATGATCACCAGCAACGCGCACACGCCGGCGCTCCGCCTGCGTAGCTACGAGCTGATCGCCGACGCGTACGGGCTGCCGGACGGGGCGACCGGCGCCTGACGGCTGTTCCGTCGGCCCCGTCGGCCCCGTCGTCCCGTCCTCCCCGGCGGGCTCGCGGCGTCCGGCAACGCCGGGGCGGAGGTGTCGTGCCGGGCGTCGCGAGCCGGCGAGCCGGAGCGGTCACGGCACCAGGGGCGCGGGCCGGAAGCGTGGCGGCGGCGTTCTGCCGGGCCCGACGCCCCGCGACTCCGCTCCGCGGGGGAGCGCGGGACGGCCTCCGACGGCCTTGTCACGGCCCTCAGTGATCGAAGACGGCCGTCACGGGGGCGTGGTCGCTCCAGCGTTCGTCGTGGGTGGCCGCCCGCTCGACGTACGCCTTGACCGCCCGGCCGGCCAGGCCCGGCGTGCTGACGATGAGGTCGATCCGCCAGCCGGCGTCGTTGTCGAAGGCGCGCCCCCGGTAGCTCCACCAGCTGTAGGGGCCCTCCTGCTCGGGGTGCAGGGCGCGCACCACGTCGACGTACCCGCCGTCGCCCTCGCCGTCCCCGTAGACCCGCGACAGCCAGGCCCGCTCCTCGGGCAGGAAGCCGGCGCGGTCGCGGTTGCCCCGCCAGTTCCTCAGGTCCACCTCGCGGTGGGCGATGTTCCAGTCGCCGCACACGAGCACCTCGCGGCCGGCCGCGGCGGCGCGGACGCGCAGCGCCACGAGGTGGGGCAGGAACGCCGCCATGAAGCGCTCCTTCTCCGCCTGCCGCTCCGTGCCCACCTCGCCCGAGGGCAGGTACAGGCTCGCGACCGTCACGCCCGGCAGGTCCACCTCGACGTACCGGCCCGAGCCGTCGAACTCCGCCGCGCCGAAGCCGACCCGGACCGCCTCCGGCGCGCGCCGGGTGAGCAACGCCACCCCGGCCCGCCCGCGCGCGTCGCGCGAGGGCGCGTACACCACGTGCCATCCCTCGGGGGCACGGACGGCGGCCGGGAGCTGCTCCTCCTCCGCCCGGACCTCCTGGAGGCAGACGACGTCCGCCTGGCTGGCGGTGAGCCAGGCCAGGTAGCCCTTGCGCGCGGCGGCCCGCAGGCCGTTGACGTTGACGGTGGTGACGGTGAGCACCGCACGACGGTACTACGGGCCGGCGCGCGGTCGGGCTGGCGCCGGAGGGGAGGGGTCCCGGCCGGGGCCCGCTTCAATCCCGTCATGACGCGCTCACTGTCCGCCGCCGCCGTCGCCGTCGTCACGGCCGCCGCGTTGGCCGTTCTCACCTCGTGCTCCTCGGACGACGATCCCGCCGCCAACGGCTCCGAGACCAACGGCTCCGAGGCCAACGGCACCGACGCCGGCGACGCCAACGGAGCCGGCGGCTCCGACGAGTCCACCGAGTCCGCCTCGCAGGCCCCCGATCCGCCCACCCCGAGCCCGACCCCCACCCCCACGCCGTCCCCCACCCCCACCCTGCCCGAGCCGGCGGACGGGGAGAACGGCGACGCCTGCGCGGACGGGACCTGCGAGGTCCGGGTCACCGAGGGCGCCACCCTGCCCGTGCCGCAGAGCTACGGCCTCGGACCGATCGAGGTGACCGGCGTCACCGAGGACGTGGTCGAGCTGTTCGGCCCCATGACGCAGGCGCGTTACGCCAGCGACGGCGGCTGCTCGATGAGCATCACGGGACCGACGGCCACCTCGCCGGGCTTCCTCGCCCTGAGCTGCCCCGCCGGCAACACCGGGATCGTCAACGAGGCGATGAGCGTGGAGGTCGTCGGCGTCCTCGACGGGGCGGCCGTCCTCCGCATCGAGCCCGCCTAGGACGCCGCGGGACGCCCCCTCAGGGCGCGTCGGCGCGCCGCAGCACGGCGTGGCCGCCGAGGAGGGCGGCGGCCGTCCACAGCGCGACGACGGCCAGCGCGACCCCCGGTCCGTAGCCGGGCACGAAGGCCCGGTCGTCGGCGCCGTCCCACAGGCGCATGGCGTGCATGCCCGCCTGGTCGGGCAGGTACTGCAGGACGGTGCGGGCCACCGGCGCGTTGCCCAGGCCCTGGGAGCCGAGGAACAGCAGCGGCAGCAGCACCGCCAGCGCCCGGGTCGTGCCGCGCAGCAGCGCCGACAGCCCCGCCGCGAAGACGCACATCAACGTCAGGTACAGCCATCCGGCGGCGACGGCCCGCAGCGTGCGACCGTCGGCGGCGTCGGCGCCGTAGGGCCCGAGGGTCGCCTGCGCCGACGCGTACGTGGCCACCACGGTCAGCAGCGCGGCGGGGGCGGCGAGGGCGGTGACGGCCAGGAGCTTCGCGGCGTAGAAGCGGCCGCGTCGCGGCATGGCCAGCAGCGACGGTCGTATGGTGCCGCCGGTGAACTCCCCGCCCAGCGCCAGCACCCCGAGGACGACGAGGGCGAGCTGGGCCAGGGTGAGGCCGTAGAGGGACGGCAGGAGGGGGTTGTACTCGGCCTGCTCGCGCGCCGTCATGCCGGGACGGGCGTCGCGGTAGCTCAGGCCCGCCAGTGCCCCGACCACCGCGCCGGTCGCCACGCAGGCCGCCAGGGTCCAGCCGGTGGAGCGAAGGGTGCGCAGCTTGATCAGCTCGGCCGGGACGGCGGCGGTGAGCTCCCTCACGGCGCCCAGCTCCCTCTCGGTGCCCAGCTCCCTCGCACCCCCCGGCTCCCGCGCCGCGCTCACCACCGCTCCCCACCCCCGCCCGTCAGGCGCAGGAACGCCTCCTCCAGCGACCCGGTCCCGCTCGCCCCGACGAACGTCGCCATGTCGGTGTCGGCCACCAGCCGACCCCGGGCGATCACGATCAGGTGGTCGGCGGTGAGCGCCATCTCGCTCATCAGGTGGCTGGAGACCAGCACCGTCCGCCCCTCCGCCGCCAGCCCGCGGAGGGTCTCGCGCAGCCAGCGCACGCCCTCGGGGTCCAGACCGTTGCCCGGCTCGTCGAGCAGCAGCACCGGCGGGTCGGCCAGCAGCGCGGCGGCCAGGCCGAGGCGTTGCCGCATGCCGAGGGAGAAGCCGGCGACGCGCCGCCCGGCCGCCGCCTCCAGGCCGGTGAGGCGCAGCACCTCCGCCACACGGTCGGGCGGAACGCGGTGGCTCCTGGCCAGCCACCGCAGGTGGTCGCGCGCGCGGCGCCCGCCGTGTGCGCCGCCGGCCTCCAGCACCGCGCCGACGCGGCGCAGCGGCTCGGGCAGGCGGGCGTAGGGGCGGCCGTCGATCAGCGCCTCGCCGGCGGTGGGGCGGGACAGGCCCAGGATCAGCCGCATCGTCGTGGACTTGCCCGCGCCGTTCGGGCCGAGGAAGCCCGTCACACGGCCCGGCCGCACCGTGAACGACAGCCCGTCGACGGCCGCCGCCACGCCCCCGCCCGCCACGCCCCCGCCCGGCACGCCGCCCCGCATGCCGCGCCACGTGCCGTCCGGCCGGCGGAACGGCCGGCCGTGCCGCCGGTCGTCGCGCGTCCCGTCCGCGTACCTCTTGGTGAGGTTCCGTACCTCGATCATCCGGCAGACGCTAGGCGCGCCCGACACGGCCGGGCAGTCCCCGAAAGTGGGCGGGGGCCGTCCACGAAGGTCGATGGCGGGGCGCGGCGCGCCGCCCGTACGCTCGGGGCCATGCGCCTGTCCGCGAGGCCGCCGAGCCTGCCGAGGCCGCTCCTGCCCGTCGCCGTGGTGGCGGTGGACACCGCGATCCTGTCCGCGGCGCGCCCGGCGGGCGGCTCGCCCTGGGCTCTCGTCGCCTTCACGCTCGCCGCGGCGGCGGTCGTCGCGTGCGAACGCCGCAGCGCGCTCGTCGCGTTCGGCGCCACGGTGACGGTGCTGGCGCCGGTCAGCGGCGTGGGCTTCGCGCTGCTGCTGTGGACGGGCTACCGCGCCGGGCACGCCGTCGCCTCCCGCGCCGACGCGGCGTGGACGGCGGGCGTCACGGCGGGAGGGCTCGCCGCGCAGCTCGCCGTGCGGGTCGCCGCGCACGGCGTGACGCCGCGCGCGCTGTTCTTCCTGGCGTGGTTCGAGCTGGTCTTCGTGGCACTGCCGCTGCTCGCCGGCCGCTATCTCGCCCAGCACCGTCGCCTGGTGGAGACGCTGCTCCAGGAACGCCGGCTCCTCGCCGAGCGGGAACGCCTGCGCGAGCGGCTGCGCATCGCCCGCGACGTGCACGACTCCCTGGGGCGCCGCCTGAGCCTGGTGTCGATCCAGGCCGCCGCGCTGGAGGTCTCCGACCGGCTGCCGGACCGCGAGCGGCAGACCACCCGTCACCTGGCCGAGGCGGCGCGGGAGGCGATGACCGAGCTGCATGAGCTGGTCGGGGCGCTGCGCGGCAACGAGGCGCCGCCGGGCCCCGGGGCGGTCGAGCGCCTGGTGGCGGACTTCCGGGCGGCCGGGGTCGAGGTGGCCTTCCGGCAGGAGGGGCGGGACGAGCGGGCGGGCGGCGGCGCGGGCGAGCTGCCCGAGGCGGCGTGGGAGGCGGCGTACCGGGTGGTCGAGGAGGGGCTGACCAACGCCGCGAAGCACGCGCCGGGGCAGCCGGTCGCCGTCCGGATGGCGTGGGAGCGGGACGCCCTGCTGCTCACGGTGGTCAACGCCGCCGCGCCCGGCGGCGCGGCGACCGCCTGCGCCGGCCCCGACCTCAGCCCCGGCCCCAGCCCCAGCGCCGGCAGCAGCCCCAGCCCCAGCACCAGCGTCGGCGGGCACGGGCTCGCGGGGCTGCGCGAACGGGCGCGCGCCGTCGGCGGCTTCGTCGACCACGGCGTCACCCGGGAGGGCTTCCGGCTGCTCGCCATGTTCCCCGCACGACCCGAGCCGGACGCACGGCCCACCACGCGCCGCCGCTGGCTCGCGGTGGCCACGGGCGTGCTCGCCTTCGGCGTCCTCCCGGCGAGCCTGCTCCTCGGGGGCCGGTGATGACGCGGCCGGTCAGGGTCCTGGTGGCCGACGACGAGCCGCTGATCGTGGCCGGCGTCCGCACCGTGCTGGAGTCGGCGGGCGACATCGAGGTGGTGGCGGCGGCGGGCGACGGCAGGACCGCCCTCGAGCAGGCGCTGCGGCATCGCCCCGACGTGGCACTCGTGGACATCACCATGCCCGCCCTGGACGGCCTCGCGGCCGTCGAGGAACTGCGCCGCCGTGCCCCCGAGGTGCGCGTGGTGGTGCTCACCGCGTTCGGAACGGAGCCGAACGTGCTGCGCGCGCTCCAGGGCGGTGCCGCCGGCTTCGTGCTGAAGAACTGCACCCCGGAGGAGCTGATCCGTGCCGTCCGCGCCGCCCACGGCGGCGACGCGTACCTCTCCCCGGCCGTGACCCGTGTGGTCCTCGGCGTCCTCGCGCCGGACGCCGTGCCGCGCCGCCGCGACGCGCTGGCGCGCCTGGCGGCACTGACGGACCGCGAGGCGGACGTCGTGCGCCTGGTGGCCGAGGGACTGTCGAACGCGGACATCGGACGGCGGCTGCACATGACCGAGACGACCATCAAGACGTACGTGAGCCGCGTCCTGGCCAAGCTGGGCTGCGACAACCGTGTGCAGGCCGCCCTGCTGGTCCGTGACGCCGGCCCCGGCTGGGACACCCCGAAGGCCCTGTCCGGCTAGACGCGGTGGCTGACGCCGCGGCCCCGCCGAGATCCGAACGGCGCGGGCCAGCCCCGCGCCACCGGCCGTGACCGGCGGACGGTGCCCGGGAACGTCTCCTGCGGCAGGCCCAGGCCCAGGCCCAGGCCCAGGCCGCGGCCGACGCGGCGGGCGAGAACGGCCGGGACGCGCGGCGGCTTCCCCCAACGGCACCAGGAGCGAAGCCCTTGACCCTCACGTGACGTCATGCCGCATGGTCGGTGGCGTGGAGGAACGCCTGACCGTGGGACGCGTCGCCGAGTTGGCCGGCGTGAGCGTCCGCACGCTGCACCACTACGACGAGATCGGCCTCGTGCGGCCGTCCGCGCGGACCGCGGCCGGCTACCGGGCCTACTCGGCGGGCGATGTGGAGCGACTGCGGGAGGTGCTCGCCTATCGGCGGCTGGGCTTCGGGTTGCGCGAGATCGCGGACCTGGTCGACGACGCGGCCACCGACGCGGTCGCGCACCTGCACCGGCTGCGCGGCCTGTTGCTGGAACAGCGCGACAGCGCTGCCGCCATGGTGACGGCCATAGACCGGGAACTGGAGGGACGGGCCATGGGGATCAGGACGACGTCGGAGGAACAACTGAGAGTGTTCGGCGCGCAGTTGTACGAAGCCATCGGGACCGCCTACCCGGCGACGCGGCGCACCGAGCCGCGGATCGCCGCGAGGATCTGGGACGCGCTCGGGGACGCGCGGACGGTGCTGAACGTCGGGCCGGCACCGGCTCCTACGAGCCCCCGGACCGCGACGTCACGGCGGTGGAACCGTCGGCGGTCATGCGGGCGCTGCGTCCCGCGGGCGCGGCGCCGTGCGTGGCCTCCAGCGCGGAGAGCCTCCCGTTCGAGGACCAGTCCTTCGACGCCGCGATGGCGGTCAGCACCGTTCACCACTGGCCGGACCCGGTCGCCGGGCTGCGCGAGATGTGCCGCGTGGCCCGCCGCGTCGTGGTGTTGACGTACGACGCCGGCAGCGCCGGCTGGCTTCAGCGGTTCTGGCTCCCCCGCGACTACCTGCCGGAGTTCGCCGACCTCCTCGTCGGCTGGCCCTCCCTCTCGTCGGCTGGCCCTCCCTGGCCGACCTGACCGGCGCGATCGGGGGCCGCGCGGAACCGGTGCTCGTCCCCTGGGACTGCGCTGACGGCTTCTTCGAGGCCTACTGGCGCCGGCCCGAGGCGTACCTGGACGAACGTGTGCGCCGCGCGGTGTCGGTATGGACCAGGGTCGGGCCGGAAGCCGAGCAGCGGGCGGTGAACGGACTCCGCGACGACCTCTCCTCGGGCCGGTGGGCGGAGCGCAACCGCGACCTGGTCGCCCTCGACGCGGCGGAGCTCGGCCTCCGCCTGCTCACAGCCTGAGCCACCGTGCGCGGGATACGAAGACGCCGCCGCGGCGACACCCGGCCTCGACGGCGCGCCCGAGCCGGCGGTCCTCGCCGTACCGGTCGGGCATGGACCTCGGCGCAGCGCGTCAGCCGCACGCGGCTGCGGCTGCGGCTGCGGCTGCGCCTACGGCTACGGCTGTCGCGCTGGTCGTCCGGCTCCGCGGACGGTCGAGCGGACGGCTGCCCCTAGCCGGTCGGCAACCGGAAGTCGATGACGTGGATCGGTGAGGGCGTCGTGCCGGTCGAGGTCTCCTGGTAGAGGAAGGACAGGACGCCGTCCACGGCGACGCGGTCGTAGTCGGGGACGATCTCGCCGAAGGCGCCGAGGTCCTCGTCGAACAGCATCCGCCAGTCCGACCAGCCGGAGGCGGCGGACGCGGCGGCGACGCGCCCGTAGGGCATGACGACGTAGGCGTTGTCCGAGGCGTCCAGGAGGATCTGGGAGCGCTGGCTGGAGCGCAGGGGGAAGGGGATCTCCCTCTTGTGCCACGCCCCGGCGGCGTCCCGCCAGACGTGGAACGGGTACCCGTTCGCCACGCGCCCGGCCACGTAGTCCGGCACGCACTGCCCGAAGCGCCCCGGGACGTAGGAGATGAGGGCGTGGGGCAGGCCGGCGGAGTCGACGGTCTGGGACTCCTGGTTCATCAGGGCGTGGTCCGGGCCGAGGGGGTCGGCGACGATGCCGGGGGAGGTGACGGAGACGAGGGAGCCGGTGCCGGTGGTGCCGACGACGGTGCCCGCGGCGTTGGTCCAGGTGCGGCCGGCGTCGCGGCTGCGGACGTAGGTCGTGTCGTGGTTGGTGAGGTTGGCGCCGCAGGTCACGGCCGTGGACTGCTCGCGCCAGGTGCCGAAGACGTGCAGGGTGCCGTCGCCGCCGTAGGTGAGGCCGTGGAGGTAGAGGTTGCGGGAGGTGCTGGAGCCGTGGGGGGTGGTGTACGTGCCGGTGGCGCTGGACCAGGCGCCGAGGTCGCGCCAGGTGCTCGTGCGGCTGTCGTACTCGGCGAGCGCGGCCTGCCCGTTGCCCGAGACGCCCCGGCGGTAGCTGAGCTGGAGCGTGCCGGTGGGGGCGACGAGGAGCTGCGGGTAGGTGAGGGCGGAGGTGAGGGTGGCGCCGTCGAGGCTGGTGCGGACCGGGCCGAAGGCGTCGCGCGTCCAGGCGTGGGCGCCGGGGTCGTCCGCCAGGCCGGCGACGGACTTCACGTAGAAGTAGCCGCTGCTGTGGGCGTCCATCACCAGGTGGAGGCGGCCGTCGTCGGGGGAGACGCCGACGCAGATGACGTTGTGGGAGTCGTTGACGGTGAGGCGGTGGCCGAGGGCCACGGCCTCCCAGTCGTCGGAGCCCAGGGCGCGGCGGGCGATGGTGGCCTGGCGGTCGGCGGCGTACCAGACGGCGTACTGGTGGCCGTGGTACGTCAGCAGGCCGCTGCGCTGGAAGGCGTTGTTGTTGACCAGGCCGTTGTAGGAGACGAAGTACAGGGCGGTCGCGTCGAGCAGGGTGCTGCCGAGGGGGGTCAGGGAGGGCGGGGCGGTGGCCGGAGCGGCGGCGTGGGCGCCGGCGGACGCGGCCAGGCCGCCGGCGCAGGCGGCGGAGGCGGCGGCCGAGGCCGCGCCGAGGATGAGGCGACGGCGGCTGGGGGACGTGGGCATGGGTGCCTCCCGGAACGAGTCGACGAGCGCGTGCGGCGACGAGCGACGACAGCGACGACAGCGACGACAGAGCGATGAAAGGTTTCAACCCAGCCCGGTCATGGAGCCTACGAGCCCGTCCGGTCCCGGTCAACGCCCCGCGTCAGGGTCGGGCATCGCGTGCGATCCGGACCTTTGTACGATCGCCGGCATGGACGTCAGCAACCCCCCGAAGGCCGCCCTCCAGCTCGTCGAGCGCGCCTTCGACCACCCCGACGCGCGCATGCTCAACGACCTGGTGCAGGCCGAGTACGCCGAGAGGTACGAGAGCGAGGGCGACGCCACGCCGCTGGAGCCGGGGATGTTCGCGCCGCCACGCGGCCTGTTCCTCGTGGCCTACGACGGCGACGGCCGGCCCGTGGGCACCGGCGGCTGGCGGGCCTGGAACGGCGAGGGCGCCCGCGCCGAGGGGTACCTCGACGGCGACGCCGAGATCAAGCGGATGTTCGTGGTGCGGGAGGCCCGGGGCCGGGGGCTGTCGCGGGTGATCCTGGCCCGCCTGGAGGAGTCGGCGCGGGCGGCGGGGCGGACGCGGATGGTGCTGGAGACCGGGCATCGCCAGCCCGAGGCCATCGGCCTCTACGTCACCAGCGGCTACGTCCAGGTGCCCGAGGAGGAGAAGTTCGGCTACTACCGGGCCGAGGCGACGAGTGCCTGCTACGTGAAGTCGCTGCTCGGCTGACACGCCGCGCGGCTGACGTGCCGCGCGGCGTGCCGCGTCCGCTTCCGTCCGCGCCGGCGCCGGCGCCGGCGCCGGCGTCCGCGCTCGCGCTCGCGTCCGCGTCAGGCGACCGACGGCGCGGGTGACGGCGCCACCGGTTCCCCGGAGGCGGGGCCGCCCGCGTTCGCCACCCCCCGCTGCCTGCGGCGCGCGACGCCGAGCGCCGCCATCCCCAGGCCGAGCGCCGTCCATCCCGCCAGCACCGCCAGCGGGAACGCGATCGCGGCCCCGTCGAAGAACGCCACCGAGCGCACCAGCGTCGCCCCCGACCCCAACGGCAGCCACTGCCCGATGACGCCGACCGGGTCGGGCAGCATCTCCGGCGCCGAGCCCGCCCCCGACCAGGGGTTGCCCATCAGCATCACCACGATCGCCCCGACGCCGATGCCCGCCGGGCCGATCAGCGCCACCAGACCCGCGACCGTCGCCGCCGAGGCCAGCACGACGAGGGCGATCGAGCCGGCGACGGCCCACCACGCGCCGTCGAGCACGCCGAGCCAGCTGTGGCCGATGGCCGTGACCGCGATCCCGACCACGACGGACGCGAGGGCGAGTGTCCCGACGCCCACGGCGCGACCGCGCGCCATCAGGCCGGTGGCGGCCACGGCGGCCCCGGTGGCGATGCCGGCGAGCGCCAGCGGCAGCACGGAGGAGCTGAACGCCGCGCCGCGCGGGTCGGCCTCGGGCGTCGGAACGACGTCGACGACGGTCAGCTCGGCCGTGCCCGCGCTCTCGGCGGCGAGCCGCGTGGCCATCTCCTCCAGCACCCCGGCGACGGCGGGGCCCGCCGCCGTGGCGGTCAGCAGCCGGGGGCCGCCGTCCGGGGCGCCGAGCACCACCGCCCCGTAGACCTCGCGGTCCTCGATGGCGGCGCGGGCGCTCGCCTCGTCCGGATAGGTGTGGACGTCGAACGCGCCGCCGTCGCCCTGGGCCGCGAGCCGTTCGGCGGCCGGTGCCGTGGCGGCGGGCGGCCCGGCGACGCCGACGGGCAGGTCGTTGGGCGCGGTGCGGGCCGCCGGCCAGGCGAAGGCCCACAGCGCGAGCGCCACCACCGCCGGGATGACGAGGGCGACGACGATGACGAGGCGGGGGAGCGGAACAGAGGCCCCGGGAGGGGCGGTTGCGGACATGATCGGTCCCTCCGATCAAAAAGAATGACTGTTCGTTTTGGTCGTCCCCACAGTGCTCCCGTGATCACCCGGTTGTCAAGAATGAATGTTCGTTTTAGCCTCGGTGGCATGGCCCGTGTTTCCCAGGAGCACCTCGACTCCCGCCGCCGGCAGATCCTCGAAGGCGCCGCCCGCTGCTTCGCCCGGGACGGCTTCCACGGCACGACGATGCAGGACGTCCTGGCCGAGACGGGCCTGTCGGCCGGCGCGGTCTACCGGTACTTCCCCTCCAAGGACGCGATGATCCTGGAGATCGCCCACAGCGTGCTGGACGTGGTCCACTCCGCCTTCGAGGAGGCGTCGCACTCCCCGAAGCCGCCGCCGCCGGACGAGATCCTGCTGGAGGTGGTCGAGCGCCTCACCGCCCACTTCGCCCACCCGCCGCAGATGGTGCTCCAGGTCTGGGCCGAGACCTTCAGGAACCCCGAACTCGCCGCCCTGCTCGACACCTTCATCGACCGGGTCGTCACCGCCTGGGCGAGGATCGTCGGGACGTACCAGGCGCGCGGCGAGATGGCCGCCGACCTCCCGCCCGAGCACGTCGCCCGCACGCTGATCGCCTGCTGCCAGGGCTTCATGGTCCAACGCGCCCTCGGCCACGGCGACATCGCCTGGCTGCGCGACGGGCTGCGCGGTCTCGCCACCTTCCGCCGCGAGGAAGAGGAAGGGGAAGGGGCGTAGGCCGCCCGTCCGCCCGGCCTCTCCGCCCGGCCTCTCCGCCCGGCCCGGCCGTCCCGCGGAGCGGTCGCCCCCGAGGGGCGGTGAGAGGAGCGGGCGGGAGGGGCGGTCCCCGTCCTCGCGGCTCCGGCGAAACGCGCCGTGCGCATCGCGTGAGCCGGCGGGCCGCCACACTCCCGACGCGCGACCCCTTGCCTCCGTGAACGAAACGGGGAAGATGGCTACGACCCCCCGAAGTAACGCAACGGGTCGGTAAGTACACGGAAGGCAGGCGAGCATGGCCGACGAGCACGTCCGGGTCGCCGTCATCGGCGCCGGCTTCGGCGGACTCGGCGCCGCCCTGCGCCTGCGCCGCGTCGGCGTCACCGACGTGGCCGTGCTGGAACGCGCCGACTCCGTCGGCGGCACCTGGCGCGACAACACCTACCCGGGCTGCGCCTGCGACGTCCCCTCCCACCTCTACTCGTTCTCCTTCGCCCCCACCCCCCACTGGCCCCACACCTTCTCCGGCCAACGCCACATCCGCGCGTACCTGGAGTGGCTGACCGACACCTTCGGCCTGCGCCCCCACATCCGTTTCTCCCGCCCCGCCGAGAGCATGGCCTGGGACCCCGCCGAGCTGCGCTGGGTCATCGAGACGCCCGGGGGCCGGCTCACCGCCGACGTCGTCGTCTCCGCCGCGGGGCCGCTCTCCGCCCCGCGCCTCCCCGACATCCCCGGCCTCGACGGCTTCCCGGGACGTGTCTTCCACTCCGCCCGCTGGGACCACGACCACAGCCTGCGCGGGCAGCGCGTCGCGCTCGTGGGCACCGGGGCCTCCGCCGCGCAGATCGCGCCCGAGGTGGCGCGCGAGGCGGCCCACCTCACCGTCTTCCAGCGCACCCCGCCCTGGGTCCTGCCGCGCGGGAACCGCGCGACCACCGCCGCCGAACGCTGGCTCCACGACCGGCTGCCGGTCACCGCCACCGCCCGCCGCCAGCTGCTGTGGGCCCTGCGGGAGGCCCAGGTCGGCGCCTTCACCCGCCATCCCGGGGCGCTCCGCGTCCTGGAGGGGCTGGCGGCCCGTCACATGCGCCGTGCCATAGCCGACCCGGCGTTGCGCCGCCGCCTCACGCCGGACTACCGGATCGGTTGCAAACGCATCGTGCTCTCCGACGACTGGTACCCGACCCTCGTCAGGCCGGGCGTCGACGTGGTCCACGCGGGCCTGCGGGAGGTGAGCGGCTCCACCCTGGTCGCCGCCGACGGCCACCGCGTCGAGGCGGACGCCGTCGTCCTCGCCACCGGCTTCCGCGTCACCGACGCGCCGATCGCCCGGCGCGTCAAGGGCGCGTACGGCACGACCCTGGCGCAGGAGTGGCGCGACGGCGCGGCGGCGTTGCGCGGCACCACCGCCGCCGGCTTCCCCAACCTCCTGACGATCATCGGCCCCAACACCGGCCTGGGGAACACCTCGATGCTCCTGATCGTCGAGGCGCAGCTGACCTACCTGGCCGACTTCGTGGCCACCCTCCACCGCATGGGACACCGCAAGGGGGAGCGCGTCGCCCTCTCGCCCCGCCCCGCCGCCGTTCGCGCCTGGAACGAGCGTCTCCAGCGGCGCCTGGCGCGCTCGGTGTGGAACACGGGCGGCTGCGACAGCTGGTACCTCGACCGGCAGGGGCGGAACACCACGGTCTGGCCCGGGACGACGGCCGAGTTCCGCCGTGAGACGCGCGCGGTCGACCTCTCCGAGTACGAGGTGATGCGCCGACCATGAACGCCAGCAACGCCGCGAACGCCGCGCACGACGCCACGAGCGACGCCACCGGCACCGTCACGGGAGCCGGCCCGACGGTCGCCGTCACCTCCCGGGACGGGACCCCGCTCCACGTCGAGGTCCACGAGGTCCACGAGGCGCGCGGGGTCCACGGGGCCCGGCGGGCCGACGGGCCCCCGGACGCGCCCACCGTCGTCCTCGTCCACGGCTGGACCTGCCAGGTCCGCTTCTGGTACCCGCTGCTGCCCCGCCTCACCGGCGACCACCGCGTCGTCCTCTACGACCAGCGCGGCCACGGCCGCACCCCGGCCACGCCGGGCCGCTGCACCGCCGAGACCCTCGCCGACGACCTGTGCGCCGTGCTCGCCGCCACCACGCCGCCGAGCGGCGGCGAGGGTGGGCGGCGGACCGTGGTCGTCGGCCACTCCATGGGCGCGATGGCCGTCGTGGCCGCCGCCGCCCGCCCCGAGCTGCGCGAACGGGCCGACGCCGTGGTGCTGTGCAGCACCACCACCGACCGGCCGGCGGACCACCCAGCGGCGCGGAGCTGGCGTGCCGTCCTGCGGCGCCGCGCGATGGGCCTGCCGCTGCCGTTCCGGCCCGTCACGCCCCTCACGCGGCGCCTCGTCCACCGCGTCCTCCTGGCCCCCGACGCCGATCCCGAGCTGGTCGGCTGGACCGCCCGCCTGGTCAGCGCCTGCCCGCCCGGCGTCCGCGCCGAGTGGGGCCGGATGCTGGCCGGTCTCGACGTCCTCGACCACCTGCCGCACCTCACGCTGCCGGTGACGCTCGTGCACGGCACGGTCGACCGCCTCACGCCCCCGCGCCACGCCCACCGCACCGCCGGCCGGCTGCCGCGACCGCCCGAGCTGGTCGAACTCCCCGGCATCGGCCACATGACGCCGCTGGAGGCGCCCGACGCGGTCGTCGCCGCGATCCGCGCCCAGACCCGCCCGACAGGACGCCCGACAGGAAGAGCCACGCCATGAACCACCGCATCCCCCTCTCCCTCGCGGGCCAGGTCGCCGTCGTGACGGGCGCCGCCCGGGGCCTGGGCGCCGCCCTCGCCCGCGAGCTCGCGCTGCGCGGCGCACGCGTCGCCCTCGTCGGCCTGGAGCCCGAGCGGCTCGCCCGCGTCGCCGACTCCCTGCCCGCCCCGGCCGACCAGGTGGGCCACTGGCACGCCGACGTCACCGACGCCGCCGCGATGGACGAGGTCGCGCGGGAGGTCCGTGACCGCTTCGGCGCGGTGGACATCGTCGTCGCCAACGCGGGGGTCGGCCTCGGCGGCTCCTTCGAGTCCGTCGACGCCGCGCACTGGCGCCGCGTCATCGACGTCAACCTCGTCGGCTCGGCCACCACCTGCCGCGCGTTCCTGCCGGCGCTGAAGGACAGCCAGGGGTACTTCTGCCAGGTCGCGTCGCTCGCGGCCCTCACCCCCGCCCCGATGATGACGGCCTACTGCGCCTCGAAGTCCGGCGTCGAGGCGTTCGCCCACAGCCTCCGCGCCGAGCTGGCGCCCAGCGGCGTGCGCGTCGGCGTGGCGTACCTGGCCTGGACCGACACGGACATGGTGCGGGCGGCCGACGAGGACGAGGCCAACAGGGAGCTGCGGGCCAAGCTGCCGGGCCCGTTCGGCAGGACCTACCCGTTGGCCCCGACCGCCGCGCGCCTCGCCGCCGGGATCGAGCGGCGTTCGGCGCACGTCTACGGGCAGCGGTGGCTGCGGCCGGTGCAGGCGATCCGTGGCGCGTTGCCGCCGGTCGTGGCGGCCGGCGCCCGCCGCATGCTGCGGCAGCTGCCCTCGTCCACCGTGGCCCAGGGCCTGCTGGGGCCGGGGGGCGCGGCGGCGAGCCGGGAGACGGCCAGGGCACCGGGGGAGGCGGCCCCGGCGGAGGTGGCGTCGGCGGAGGCGGCGTCGACGGAGGCGGCGAGGAGGGACGACACCCCCCGCTGACAGCCCGCTCACCGTCGGCTGACAGCCCGCCGACGCCCTCTGACGGGCAGCCGGCGCCCGACGGCGACTCAGGCCTCCGGCGCCGGCTGCCGTTCCTCCGCGTTCCGGTGGGCCGGCTCGTGCCCGCCCGCCCCGGCGGCCAGGCGCTCCCGCTCCTCGGCCACGATCAGCCGGGCCAGGGACTGTTCGGAGACGTCCACGGCCTCCGGGGTCGACTCGGCGACGTCGCTGCGGCGGGCGAAGGCGTCGAAGAGCCGTTCCTTGCGGCCCAGCAGGCGCAGCATCCGCTCGTCCACGCTGTCGGTCGCCAGCAGCCGGTGGACCTGCACGCGCCGCACCTGCCCCATGCGGTGGACGCGGCCGACGGCCTGGCTCTCCATGGTCGGCTTGACCTGCGGCTCGCAGAGCACGACCACGGACGCCGCCTGGATGTTCAGGCCCACCCCGCCGGCCTGGATCTGGCTGAGCAGCACGGCGTGGCCGCTCGCCGCCGCGAACTCGTCCACCACCTGCTGCCGTCGCGTGGCCGTCAGGTCCCCGGCGATCGGCCCGAACACCCCGTCGCCCCCCGGGACCTCCCCCTCCAGCGCCCGTCCCTCCAGCGCCCGCCCCTCCGGGGTCCGCCTCGCAAGCGCGTCGCCCCTCAGCGCCTCGCCCACGGTGGCCAGCACCTGCCGGAAGTACGAGAAGACCACGACCTTCCGCCCGTTCTCGGCCGCCTCCGCCACCAGCTCCCGCAGACGGTGCAGCTTCGCCGAGCCGGCGGGGGAGGCGTACGCGGCGCGGCGCATCGCCATGAAGTTCCCCTCCGCCACGGCGGCGCGGTACGCGGCGAGGTCGGCCTCGCTGAACTCCTCCCACTCGTCCACGTGGACCACCCCGGGCAGCTCCGTCAGCACGTCCTCCTGGTTGCGCCGCAGGTAGACCGGCGCGACGGCCCTGCGGAACGCGCGGGCGCCCGCCACCGCGTCGCTGCCCTGCACCCGGGGCGCGAGCTCGGGCCGCAGGTACCGCACGAGGCTGCGGAACTCGTCGACGTGGTTCTCCATCGGCGTGCCGGTGACGAACAGCACCCGCTCGACCCGCTCCGTCAGCGCCGCCACCGCCCGCGAGCGGCGGGCGGCCGGGTTCTTCACGTAGTGCGCCTCGTCCACCACGAGCGCCCCCAGCTCCGGCAGCCGCGCGACGTCCAGGCTCTGGAGCCCGTCGAAGGTGGTGACGGCGACGCCGCCGTGCTCCCGCCACTCCGTCACCGCCGCCTCCCGCTCGGGGCCGTGGAGGCGGTGGGCGGCCAGGGCGCTGCGGGTCTCGGTCTCGCGCAGCCAGTTGATCAGCACGCTGGCCGGGCAGACCACGAGGAAGTGCGTGGCGCCGCCGGCCGCCAGGTGCGCGAGGACCGCGATCGCCTGCACCGTCTTGCCCAGGCCCATCTCGTCGCCCAGGATCACCCGCCGGCGGGTGAGCACGAAGCGGGCGCCGAACGCCTGGTACCCGCGCAGCGAGACCCGCAGGCGGCTGTCGTCCAGCGGCTGCGCCCGCACCTGGCCGGTCAGCGTCTCCGGCAGGAAGCCCTCGGCGGCCGATCGGTCGAGCGCCCCGACCTCGGCGACGTCGGTGAGCAGGGTGTGGTACTCGGGCGAGCGGCTCTCGAAGTCGACCCAGGCCGCCACGGCGTCGGCGTCGGGCCGCAGCAGGTCCGTGGAGAGCTGCGCGAGCCGCAGCCGCGCCTCGCGCCGTTCCGCGTCGGCCAGCAGCTCGTGGACGCCCTCGACCGCCTCGCGGACCTGCTCGCGGCGGCGCCGGCCGAGGAACAGCCGCCGCACCCGGCCCCGGGCCGGCGCGGAGGCCGCGAGCAGCGTGCCGAGCACGCGGTCGATCCGCTCGGCGTCCTCCCGCGCCTCCCGC
This sequence comes from Streptomyces sp. 4N509B, assembly GCF_052245655.1. Classification (NCBI taxonomy): domain Bacteria; kingdom Bacillati; phylum Actinomycetota; class Actinomycetes; order Kitasatosporales; family Streptomycetaceae; genus Streptomyces; species Streptomyces sp. 4N509B. The sequence continues at coordinate 67,528 of NZ_JBQQBZ010000013.1, forward strand.
AGCCCGGCGCCCTCGCGCGTCTGGGCCTGCCCGTCGGCGGCCGTGAGCAGCCGGTGCAACGCCACCACCAGCGCCGTCGTCTCCGGGGCGCGGTCGTCGGGGTCGAGCGCGACGGTGACGGTCTCCCGCACCGCCTCGGTGATCTGGGCGGCGGCGGCCGTCAGCTGGTGCGCGGTGTGCTGGCCGACGCCCGGGATGCGGCGCAGCCGGTACGGCGGGGTCTCGGCGACGTGACCGACGGTGTCGAGGCCGGCCTGCTCCACGGCCCCGAGGCGCAGCTGCCCGTTGGTCACCTCCCGCAGGCGCGCCAGCGGGATGCCGCGCAGCTCGCGGCGGACCAGCGGCTCGCGCAGCGCGTCGTACGCCCGGCGCACGGCCGCGCGGGCCCGCTCGTGGTCCTCCAACGCGGCCCGTGCGGCCACCCGCAGCCGCTCGCCCTCGGCGAGGACCTCCCGGTCGCCGCGCCGGCTCCGGCCCCGTCCCCGCTCCGGCTCCCGGTCTCCTCCTCGGCTGTCCGCGTCCCCCACGGCTCCGCCTCCGCTCCGCTCACGCTCGCTGCCCCGGGCCCGCCTCCTTCGCGTGCGCCCGTGCGGCGGGTGATACTACTGCGAGCGGCGCTGGCGGGGGGCCGGTCCGTGCTCGGGGTCGACGAAGTACGAGTCGTGCCGGAGAAGGAACTCGGCGAACTCCTCGTCGCCGCGCTGCGCCATCTCCGCGACCCGCTCGAAGTACTCCTCGCGCGGCGCGCCGGGCGAGAACAGCAGCAGCATCGAGTTCGGCTCGTCCGCGTCGTTGCGGAACGCGTGGAGCCCGCCGACCGGCACGTACAGGAAGTCCCCCGACCTGCCGGTGATCCAACGCTCGCCGTCGAAGAGGCTCACCTCGCCGGAGAGCACGTAGAAGGACTCCGAGATGGTGCGGTGGAAGTGCGTGCTGGGCCCGGGGGAGCGGGGTGCCATGTCGATGCGGTACAGGCCGAACTCCCCGCCGGTGGTGGCGTGGGTGGCCAGGTAGTGGGTGCGGTTGCCGCTGGGCGAGGACACGTCCGGCGGGGTGTCGACGGGCCGGAAGACGGCGTTGACCTCGCCGTTCGCTCCGGCGTAGCGGGGGTCGGGGTAGGACATGGGGCGGTCGTCTCCTCGGTGGTCCGTGGTTTGTGGGCGGTCGTCTGTGGGCGGTGGACGGGGCGTCAGAAGCGGTAACGCGTCTGCGCATAGTGTCCCTTCCGGAACGCGAACGCCTTCGCCGGCCGGACGCGGAAGGCGAGCGCGGAGCCGCCGCCCGGGGGGTGCAGCTCGCCCTCGCGCACGGTGAAGCTCCACTCCTCGCCGTACTTCGCCAGGAACGCCTCGGCGAGCCGACGGAGCGCGTCGTCGTCCCCGACCCGCTCGGCGTCGCCCTCGACCACCACGTCCAGGCCCTCGTGCAGCACGTTGGTGCCGGTGGCCATGACGCAGTGGGGCCGCCCCGCGAGGTTGTGTGCCTTCTGCTCCCGGCCGCCCGTGGTGAACCACAGCGCCTCCTCGTGCCAGACGCCGATGAGGGGCGTGACGTGGGGTCGCCCGTCCGCCCGGACGGTCGTCAGCCAGTAGAGCTCGGCGTCCGCCAGCCCGTCCCGTGCCTGGGCCCAGGGCGTCGGCGCCGCGTCCGGCTCGCTGAACCTCGCGTCCACGCTGGTCATCGGCTCGCCAGGTGTCATGTCCTTCGGTCCTTCCGTCTGGTGTGGGGGGTCTGTCCCAAAGATGACCCCGCCGGGCGCGCGAACTCATCGGTGGGGCGTGCGGCGGCCGGCGGCCGGCGGCCGGCGGCCTCGCGGTTGACCTCAGGTCCACTTGAGGTTGCAGGGTCGGGGTCATGACTGTGGACAGGGACGAGCTGCGGGACCGGATGGAGATCGTCGACCTGATGGACCGGTACCTGCGGTCGCTGGACGAGGACGAGACCTACGACGAGGACTGGGCGCGCGCCTACGTCACCGAGGACGTGCGGAGCGAGGTGCCCGTCGGGGAGGCGGTGGGGTGGAGGGAGGTGGCCCGGCAGACGGAGGCGGCGTTGGCCCAGTTCGAACGGACCCACCACGTGGGGGCGAACCACGTGGTCGACCTCGACGGCGACCGCGCCGCCGTCCGCTGCAACGCCGTCATGACCCACCTCCACCCCGCCGCGCTGCGTGAGCGGCTGGGGGAGCGGTTCACCGTCGGCGGGGTGGTGGAGGGCGAGGTGGTGCGGACGGCGGCGGGGTGGCGGCTGGCGCGGGTGGCGATCAGGCCGGTGTGGTTCGACGGCCAGCCGCCGCTGCGGCCGGGGGGCGTGGCGCCCGACGGGGGTGGCGTCCCCGTCACGCCCCCTCGCGGATGAACGCGGGCACGATGTGTGCCTCGTCGACGCGCCAGCCGTCCGGCGTGCGGACCGCGCCGTAGGACAGGCGCAGCCCGGAGGAGCGGTGGGGCGGCTGGCCGTCGCGGAAGAAGAAGACGAGCTGGTGGGCCGCCGCGCCGGCCCGGTCGGGTCCGTCGAAGGTGACCAGGATGTCGCCGTGGACGTGCAGGGTCCGCTCGCCCTCGACGCGGCTGCCGTTCAGGAACGCGAGCACCTCCTCGATGCCGCGCAGCGTGCCGCCGCGTGGCGAGTGGACGACGACGTCGTCGGCGTAGACGGCGGGGGCGTCCTCGAAGCGGGCGTCGTCGAGGAGGTGGGCGAGGCGCGTGAGGAGATCGACGATCTCGGCTCGGTCCGCGAGCTCGGAGGCGGCGCGGGACGGGGCGGCGGACGTCGTGACGGTGGACTGCGTGGGCATGGCGGGCTCCGTGCTCGGTTGATTCGTTGGCATGACCAACATTGGATGCGCCCACCCTAGGCGCCAATCGTTGGTCTGTCCAACGGAATGGTTTCAGTCGCCCACCGGAGAACGGAGACGCCCCGAGTCCCGGTGGGGGCTCGGGGCGTGCGGACCGCTCGCGCGCTACGGGGTCAGTGACCCTGGTCCCGCCGCGCGCGCTTCGCCTTCTCCATCGCTTCCTTGGCCTTGTCGGCCATGTCGTTCATGCCGCCGCCCTTGTCCGTGTCGGACCCGGACTCGGACCGGGACCCGGACTCCGACCGCGATCCCTTCATGTCCTTGGCGAGCTTCTGGAACTGCTTGAACCGGTCGGACATACCCATTCCTGATCTCCCCTCGTCTCGATCTCCCCTGCCCAGGGTCCCACGGTCGGGCATGTCGCGCATATGGATCATATCGGGACATAAGGGAAGCGTGGCGACGCGGGGAGGCGTGCGCTCATGACGGGCCGACGTGCGGGCGCGGCGGGAGAACGGGCCGGCGCCGGTCCGGCACGTTCTCGTAGCCCGGCGGCGTGCTCGCCGGGTGCCGGTCCAGCAGGTCCAGCGCGAGCTTCACCGCCGTGTCGAGGACGACGTACCGGCCCTCGGCCCAGTCCAGCGGCGTCCGCTCGCACTCCACGTCCGGCGCCACGCCACGGTTCTCCACGTCCCAGCCGTACTCGCCGAACCAGGCCGCGTTCATCGGCACCGTGATGCGCGTGCCGTCCCCGAGCCGGTGGTTCCCGGTGATGCCGACGACCCCGCCCCAGGTGCGGGTGCCCACCACCGGGCCCAGGCCGAGCAGCCGGAACGCGGCGGTGATCATGTCCCCGTCGGACGACGTCGCCTCGTCGGCCAGCGCGACCACCGGGCCGCGCGGCGCGTCGGAGGCGTAGGAGACGGGCTGGGCGTTGCGCGTGACGTCCCAGCCCAGGATCGTGCGGGACAGCTTCTCTATCACCAGCTCGCTGATGTGGCCGCCCATGTTGCCGCGCACGTCCACGATGAGCGCCTCCCGCGCGAACTCCATGCGCAGGTCGCGGTTGAACTGCGCCCAGCCCGAGCCGCCCATGTCGGGGATGTGGACGTACCCGCAGCGGCCGTCGCTCAGCTCCCGCACGACGGCGCGTCGCCGCGCCACCCAGTCCTGGTAGCGCAGCGGGCGGTCGTCGATGAGCGGCACGACGGCGATGCGGCGCGGCCTGCCGCCGACGGCGCCCCGCCCCTTCGGCGCGTCGCTCCGCGCCGCCCCCGCGGCGTCCCGCGTCGCCTTCCCGTCCCGCGCGTCCGTGCCGTCCTCGGAGCCCTGGGTGCCCTCGGAGCCCTGGGAGTCCCGGGCGCCCTCGGCGTCCGTCCCGGCCTCGCCGTCGGTCCCTCCCTCGCCGTCCCGCACCGGGTCGACGAAGGTCAGCTCCACGCTCGTGCCGCCGGTCGCCGTCAGCAGCGGCCACGGGCCCGCCTCCGGGTCCACCGGCCGGCCGCCGACGTGGGTGAGGATCGCGCCCTCGCGCACCCCGGTGCCCGCCAGCGGCGAGCGCGCCTTCGGGTCGGAGGACTCGCCCGGCAGAATCCTGGCCACCTGCCAGTGGCCGTCCCTGGTGCGCGTGAAGTTCGCCCCCAGCAGGCCGATGGGGCGCTGGTAGTGGCGGGGGCCCTCGTTGCGGCGCGCCGCCGTGACGTACGCGTGCGAGGTGCCGAGCTCGCCGACGGTCTCGCTGACCAGGTCGGCGAACTCGCCGGGCGTCGCGACCCGCCGCAGCAGCGGACGGTACTGGTCCAGCACGCCGGGCCAGTCGATGCCGCACATCTTCGGGTCCCAGTAGTAGTCCCGAACGAGCCGGCCCGCCTCCTCGAACGACTGCCGCCACTCCGCGCAGGGGTCGACCTCGTGGACGATGCGGCGCATGTCCAGGTCCACGGAGGTGTCGCCGTCGGGGTTGTCCGTGGCCGGGATGGCGCGGAAGTCGCCGTCCTCGCACACCACGAGCCGCGTGCCGTCGCCGCTGGGCGTGAACCAGTCGACGTCGTCCGCGAGTTCCGTCCGCTTGGACTTCGTGAGGTCGAAGTACTCCAACGTCGGCTTGCCCGAGGTGTGCGCGGGGTTGGCGAACGTCTCGCCGAGGGCGCCGGAGATCGGCCAGCGCAGCCAGACGAGGCCGCCGCCGCTGACGGGATGGAGCGAGGAGTACATGGACGCGGCCACGGGGAACGGCACGACGCGGCTGCTCAGACCCTCCGCCTCCACCATCACCGCGCCCTCGCCGGACTTCTCGCCCGCCCCGGGGCCGCCCCCGTCGGCGCGGGCGCCACGGGACTCCGAAGGCTCGAACGGGTCCAGGCCCCCGGCGGCCGGGCGGCCCTCGGGGGTGATGGCGAACGGGGACCGCGTGGCCGAGGAGAGCGGCACCAGGTAGGGGCGGCAGCCGACGGGGAAGGACAGGTCGCCGGTGTGCACGTCGTAGACCGGGTCGAAGCCGCGCCAGGAGAGGAACGCGAGGTACCGCCCGTCGCGGGTGAAGACGGGCTCCTCGTCGCGGAAGCGGCCGTCGGTGACGTCGAGCACGGTCCGTTTCGTGCCGGCGATGCGGGCGATCTTGATCTGGCTGAGGTACCGGCCGATGCCGGGGTGGGCCCAGGCCACCCAGCCGGAGTCGGGGGAGAAGGACAGGTCGTGGACGGGGCCGTTGACGGAGCGGATGAGCTCGGTGACGACCTGTGGCCCCTCCTCCTCGTCCTCCGCGTCCTCCGCGTCTCCGTCCTTCTCTTCCTTCCCTTCCTTCCCTTCCCCCTCCTCGGCGGCCTCGGCGGCCTCGGCGTCGGCCGCCTCCCCGGCCTCCCCGGACGAGCCCGGCGACCCCTCCGACCCCTCGGCCTGGCCCGCCTCCTCGCCCGACTCCGGCTCCGCCGCTTCCTGTTCCTCCTCCGCCGGCTCCTCGCCCTCTCCCGCCGCCGGCTCCGTGACCTCCGGCTCCGGCACGCGCACCACCAGCAGCCGCCCGTCGTGCGAGGCCACGGCCAGGGTCCTGCCGTCGGGCGAGGCCGCCATCTCCCGCACGTGCCCCAGCGCCCCCGCCGCGAGCCGCACCGGGTCCCGCCCGCCGCTGGCACGCGGCAGGTACGTGATCTCGATCGCGTCCTCGCCCTCGGCGTCCGTGAGATACGCCACGCGCCCGGTGTCCCCGAGCATCACCGGCTCCCGCACCCGCACGCCCGCCGCGACCGACAGCGCGCGGGCCGGGCCGTCGCGGTGGGCGAGCCAGTACAGGCCGCCGCGCACGCAGACGGCGCTGGAGCGGCCGGTGGTGTCCACGGCGAGGTCGTCGACGTGCCGGGCCGCCGGCACCTGGTACGTGCGGCGTCCGGCGCGTGGCCCGCCGAGCCGGATCGGCAGCCGCCGGGGCGTCGAGCCGGGCCCGAGGTCCTCCGCCAGCCACAGCTCGCCCGCGCACTGGTACACCACGCGCCGGCCGTCCGTGGAGGCGTGGCGGGCGTAGAACGCGTCGTGGTCGGTGTGGCGCCACAGCTCGGTGCCGTCGGGGCGGCAGGAGTAGAGGTTTCCGATCCCCTCGTGGTCGGAGAGGAACGCGATCCGGTCACCGACGAACATCGGGCAGGCGATGTGGCCCTCCAACTCGGCCAGCAGCCGCCGCCCGTGGAGCCACAGCTTGCCCATGGCCCCGCCCCGGTACCGCTTCCACGCGGCCGGCTCGTGCGGGGCCTTGGCGGTCAGGAGCAGGGTGCGCCGCTCGCTGCCGTAGTCGCCGCTGACCGCGATGTCGGCGACGGGCCCCCAGGGAAGACGCTCGCCCGGCCCTCCGGTGACGGGGACGGTGTAGGCCAGGTCGAAGTAGGAGAAGGGCTGTTCGTGCGAGCTGACGGCGAGGATGCGGCTGGTGCCCGTGCCGTCGGAGGGGGCGGGCGTCCATCCGCAGACCCGGGTGTCGTGCGAGCCCCAGTGCGTCAACTGCCGCGCCGGGCCGCCGTCGACGGGGGTGAGGTGGATCTCGGGGTCCAACGTGCGCCAGCTCACGTAGGCGATGTGGGCGCCGTCGGGAGAGAAACGGGGGCTGGCGAGGCGGGTGCGGTCCACCGTGAGCCGCCAGGCCCTGCCCGGTTGGGTGTCGTGGGCGCCGGGCAGCGGCGCCAGCCACAGGTCGTCCTCCGAGACGAAGCACAGCAGCTCGCCGGAGAGGTGTGGGAAACGGAGGTAGCCGTCGCCTTCTGGGAGCTCGCTGACGGCCGGGGCGTCCGCGGCGCTGGTGGCGGCGGAGGCTTCGGGGGCGTCGGAGGCGGCGGATACGTTGAGGTTGTCGCTCACCGTACCCATGCTTAGCGTTGGAGTGAGCTGCGGCAAGTCACCGGGAGTGGCGGAGCGTGGCTGCTGTGATGTCAATCACAGAACGGTGGATGACTCACCCCGGGAACCTCCGATTGGCGTCTCGTGGCATGAACTGACACGTTGGTTGATCTGACTGCCGTCGCGTGGCTCACGTAGGCTCGATTGACAGCCGTCAGTCACTGTCAATAACGCCCGTTTACCCCGGACAGGAGAACCTGCCCCGTGGCTACGTTTCTGTACAAACTCGGTCGCCTGAGCTATCGGCGCCGCTGGTGGGTCCTGCTGGTCTGGATCGCCCTGCTCTTCGGTGTCGGTACCGCCGCCTCCACCGCCGGCGACCCCCCGCCTGACGAGTTCGCGCTTCCGGGGACGGAGTCCCAGCAGGCACTCGACGTCATGCAGGAGTCCTTCCCCGAGGCCAACGCCGAGGCGCTGGAGACCACCATCGTCTTCCAGGCGCCCGAGGGCGAGCTGCTGACCGATCCCGAGAACCAGCAGGCGGTCAACGAGGTGCTCGCCGGCCTGCGCGAGGACCCGGACGTGCTGCGGGTCTCCGACCCGTTCGCTGACGGCAACAGCGGCGTCAACGAGGACGGCACCACCGCGTACGCCTTCGCCGGGTACGACGTGCTCTGGGGCAACGTCACGGAGGAGATGTCCGACCGGTTCAACGAGATCGTCGAGGAGGTGCGCAGCGACTCGGGTCTGACGATCGAGTCCAGCGGCGAGATCGCCGAGCCCGAGATGGAGCCGGCCGGTGCCGAACTGCTGGGCATCGTGGTGGCCGCCTTCGTGCTGATCATCACGTTCGGCTCGCTCGTCGCCGCCGGCCTGCCGCTGCTGACCGCGGTGATCGGCGTCATGATCGGCATCATGGGCATCACCGCCCTGTCCTCCACGCTCGACCTGTCGGCCTCCACCGGCATGCTCGGCATGATGATCGGCCTCGCCGTCGGTATCGACTACGCGCTCTTCATCGTGTCGCGGTACCGAGCGGAGCTGATCGCCCATGCCGACCGGATTCCCGACCCGAGGAAGCTGCGGGAGGAGGCCATCGGCCGTGCCGTGGGCACCGCCGGCTCCGCCGTCGTGTTCGCCGGTCTGACCGTGATCATCGCGCTGTCCGGCCTGGCGATCGTGAACGTGCCGATCCTCACCAGGATGGGCATCGCGGCGGGCGCCATGGTGGCCATCGCCGTGCTCGTGGCGCTCACCCTCGTGCCGGCGGCCGCAGGCCTCACGGGCAAGCTCGTCTTCGGCCGGCGCGCCCGCAAGCAGAACCCGGAGACCAACGTCCCGAGCCGGCTGCCCACCACGTTCAGCAAGAGCACCGGCGACAACATGGGCACCCGCTGGGCCAAGGGCGTGCTGCGCCGGCCCGTCGTGGCGCTGATCGTCTCGCTCGTGGGCCTGGGTGCGCTGGCCGCGCCCGTCGCCGACATGGAGCTCGGCATCCCGGACAACGGCATGGCGGCCGAGGACACCACGCGCCGTCAGGCGTTCGACATGCTCAGCGAGGGCTTCGGTCCGGGCTTCAACGGCCAGCTGATGTTCGTCGTCGAGGGCGGTGACGGTGCCGACATGGACGCCGCCACGCAGACCCTGTCCGACCAGCTCAACGGGCTGGACGGCATCGTGTTCGCGGCGCCGGCGGCTCCGGAGAACTTCAACGACGACGGCACCGTCGCGCAGATGTTCGCCTTCCCGGCCACCGGGCCCGCCGACCAGGCCACCGCCGAGCTGGTGGAGCACATCCGTGACGAGATCGTGCCGATCGTCGAGCAGGAGACGGGCGCCGAGGTGCTGGTCGCGGGCATGGCCGCCAGCAACATCGACTTCTCCCAGGTGATGAACGACGCGCTCGTGCCGTACCTCGCGATCGTCGTCGGACTGGCGTTCATCCTGCTGGTCATCGTCTTCCGCTCGCTCCTGGTGCCGCTGAAGGCGGCGCTCGGCTTCCTCTTCTCCGTGCTGGCCGCGCTCGGCGTCGTCGTGGCGGTCTTCCAGAACGGCTGGGGAGCGTCGCTGATCGGGGTCGAGGAGACCGGTCCGATCATGAGCATGATGCCGATCTTCATGGTCGGCATGATCTTCGGACTCGCGATGGACTACGAGGTCTTCCTCGTCACGCGGATGCGTGAGGCCCACGTCCACGGCGAGGGGGCCAAGCAGTCCGTGGTCACCGGCTTCAACCTCAACGCCCGCGTCGTCACGGCGGCGGCGCTGATCATGATCAGCGTCTTCGCGGCCTTCGCGGCCGTGAGCGCTGACTCGATGATCAAGATGATGGGTCTCGGCCTGGGCGCGGCGGTGTTGCTCGACGCGTTCGTCGTCCGCATGATCGTCGTCCCGGCCGTGATGGGCCTGGTCGGCGAGCGGGCGTGGGCGCTGCCGCGCTGGCTGGACCGGATCCTGCCGAACGTCGACGTCGAGGGCGAGTCCCTGGAGCGGTACCTCAAGGAGCAGGACAAGGGCCAGGGAGGCGGCTCCGTCAAGCGCGAGCGCGAGCCCGAGCCGGTGGGCTGATCCCGCCCGCCCCACCCAGGGGATCCCACGAGGGTCCGAGGGAAGCCCGGCCCCCCGGGTCCGCCACCACGGCGGCCCGGGGGGCCGGGCTCTTCGCTGTCCGGATCCGCGTAGCTGGCTGTCCCTTGCTCTTGCACATCACTTGCAAGAAGGGATTATCATCGGACGGTTGATCCTGGCCGCCGGAAGCGACGAAGCTCCGAAGCGCTCCACCGCCGAACTGCCGAACTGCCGAACCGCGAACCGCGAACCGCGAACCGCCGACCGCTCCGACCAGGAAGCGAGCGCCCACCCATGCACGTCCCCGATGGATTCCTCAACGCCCCGGTCTCCGTCGCCACCGGAGCCGTCGCCGCCGTCGCCGTCGCGGGCTGCCTGCGCGGCGCGCGCACCGAGTTGGCCGAGCGCACCGCGCCGCTGGCCGGCCTCGTCTCCGCGTTCGTCTTCGCCGTGCAGATGCTGAACTTCCCCGTGGCGGCCGGCACCAGCGGCCACCTGCTGGGAGGAGCCCTGGCGGCGATCCTCGTCGGGCCGTACACGGGGGTGCTCTGTCTGGCCGTGGTGCTGCTGATGCAGGCGTTGCTCTTCGCCGACGGCGGCCTCACCGCCCTGGGCACCAACATCACGCTCATGGGCGTGGTCACCGTCGTCGTGGCCTACGTCGTCTTCCGCGGCCTGCTGCGCGTCCTGCCGCGCGGGCCCGGCGCGGTCGGCGTGGCCACCTTCGCCGCCGCGTTCCTGTCCGTGCCGGCCTCCGCGATCGCCTTCACCGGGCTCTATGCGATCGGCGGCACGGCCGACGTCTCGCTGGGGCGGGTGCTGGCCGCCATGACCGGGGTGCACCTGCTCATCGGCATCGGGGAGGCGGCCATCACGACCGCCACCGTGGGCGCGGTCCTCGCCGTCCGGCCCGACCTCGTGTACGCGGCCCGCGACGTCTCCCGGCCGCGGCTGGAGATCCGCGGCGCTCCCGCCGCCGAGCCGAACGCCGAGCCTGCCGCCGGGCCGGCGGCGACGCCCGGTGGCCGGCGCCCGCTGCGCCCCCTGTGGGTGGGCGGCCTGGTGACGACCCTGGTCTGCGCCACGTTCGTCAGCTTCTACGCCTCCGCCGAACCCGACGGCCTGGAGCGGGTCGCCACCGACGAGGGCATCGCCGAGGAGGCGCGCGAGCACGACCTCGCCGACTCGCCGCTCGCCGACTACGGCGTGGAGAACGTCGACAACGAGCGCCTGTCCATCGCCCTGGCGGGCACCGCGGGCGTCGCCGTCACCCTCGCCGTCGGCTCGGGCCTCTTCCTCGCCGCCCGCCGCCGCACCGCCCCGGACCGCGACGAGACCGAGCGTGTCTGACCGCGAGCCGCCGGCCCCGCCCGCGACGGGGCGGGGCGTCGCGGGCCCGGCCAGCGCCCCCCGACGCGTCGTGCTCGGCGCCGGGCACGCGCGTTCCTCGCCCCGCCACCGCCACCGCGACGCAGCCGCCACGCGCGGCGGCGTCCTGGAACGCGCCCACCGCCCCGGCGACAGCGTCGTGCACGCCCTGCCCGCGCACTGCAAGCTGACCGCCCTCGTCGCCTTCGTCCTCCTCGTCGTCGCCACGCCCCGCGAGGCGGTGTGGGCCTTCGGCTGCCACGCCGCGCTGCTGGCCGGCGTGGCCGTGGCCGCCCGGGTACCGCCCGGCTTCCTGCTGCGGCGGATGCTGATCGAGGTGCCGTTCCTGGCCTTCGCGGTGCTGCTGCCCCTCGTCGCCGAGGGGCCCCGCACCACCGTGCTCGGCGTGAGCCTGAGCGAGTCCGGGCTGTGGAGCGCGTGGAACATCCTCGCCAAGGGGACGCTCGGCGTCCTCGCCGCCCTGCTGCTGGCCGCCACCACCGAGGTCCGCCAGCTCCTCCTCGGCCTCCAGCGGCTGCGGCTGCCCCCGTTGCTGGTGCAGATCGCCACCTTCATGGTCCGCTACGCCGACGTCATCGCCGACGAGCTGCGCCGGATGCGGATCGCCCGCGTCTCCCGCGGCTTCACCGCGCGCGGGCCACGGCACTGGGCCGTGCTCGCGAAGACCGCGGGCGCGTTGTTCATCCGCGCCTACGAGCGGGGCGAACGCGTCCACCTGGCCATGCTCAGCCGGGGCTACGCCGGCAGCCTGCCGGCGATCGACCGCGCCACCGCGAGCCGCGCCCAGTGGACGGGGGCCGCCGCCCTCCCGGCCGCCGCGCTCGCCGTCTGTGTGCTGGGATGGACGCTGTGACCGACGCCGCGCCCGCCACGCCCGCCACGCCGCCCTCCCTGGAGGTCTCCGGGCTCGCCTACGCCTACCCCGACGGGCACCAGGCCCTCTTCGGCGTGGATCTGACGATCGCGCGCGGCGAGCGCGTCGCCCTGCTCGGCCCCAACGGCGCCGGCAAGACCACCCTCGTCCTCCACCTCAACGGCGTCCTCACCCCCGCCGCCGGCGGCGTCCGCGTCGGTGGGCTCGCCGTCGGCCCGGACGCGGACAGTCTCGCCGAGGCGCGGCGCCGCGTCGGCATCGTCTTCCAGGACCCGGACGACCAGCTGTTCATGCCGACCGTGCGGGAGGACGTGGCGTTCGGGCCGGCCAACGCGGGGCTGCGCGGCGCCGAACTCGACGCCCGGGTCGCCACCGCCCTCGAACGGGTCGGCATGGCCGCGTACGCCGAGCGGCCCCCGCACCACCTGTCCTTCGGGCAGCGCCGCCGCGTCGCCGTGGCCACCGTGCTCGCCTCCGAGCCGGAGATCCTCGTCCTCGACGAGCCCTCGGCCAACCTCGACCCGGCCGCCCGCCGCGAACTCGCCGACGTGCTGCGGTCGTTGGACGGCCTGACCGTCCTCATGGTCACGCACGACCTGCCGTACGCCGCGGAGCTGTGCCCGCGGTCCGTCGTCCTCAGCGAGGGCGTCGTCGCCGCCGACGGGCCCACCCACGAGCTGTTGGCCGACGCCGCGCTGCTGCGTCGCCACCGCCTGGAGCTGCCCTACGGCTTCAGCGTGCCCGCGCCGGGCGCGGGAGGCGTGCCGGCGGCGGGTGCCGCGCCCGGCGCCGGGTCAGTCCGGCGGCCGGTCGAAGAGGGCGCTGACTGACTCGCCGTTGTGGATGCGGCGCATCGCCTCGGCCAGCGCGGGAGCGATGGACAGCACACGCAGCTTCTCCGCGCCCTCCCGCTCCTCGGGGGCTATCGGCACGGTGTTGGTGCAGACGATCTCGCGCACGTCGGGCTCGGAGGACAGCCGCTTCAGCGCGCCGCCCGCGAACAGGCCGTGCGTGCACGCGATCCTCACCGAGGCGACGCCGAGCTCCCGCAGCCGCTCCAGCAGCTCCAACACGGTGGATCCCTTGGCGATCTCGTCGTCGAGGACGATGACGTCCCGCCCCGCGACCTCCCCGATCACCGAGCTGATGCTCACCCGGTCGTCGCTGAAGCGCTGCTTGGCGCCGGCCGCCACCGGGACGCCGAGCAGCCGGGCGAACGCCGCCGCCTCCTTCGCGTTCCCCAGGTCCGGCGAGACCACGACCGCGTTGCTCAGGTCCTGGGCGCGGAAGTGCGCCGCCAGCTCGTTCAGCGCGTGCAGGTGGTCCACCGGGATGGAGAAGAAGCCGTGGACCTGCGGCGAGTGCAGCGTCATGGCCAGCACGCGGTCGGCGCCGGCCGTCACCATCAGGTCGGCGATCAGCCGGCCGCCGATGGAGATGCGCGGCGCGTCCTTCTTGTCGGACCGCGCGTAGGAGTAGTGCGGCATCACGACGGTGGTCCGCGCGGCCGAGGCGCCACGGGCCGCGTCGAGCATCAACAGCAGCTCGACGAGGTGCTCCTGGACCGGCCGCACCAGCGGCTGGATCAGATAGACGTCGCGCTCGCGACAGTTGGCCTCCAGCTGCACCTGGAGGCAGTCGTTGGCGAAACGATCCACCCTGCTGGGCCGCAGCGGCACCCCGAGATGGTCGCAGACCTCGGCGGCGAGCTCCGGGTGGGCACTGCCGCTGAACACCGCGATGTCCCGCATGGCTCGCTCCTTCTTCACGCCGACTTCACACCTGCACACATTAACGCCTGTCGTGGGCGACTCATGGTGCGGGGTGCAGCAGCCCTCAGGGCGCCTGCCCTGAGGGCTGTCCCGTAATCCAGGGGATCAGGGAGCGGCGCGCAACACCTCCGCCACCACGGGGCCGGCGAACTCGCCCCCGTGCCCGGAGTTCGGGACCACCGCCGCGACGGCGAGGTCGTCGCGGTACGCGGTGAACCAGGCGTTCGGCTTCCGCTGGCCGTCCACCTCGGCCGAGCCGGTCTTGGCCCCCACGTCGCCCGGCACGCCCGCCATCGCCTCGGCCGCGGTGCCCCAGCCGGCCGTGGCGTTCATCAGCCCGCGCAGCTCGGCCGCCGCCGCCGGGTCGAGGCTGCCGGCGGCCTGCGCCAGCTCCCGCCCGTCGAACGAGGGCGGCACCAGGTACGGCTGGAGGAAGGAGCCGTTCTTCACGGTGGCGGAGACGGAGGCCATGGTGAGGGGGTTCATCCGGACGCCGCCCTGGCCGATCAGCGAGGCCGCCATCTGCGCGTCCGACTGCGTCGGCACCGCGCCGTCCATCGTCGCCACCCCGACCTGCCAGGTCAGGCCGAGGCCGAAGACCTCCCGCGCGTGGTCGCCGAGCGAGGCGTCCTCCAGCTCGGGCGCCTGGCTGATGAAGGCGGTGTTGCACGAGGCGGTGAAGGAGTCGGTGAAGGTGCCGTCCTCGATCTCGAAACGGTCGTCGTTGTGGAAGGGCCAGCCGCCGAACTCGAACTCCTTCGGGCACGGGTGCGGCTCGCCGGCCGAGGCCAGGCCCTCCTGGATCAGCAGCGAGGAGCTGACGACCTTGAACGTGGAGCCGGGGGCGTACGAGCCCTGCAACGCGGTGTCGAAGCCGTCGGCCGGCTTGTTCGCCACCGCGAGGATCGCGCCCGTGCTCGGCTGGACCGCGACCAGCGCCGCCGTCTCCCCGTCCGCGCCCGCGACCGCCTCCTCGGCGGCCCGCTGCAAGGCCGCGTCGATCGTCGTCGGGACCTGGCCCGTGCTGGGCTCGGCCAGCTCCATCAGGCGCTCGACCCGCTCGCCCTCCCCGTCCACGATGCGCAGCTCGGCGCCGGGGCTGCCGCCCGCCTCCTCCGCGTACCGCTCCCGCAGGTCCGCGACGACGCCGGCGAGCGTCGGGTGGTCCTCGACGCTCAGCACCTCGCCGTCCCGGTCGAGCACCTCCACCGGAGGCAGCTCGCTGACCGGCCCCACCTCGACGCGCTGCCCCTCCTCGAGCCGCGGATGGAGCACGGACGGCTCCCAGCGCACGACGGCCGGCCCGCCGGCCTCCTCGCGCACGACGCTCAGCTCCGTCTCGTACGCCCACGGCGCCTGCCGCGTCTCGCCCCCGTCCTCGAACTCCACGACCGCGTCAACGGAGAACGGCACCGAACCGCCCGTCCGGGTGCCACCCGGCTCGGCCGGGGTCAGCTCCAGCGAGGAGAACGGGGCCGAGTCGGCGAGCGTGGTGAGGGCCCGCCGGGCCGCCGCCGGGTCGTCGGTGAGGGAGGAGGCGCGCCGCGCGTCGCCCGCGGCCCAGGCGTCGAGGAAGGCGGTGGCGGTCTCGCGCACCTCCTCCTCGGTGGGAGCCTGGACCTCGTCCTCGGGATCCCGCTCGCCGGGCGCACCGTCCTCGCTGGCCGCCACGCCGCCGCGATCCCCACCGTCGGAATCGCTTCCCAGCAGGCTGAACGTGCCGAATCCGACGACCGTGACCACCGCCACGGACACCCCGCCGAGCACGGCGAGCCGCCGCGTGTCCATCGGCTGACCCGGCGTCCGCGAGCGCGCCCACGACCGCGCCCGGGTCCTACCCCTTGTCCCTGTCACCACAATCCCGCAACTGCTCGTTAACTCTCAGCAATGTCCTGGCGATCGGCAGCCTACCGGCTGGGGCCGACAACCCACCCCCTCTCCAGGACGCGGTTGGATCACCTTCGGGTCAAACCCAGGAGTCGAGCCACATCCGGGCGCGCCAGGCGTCCTTGGGGAGCTCGACGCCGGTGTAGATCGGATAGAAGTAGATGAAGTTCCAGGCGATCAGCAGCACCAGCACCCCGGCCGCCACGATGCCGACCGCGCGCCGCCGCTCGGCGCAGCCCGGCGGGCCGAGGAGCGCGCCGATCAGCAGCGTCACCGCCAGGCAGAGGAACGGCGTCAGCACCACCGCGTAGAAGTAGAAGATGGTGCGCTCCTGGTACATGAACCAGGGCAGGTACCCGGCGGCCACCGCGCACAGCACCGCGCCGGCGCGCCAGTCGCGCCGCAGCAGCCAGCGGTAGCAGGCGTACACGAGCGCGGCGCAGGCCGTCCACCACAGCAGCGGCGTGCCCAGCGCCAGCACCTCGCTGGCGCAGCCGCTGGCGTAGCCGCAGCCGGACTCGCCGGGTTCCGCGGAGGTGTAGTAGTACGTCACCGGGCGGGCGGCCACCAGCCAGCTGAACGGGTTGGACTCGTAGGAGTGCTCCGAGGTGAGGCCGACGTGGAAGTCGTAGACCTCGGTCTGGTAGTGCCACAGGCTGCGCACCGGCTCCGGGATCCACGACAGCGAGCTGTCCTGGTCGTGGTGGGCGGCCCAGTCGCGGTAGTAGCCGCCGGAGGTGGCGAACCAGCCGGCGAAGGAGGCCACGTACGTCGCCACCGCCACCGGGACCATCGAGCAGAAGGCCGGCAGCGCGTCCCGCCGCAGCATCGCGCGGTACGGCCGCCGGGCGCCGGCGGTGCGGCGGGCGGCGGCGTCCCACAGCACGGTGAGGACGCCGAACGCGGCCAGCACGTACAGCCCGTTCCACTTGGTGGCGCAGGCCAGGCCCAGGCAGACGCCCGCGGCGATCCGCCAGGGCCGCCACCCCAGGCCCAGCCCGGAGCCGGTGGCGTCGTCGGGCCGCAGCACGCCGTCCTCGCTCGCGGGCAGGGCGTCGGCCAGCCGGGCGCGGGAGCGGTCGCGGTCGACGAGCAGGCAGCCGAACGCGGCCAGCAGCCAGAACATCAGCACCAGGTCGAGCAGCGCCGTGCGGCTCATCACGAAGTGCAGCCCGTCCACGGCCAGGAGGGCCCCGGCCAGGCAGCCCAGCACCGTGGAGCGGAACAGGCGCCGCCCGATGCGGCAGAGCATCAGGACCGACAGGGTGCCCAGCAGGGCGACCATGAACCGCCAGCCGAAGGGCGTCAGCCCGAACATCCACTCGCCCAGCGCGATGACCCACTTGCCGGCCGGGGGGTGGACGACGTACGCGGCGGCCTCGTCGAACGGCGTGGCGCCGGCGATGATGCGCTCGTCGGCGTCGTCGGCCCACTCGGTCTCGTACCCGGCCTTCAGGAGTGACCAGGCGTCCTTCGCGTAGTACGTCTCGTCGAATATCACGGCGTTCGGCGAGCCGAGGCGGGTGAAGCGCAGGGCGCCGGCGAGCAGCGCCACCAGCAGCGGCCCGATCCAGCCCATCGCGCGGGCCAGCCGCTCGGCGGCGCGGGGGGCGAAGCCGAGGTAGGCCCACATGCGGGTGCCGGGCTCGGGAAACGGCGGCACCAGCCGCTGACGGACGCCGGCGCCGCGCCGGGGGACGTGGCCGAAGTGCCGCAGCCGCTGCTGCCAGTCGGTCGCCGGGCTCTCGGCGGGGGGCGGCAGGTCGGGTCCTGGTGGGGCGTCGCTCACGGTCTGGCTGCTCCTCACGCGGGCCATCCTTGCATCCGACGGGCCGTCGACCGGTGGGCTGCCACGATGACCTCATGGACGAGCCCCTGGATCACCCCAGCGACGACCTCACCGACGACCTCGCCGACGACCCCGCGGGCAGGGCGGGGGAGCACCTCGCCGGGAGCGCGGACGTGAGCGGGGATGTGAGCGGCACGGCGGACGCGCCGGGTGTGCTGGTGCTGGCCGGACGTCCGGCCGGGGACGCGGGCGGCGCGCCGGCCCGGCTGGGCGAGGAGCTCGCCGCGGCCGACGTCGTGGCCGGCGACCCCGAGCTGCTGCGGGAGCTGGCGCGGGCCCTGGACGTGCCGCTGACGGGGCGCGTGGTGGCGTACGGCGAGGCGGAGGAGGACACGGGCGCGCCCGAGGTGCTCGGCGCGTTGCGGCGCGGCGCGCGCGTGCTGCTGCTCACCGACGCCGGGTCCCCCTCGGCCGTGCCGTGGGCGAGCGGCGGCCGGCACCGGCTCGTCGCGGCGGCCGTGGCGGCAGGCGCCCGGGTCACGGCCGTGCCCTGGCCCTCGCCGGCGGTCACCGCGCTGGCGGTGTCGGGGCTGCCCGTCGACCGGTTCTGCGTGGAGGGAACGCTGCCGTCCGGCGCGACGGAGCGGGCGGCGCGGCTGGCCGAGGTGGCCCGTGATCCGCGCACCCTCGTCTTCCACGTGCCGGCCGGGCGGCTGCCCGAGACGCTCGGGGCCGTGGCGGAGGGCCTGGGAGGGAAGCGCCGGGCGACGGTGTGCGGCCCGGAGGCGCGCGCCGTGTGGCGCGGCACGCTGGCGGACCTGGCCGCAGGCGCCGACGCCGACGCGGCCGACGACGCCGACGCCGTCGGCGGGAGCGCGGCGGGGCGGGAGGAGCGCCTGCTGGTGGTGGCGGGTGCGGAGCCGGCCGCCGAGCCGCGTGAGCGGCCCGACGGCGCCGAGCTGGCCCGCCGCGTCGCCGCCCGCGAGGCGGCGGGGGAGCGGCGCAAGGAGGCCATCGCCGCCGTGGCGCGCGACGCCGGCCTGCCGAAGCGGCAGGTCTACGACGCGGTCGTCGCGGCGAAGGACGGGGCGTCCGGCGAGGCCCCCGACGAGAGCCGCCCGGTCGGCCGGGCGGAGGGCGACTAGAATGACGCTGATGCGACAAAAGCGGCGATAGTGGTGATAGCGGTACGTAGGGCGGCGGGGTCCGTGGGGTTCTCACGGGCGCTCCGCACGACGGACTGAACGCGACGCGTGCGACGGAGCGACGGGTCCACGGGGACCTCTCCTCCTCGTCAGGAGGTCGGCGATGGTGACCAAGGACGGCAGCGGCCCCGCCACGGCACACGAGGCGTACGCCTTCGCCTGTCTCAGCTGCGGCCGTGGCTGGGAGCAGGAGTACGCGATCCAGCACCAGACCGACCCCGAGCACCCCGACGGGCCCCCGCTCGTGCGGTACCTCGCCGGCGGCCGCCCGGTGCCCTCCCCGCTCACCCACCCCCGCTGCCCGGCCTGCGAGGGGACCAGGGTGCGGGTGATCCGCTCCGGCCTCGTGGCCGCCGCCGAGCGGGCCACGGGCGGTGTCGCGAGGCGCTGAGGGCTGAGCCCTTAGGATCGGGCGTATGCCCAAGTCCGCCAAGGCCAGGTCCCTTGAGACGGTCCTGCCGCCGCCGCCCGAGCCGCTCGCCGTGCCGGTGGCCGACTCCCACACCCACCTCGACATGCAGCAGGACCGGTCGGGCACCAGCGTGGAGGAGGCGCTGGAGCGCGCCGCCGCCGTCGGCGTCACCCGCGTCGTGCAGATCGGCTGCGACGTGCCGCGCGCCCGGTGGGCCGCCAAGATCGCCGCCGAGCACGAGGCCGTCACGGCGGCCGTCGCGCTCCATCCCAACGAGGCGCCCCGCCTGGCGGCCGAGGAGGGCCCCGCGGCGCTGGACGCCGCGCTCGCCGAGATCGCGGAGCTGGCCGCGTTGCCGCAGGTCGCCGCCCTCGGCGAGACGGGCCTGGACTACTTCCGCACCGGGCCCGAGGGCGTCGCCGTCCAGCAGCGTTCCTTCCGGGAGCACATCCGGCTGGCGAAGGAGCTGGACAAGACCCTCGTCATCCACGACCGCGAAGCCCACGCCGACGTGCTGCGCATCCTGGAGGAGGAGGGCGCCCCGCGGCGCACCGTCTTCCACTGCTTCTCCGGCGACGCCGCCATGGCCGAGACCTGCGCCGCCGCCGGGTACTTCATGTCCTTCGCGGGGAACGTCACCTTCGCCTCCGCCCAGCCGCTGCGCGACGCGCTCGCCGTCGCCCCGCCGGAGCTGCTGCTCGTCGAGACCGACGCCCCGTTCCTCACCCCCGCCCCGTTCCGCGGCCGGCCCAACGCGCCGTACCTCATCCCCGTCACGGTGCGCGCCATGGCCGTGGTGAAGGGCCTGTCGGAGGACGAGCTCGCCCGCCACCTCGCCGCCAACACCGACCGTGCCTTCGGCTGACGCGGCCGCCGCGACCACCACCGCCACCGTGAACCCCGAAGACGCCCCCTCCGGCAGCGCCCCCGGCAGCTTCTCCGGCAGCTCGTCCGACGCCCCGGCCGACGACCGGCTGCTCGGCCCCGGCGACGTCCGCGCCCTCGCCGCCGCCCTGCGCCTGCGGCCCACCAAGCAGCTCGGCCAGAACTTCGTCACCGACGCCAACACCATCCGCCGCATCGCCCGCGCCGCCGAGGTCGGCGAGCAAGACACGGTGCTGGAGGTCGGCCCCGGCCTCGGCTCGCTGACGCTGGCGCTGCTGCCGCGCGCCCGCCACCTGACCGCCGTCGAGATCGACGACACCCTCGCCGCCGCGCTGCCCGCCACCCTGGCGGCGCGCCTGCCGCACCTCACCGACCGTTTCACCCTGGTCCACGCCGACGCGCTGCGGCTGACCCCCGACGAGCTGCCGGGCCCGCCCCCCGACGCCCTCGTCGCGAACCTTCCCTACAACGTCGCCGTCCCGGTCCTCCTCCACCTCCTCGAAGGGCTCCCGTCCCTGAGGCGGGCCCTCGTGATGGTCCAGTCCGAGGTGGCCGACCGGCTCTCCGCCTCCCCCGGCACCAAGTCCTACGGCGTGCCCACCGTGAAGGCCGCCTGGTACGCCGAGGCGCGCCGTGCCGGCGCCGTGGGCCGCACCGTGTTCTGGCCCCAGCCCAACGTCGACTCCGCCCTCGTCTCCCTCACCCGCCGCGAGCCGCCCGCCACCACCGCCGGCCGCGCCGAGGTCTTCGCCGTGGTCGACGCCGCGTTCGCGCAGCGCCGCAAGACGCTGCGGGCTGCCCTCGCCGGCTGGGCGGGGTCGCCGGCCGCGGCCGAGGCGGCCTGCGCCGCCGCGGGCGTCTCGCCGCAGGCCAGGGGCGAGTCCCTGACCGTGCACGACTTCGCCCGGCTCGCCGAGGCGCGGCCCTCCCCACCGGCCGCCGCCCCGCGCCGTCGCCGTCCCGACCCCGACCCGTCCTGACCGACCCGTCCTGACCGACCCGTCCTGACCGACCCGGAGGACCCGCCGTTGCCCGCCGCGCCCGAGGCCCCCGCCGTCACCGTCCGCGTCCCCGCCAAGGTCAACGTGCAGCTCGCCGTCGGGCCGCCCGGCCCCGACGGCTTCCACGAGCTGGCCAACGTCTTCCTCGCCGTGGCCCTCCACGACGACGTCACCGCCGCCCCGGCCCCGCCGGGGACCGGCATCCGCCTCGCCTGTGAGGGCCCCGACGCCGATGCCGTCCCCCTCGACGACAGCAACCTCGCCGCCCGCGCCGCCGCGCTGCTCGCCGCCCACCACGGACTGCCCACCCCCGACGTCGACCTCCACATCGCCAAGGACATCCCCGTCGCGGGCGGCATGGCCGGCGGCAGCGCCGACGCCGCCGGCGCCCTGCTGGCCTGCGACGCGCTGTGGGGCACCGCCACGCCGGCCGAGGAGCTGCACGCGCTGGCCTCCCGCCTCGGCTCCGACGTCCCGTTCTGCCTGCTGGGCGGCGCCGCCCTCGGCCAGGGGCGCGGCGAGCGGCTCACCCCGCTGCCGGTCGCCGGGACGTTCCACTGGGTGTTCGCCGTCGCCGACGGCGGCCTGTCCACGCCCGCCGTCTACCGCGAGTGCGACCGCCTCCGCGCCGCCGCCGAGCCCGCCGGCCAGCCCGCCGCCGAGCCCGCCGCGGGCGCGGCCCACGAGCCGCGCCCCGACCCGGTCCTGCTCGCCGCGCTCCGCGACGGCGACGCCGCCGCCCTCGCCGCCCGCCTCCCGGCCGCCAACGACCTCCAGCCCGCCGCCCTCTCCCTGCGCCCCGCCCTCGCCGACACCCTCGCCGCCGGCCGCGCCGCGGGAGCCCTGGCCGGCCTGGTCTCGGGCTCCGGACCCACCTGCGCCTTCCTCGTGGCCGACGCCGACGCCGCCCGCGCCGTCGCGGCCCGGCTGGCGGACTCCGGCACCTGCCGCTCGGCCCGCGTGACGACGGCCCCCGCTCCCGGCCCCACTACGATCGGTACCCATGCCTGAAGCTTCCGGGAAGAACCTGGTCAGCCTGGAGACCGTCACCAAGGAGTACGGCACCCGCGCCGTCCTCGACCGGGTCTCGCTCGGCGTCGCCGAGGGGGACCGCATCGGTGTCGTCGGCCGCAACGGCGACGGCAAGACGACGCTCATCACCGTGCTGACCCGCCAGCTGGAACCCGACGCGGGCCGCGTCACCCACACCAGCGGCCTGCGCCTCGGCGTCCTCACCCAGGGCGACAGCCTCGACCCGGCCGCCACCATCCGCGAGGCCGTGCTCGGCGACCTCGCCGACCACGAGTGGGCCGGCGAGGCCCGCGTCAGGGACGTCCTCACGGGCCTCTTCGGCGGCCTCGACCTCCCGGGCTTCCCCGACGGGCTCGACACCGTCATCGCGCCCCTGTCCGGCGGCGAGCGCCGCCGCGTCGCGCTGGCCGCCCTGCTGATCGCCGAGCAGGACCTGATCGTCCTCGACGAGCCCACCAACCACCTCGACATCGAGGGCATCTCCTGGCTCGCCGAGCACCTGCGGGCCCGCCGCTCCGCCCTCGTCGTCGTCACACACGACCGCTGGTTCCTCGACCAGGTCTGCACCCGCATGTGGGACGTGCAGCGCGGCGTCGTCCACACCTACGACGGCGGGTACAGCGACTACGTCTTCGCCCGCGCCGAGCGCCAGCGCGTCGCCGCGGACACCGAGACGAAGCGGCAGAACCTCGTCCGCAAGGAGCTGGCCTGGCTGCGGCGCGGCGCCCCGGCCCGCACCAGCAAGCCCCGCTTCAGGATCGAGGCGGCGAACGCCCTGATCGCCGACGTGCCGGCGCCCCGCGACCGGGCCGAGCTGGTGCGCTTCGCCAGCGCCCGCCTGGGCAGGACCGTCATCGACCTGGAGGACGTCACCCTCCGCGCCGGCGACGCCCCGGGCGCCCGGGAACTGCTGACCCGCCTCACCTGGCAGCTCGGGCCCGGCGACCGCGTCGGCCTGGTCGGGGTCAACGGCTCGGGCAAGACGTCGCTGGTGCGGGCCATGGCCGACGCAGCGACCGACGACGCCCAGCCGCCGGCCGGACGCATCACGGTCGGCAGGACCGTGCGGCTGGCGCACCTCTCGCAGGACGTCACGGAACTCGACCCCACCTGGCGGGTGTTGCAGGCCGTCGAGCGGGTCCGCGCCCGCGTGGAGCTCGGCAGGGGCCGGGAGATGACGGCCTCGCAGCTCTGCGAGCGGCTCGGCTTCGGCCCCGAACGGCAGTGGACGCCCGTGGGCGACCTCTCGGGCGGCGAGCGCCGTCGCCTCCAGATCCTGCGCCTGCTGATGGACGAGCCGAACGTCCTGATCCTCGACGAGCCCACCAACGACCTCGACATCGAGACGCTCACGCAGCTGGAGGACCTGCTCGACGGCTGGCCGGGGTCGCTCGTGGTCATCAGCCACGACCGGTACTTCGTGGAGCGCGTCACCGACCGCGTGTACGCGCTGCTCGGCGACGGCTCGTTGCGGATGCTGCCGCGCGGCGTCGACGAGTACCTCGAACGCCGTGCCCAGCAGACCCGCGGCGCCTCCCCGCAGCCCTCCCAGCAGGCTCCGCAACGGCAGCAGGGCGGGCAGGGCCGGCAGGACGGCGGCGACGGGGGTGAGGGGTCCGCCGCCGCGCCGAGGTCGGCCGCGCAGCGGCGGGCCGCCCAGAAGGAGATCCAGCGCATCGAGCGGCAACTCGACCGGCTGGGCGAGCAGGAGAGCGCGCTCCACCAGGAGATGGCCGAGCACGCCACCGACTTCCAGCACGTCGCCGGCCTCGACGCCCGCCTGCGCGAACTCGCGAAGGAACGCGAACAGTTGGAGACGCGCTGGCTGGAGGTCGCGGAGGACGCGGCGGTCTGACGGCGGTCTGACGGCGGACTGACAGCGGCCTGACGCCGGTCTGACGGCGGTCTCGCTGCGGTTGCTATGCGGTCACGGCCGTCCGCCGGGCGGAACCACACCGGACACTGTCAGAGTCCGGTGGTAAAAAGAGCTTTGCTCACCAATCACGTGATCGCAGTGGTCGCTTCCGCGATCACGCCGGGCCAGGGGAAGCCATGTCACAGCCGCCACCACCGCCGAACCAACCTCCCGGTCAGCCAGCCGGCCAGCCGCAGCCGGGAGGATTCGGCCCGCCCTCGCCGCCGCCCGCCCCCGGCACGCCACCCTCGGCTCCGCCGCTGCCTCCGGCCGGTCAGCCCGGTCAGCCCGGGTACGGGTATCCGCAGACGCAGCCCGGCGGCCCGCCGCAGCCCCCGGCGGCGGGGCAGCCGCCGTACGGCTATCCCCAGCAGCCGCCGCCCCCCGGGGCCCCCGCGGCCCCGCCACCGCCCGGGCCGCCGCCCGGCGCCCCCGTGCCGCCGCCCGGCGCGTCCACGGCCGGCTTCGCCACCCCGACCGGGCCGGGCCCGTACGCGCCGGGAGCGGTCACGCCGCCGCCCGGCCAGCCGGGCTGGGGCCAGCCCCCGGGTCACCCCGGCATGCCCGGCATGCCGCCCCCCGGCGGCCCGCGGCGCGGGATGAACACGCGGCTCATGGTCATCGTCGCGGCCGTGACGGCCGTGGTCCTCGCCGCCGTCGGCGCCGTCGTCCTGATCTCCGGCGACGACGGCTCCCCCACGGCCGAGGGCGAGCGGGGCGAAGACGGGGAGAACGGGGGCGGTGAGCAGAACCCCGGCGGCGGTGGCGAGGGCGGAGGCGGCCTGCCCACCGAGGCGATCGACGCCGCGCTCGCCTGGTCCGTCCCGGGCATGGAGCCCACCGCCGAGGAGATCATCCTCGGGGCGCGCGGCTCCTGGATCAGCGGCGACACCGTCGTCCGCACGATGGACGACGCGATCACCGCGTTCAGCCTGGAGGGCGGCGAGGAGGTGTGGTCCGTCCCCCTCCAGCTGAGCGGGGGCGACTGCAACGCCTCTCCCACGGCCTCGGAGAACCGCATCGCGGTGCTCCAGGGCCGCGACTGTGAGGTGCTGACGGTCATCGACATCGCCGAGGGCACGGAGGTCACCACGATCAACCTCGACCTCGACGCCATCGGCGGGTACCTCACCGACACGACGTACCCGGCGATCCTCGGTGACACCGTGCTCGTCGGATGGGGCACCGGCGGCGCCGGGTACAGCATCAGCGAGGGCGCCCAGATCTTCGAGCAGTCCTCGGAGGAGGACTGCCCCGAGGTCGCGTACGTCGTGATCGACGAGATGTTCGTCTCGCACCGCCAGTGCGGGTTCCTCGGCGACGAGGGCGGCGCCATCCGCGCCACCAACGAGGCCGGCGACGTCCAGTGGGAGTGGGAGTACGGCCCGGAGTACGAGAACAAGGAGCTGGCCGTGAAGTCGGTCGTCTCCATCGAGCCGCTCGTCATCACCGCCTGGCTCGACGACGACCTCGAGCAGGAGTCCATCCTCGTCGTCGACGACAACCACCAGGAGATATCCCACGTCCTGGACTACGACATCGACCGCTTCAAGTCGCCCTGCCAGGTCAACACCTTCAACGACTGCCGGATGTCGGTGGTCCACGACGGCTTCCTGTACCTGGCCGGTGCCGACACGGGCATGCCGACGTCCGTGGTCGCCTTCGAGCTGAGCAGCGGCCAGCCGCTGTACGAGGTGGAGCCGATGACGGCGGACGGCGGCGCGCCGCCGAACGGCTCGGCCCTGGAGATCAGGCCGTTCACCGTCCTGGACGGGAAGGTCCTGGCGTACCAGCGCGACGCCTACGACCCGACGCAGCCCGGCATGGTGCTGGCGATCGATCCGGCGACGGAGGAGGCCACACCGCTGATGAACCTCGACCCCGGAGCCTCGGAGGAGGAGTCGTACGCGGGATCCCCGACCGACTACTTCGAGCTCGGCCTGCTGTGGCACGAGAACAGCCTGCTGATGCTGACCGAGGCCTTCTACGAGCCCGACCTGGAGCAGCGCGAAGCGATTCTCGCGTTCCGGTGAGGGCCCGGGGCGCGTGATGAGCGTGCGGGTCGTGGTCGTCGACGACAGGCGGCTGGTGGCCGAGGCCCTGGCCTCGGCGCTCCGGGTGCGCGGTCACCGGGTGCTGGGAGCGGCGGCACCCGTGGCCCGCGCGGCGGAGCTGGCGCTCGCCAAGCAGCCCGAGGTGCTGCTCCTCGGCTCGGCCGCGCCGGAGGAGGTCGGCGCGCTGGACCCGGTGCCCAGGATCCGGCGCGAGGCGCCGCGGGTGGCCGTCGTCGTGCTCGGTCCCGTGCCGTGCCCGCGGGGGGTGGCGGCGGCCTTCGCCGCGGGAGCCCGCGGGTACGTGCGGCACGACGAGCGGATCGAGGGGGTGGAGCGGGCGATGGCGAAGGCGCGGGCGGGGGAGGCGGCCGTGGCCCCGCAGCTGCTGCGCGACGCCTTCGCCGAGCTGCTCCACCCGCGCGACGCGCCGGACGCGGAGGGCGCGAGGCTCGCCGGCCTGCTCACCGAGCGGGAGGCCGACGTGCTGCGGCGCATCGTGGAGGGGGAGGACACCCGCAGCATCGCGGCGGGGCTCGGGGTGGCGGCGAGCACGGCCCGCACCCACGTGCAGCGGCTGCTGACCAAGCTCGGCGCGGCCTCCCGCCTGGAGGCCGCCGCGCTCGCGGTCCGCACCCGCCTCCTCGATCATCTCCCGTGACGCCCGTGTCCCCTTCCGTTCCCCTCCGTCTCCCTCCCTCTCTCCCCCCGTCTCTCCCGTCCCTCCCCGCCGTCCTCGGTCCCCGGCCCCCCGTGCGCCGGCCGTCGCGGGGCGCTGAGCTGTCACGTTGACGAACCCTGAACCCGCGTGGTTCATTATGTTTGATTGTGTTGGCTGGCGAGGGTGACAGGTGATGAAGAGGACCACGACCCGGCTGGCGGACGGCCGTGAGCTGATCTACTACGACTCCCACGACGACGCGGTCCGCGACGCCCTCGACCGCCGCCCCCTGCCGCCCGCCACCTCCGCCTCCGAGGTCCGGGTCAACCCCCTCCTCGGCGAGTCCGTCGGGTACGCCGCCCACCGCCAGACCCGCACCTACCACCCGCCGGCCGACCAGTGCCCGCTGTGCCCCTCCCAGGGCGAGCGGCTGAGCGAGATCCCCGCCGACAGCTACGAGGTCGCGGTGTTCGAGAACCGCTTCCCGTCCTTCTCCGGCGAGCTGGGCCGCTGCGAGGTGGTCTGCTTCACCCCCGACCACGAGGCGTCGTTCGCCGGCCTCACCGAGGACCAGGCCGCGCTCGTCCTCCACGCCTGGACCGACCGCACCGCCGAACTCGCGCTGCACCCCGGCGTCCGTCAGGTCTACTGCTTCGAGAACCGCGGCGCCGAGATCGGCGTCACCCTCGCCCACCCCCACGGCCAGATCTACGGCTACCCGTACGTCACGCCCGTCACCGAGCGGATGCTCCGCTCCCTGGCCGAGCACCGGCGGCGCACCGGCGGCGGCAACCTCTTCGACGCGACCCTGGCCGACGAGCGCGCCGACGGCCGCCGCGTCGTCATCGACGCCGACCACTGGTTCGCCTTCGTCCCCCACGCCGCCCGCTGGCCGTACGAGGTCCACCTCTACCCCAGACGCCGCGTCCCCGACCTGGTCGCGCTCGACGACGCCGAGCGCGCCGAGTTCCCCCGCGTCTACCTCGACCTGCTGCGCCGCTTCGACCGTCTCTTCGGCCCGGAAGCCCCGCCGACCCCGTATATTTCCGGCTGGCACCAGGCCCCCTTCGCCATGGAGGACCGGGAGGAGTTCGCGCTCCACCTGGAGCTGTTCACCATCCGACGCAGCCCGGGAAAGCTGAAGTACCTCGCCGGCTCCGAGTCGGGCATGGGTGCCTTTGTCAGTGACGTCCTGCCGGAGGCGGCGGCCGACCGGCTGCGAGAGGTGGCGAGCGAGCGGTGAGCACGACGGACGCGACGAGGAAGTACCTGGTGACGGGCGGTGCGGGGTACGTCGGCGGCACCGTCGCGGCCCACCTGCTGGCCGCCGGACACCGGGTGACCGTCCTCGACGACCTCTCCACCGGCTTCGCCGAGGGCGTGCCGCCGGGCGCGGACCTCGTCGAGGGCCGCATCCAGGACGCCGCCAAGTGGCTCGACCGCAGCTACGACGGCGTGCTGCACTTCGCGGCGAACTCCCAGGTCGGGGAGTCCGTCACCCACCCCGAGAAGTACTGGCGCAACAACGTCGGCGGCACCGTCGAGCTGCTGCGCGCCATGCGCGACGCCGAGGTGCGCACCCTCGTCTTCTCCTCCACGGCCGCCGTCTACGGCGAGCCGGCCACCACCCCGATCACCGAGGACGCCGCCACCGCCCCCACCAACCCGTACGGCGCCACGAAGCTCGCCGTCGACCACATGATCACCGGCGAGTGCGCCGCCCACGGCCTGGCCGCCGCCTCCCTGCGGTACTTCAACGTCGCGGGCGCCAGCGGCGTCCTCGGCCCCGGCGCGCCCCTGGGCGAGCGCCACGACCCCGAGAGCCACCTCATCCCCCTGGTCCTCCAGGTCGCGCTCGGCCGCCGCCCCGCCGTCTCCGTCTTCGGCACGGACTACCCGACCCCCGACGGCACCTGCGTGCGCGACTACATCCACGTGGACGACCTCGCCGAGGCCCACCTGCTGGCCCTCGCCCAGGCCACGCCCGGCGAGCACCTGATCTGCAACCTCGGCAACGGCAACGGCTTCTCCGTCCGCGAGGTCATCGAGACCGCCCGCGAGGTGACGGGACGCCCCATCCCCGAGACGCCCTCCCCCCGGCGCGCGGGCGACCCGGCCGTGCTCGTCGCCTCCGCCGAGCGCGCCCGCGAGCGGCTGGGCTGGCGGCCCAGCCGCACCGAGCTGGCCACGATCATCGCCGACGCCTGGGCGTTCGCCCAGGACACCGCGGCGGCAGCGAAGGACGCGAAGTGACGACGAACCAGGCGCCCCACGAGTCCACCGAGCCCCACAGCCCCACGGGCCCCGCCCACGCCGTGGCCCGCCACCGCGAGCTGTTCGGCACCCCTCCCGAGGGCGTCTGGTCGGCCCCGGGCCGCGCCAACCTCATCGGCGAGCACACCGACTACAACGACGGCTTCGTCATGCCGCTCGCCCTGCCGCACGCCACCACCGTCACCGGCTCCCGCCGCGCCGACGGCCTGCTGCGCGTGCACTCCCGCGACATCCCCGGGCCCACCGTCGAGTTCGTCGTCGACGAGCTCGCCCCGCGGAGCGCCGAGGGCTGGGCCGCCTACCCGGCCGGCGTCGCCTGGGCGCTGCGCGAGGCCGGCCACGCGATCGGCGGCGCCGACCTCTACCTGGAGTCCACCGTCCCCACCGGCGCCGGCCTGTCCTCCTCGGCCGCGCTGGAGGTCTCCACCGCGCTCGCCCTGAACGACCTGTACGAGCTCGGCCTGCCGCCCGAGGTCCTGGCCCGCCACGCCCAGCGCGCCGAGAACGACTTCGTGGGCATCCCCTGCGGCATCCTCGACCAGATGGCCTCGGCCTGCTGCACCGCCGAGCACGTCCTCCACCTCGACACCCGCGACCTCAGCCGCCGCCAGGTGCCGTTCGACATGGCGGCCGAGGGCCTGCGGCTGCTGGTGGTCGACACCCAGGTCAAGCACGCCCTCGCCGACGGCGCCTACGCCGAGCGCCGTGCCGAGTGCGAGGCCGGCGCGGCGGCCCTGGACGTCCCCGCGCTGCGCGACATCGCCCACGACCAGCTCGACGCGGCCCTCGCCCGCCTGGCGGACCCCGCCGTCCCGCCGGCCGTCCGCCGCCGCGTCCGCCACGTCGTCACCGAGAACCACCGCGTCGAGCGGATCGTCGCGCTGCTCGACGCCGGCCGCGCCCGCGAGATCGGCCCGGTCCTCACCGAGGGGCACGCCTCGCTCCGCGACGACTTCGAGGTCTCCTGCCCCGAGCTCGACCTCGCCGTCTCCGCCGCCACGGCGGCCGGCGCGCTCGGCGCCCGCATGACCGGCGGCGGCTTCGGCGGCTCGGCGATCGTGCTGGTCGAGGCGGACGCCACCGACACCACCACCAAGGCGGTGCTGGCGGCCTTCGCCGAGCGGGGCCACGTTCCGCCCCGCGTCTTCGAGGCCATCCCCTCCGCCGGCGCGCGCCGGCTCCCGCTCGCCGGGTGAGCGTCCCCGCGGCGCCCCGTACCCGGAGTGGTCACCGGAACACCACGTTTCCTTTGTGACTTTATCGATACAGCTCCTTTGACGTTATGCCTTCCCTCAACGGCCCCCGCCCGTAGGCTGAGAACAGCACCGGTGGGGGCTGGTGCCGCCTCAGGGGGCGAGATTGGTGGGTGCGACGCCCACGGCCCGGCGACGTGCCGTACGGCGGCGGCCGTGCGGAACGCGGGCACCGTGGCACGGGTGCGCCGCGCCCACCGAGCCCACCGGCCCGCCCCGCACGAGCTGTCCCGTGTCGTCGCTGGCCTGTCCGGATGCAGGAGGCCGCAGTGGATCGAGTCCGGGTGCTGGTAGCGGACGAGCACCGCATCTTCGCCGAGTCGCTGGCGACCGCGCTCAGCGCCGAGCAGGACGTGGAGGCCGTCGCCGTCGGGAGCGTCCCGGCCGCCCAGCACCTACTGGAGCGCATCCGCTCCACCCACGAGACGCCGTTCGACGTGCTGCTGATCGACGCGGACCTCGACGGCGCCGTCGCCCCGGCCAACGGCACCCCGCCGCTGCTGACCACCGCGCACGAGCGCTATCCCGCGATGCGCACCGTGATGCTCGCCGCCCACGACGACGCGGGCCGCGCCGCGCAGGCCCTGGCGGCCGGCGCCAGCGGCTGGGTCGCCAAGGACAGCTCGCTCGCCCGCCTGCTGACCGTCGTCCGGGGCGTGCTGCGCGAGGAGACCCACCTCTCGCCCACCCTCCTCACGGGCGTCCTGCGCGAGCTCGCCCGCGACCGCCGCCACCGGGACGAACACCAGCGGCTCGTCGAGTCGCTGACGCCGCGCGAGCTGGAGGTGCTGCGCTGCATGCTCGCCGGCCTGGGGCGCAAGGCCGTCGCGGAACGCCTCTACCTCTCCCCGCACACCGTCCGCACCCACATGCAGAACGTGCTGACCAAGCTCGGCGTCCACTCCACGCTCGCGGCCGTGGCCCTGGCCCGCCGCGCCGGGGTGTCGCCCGCCGAGTGACGCCGCCGGGGACCCGGGCCGCTCCCGACCCCGGGCGTGTGGCCCTGAGCTGCGGCGAAGCGGCCGGCGGCGGGGCCGGCGGTGTGCGGGAGGAACGTCACGGGGTGTACCCAGCACCACCTCGTGCGGGTGTCTGACCGGCTGGGGCGGGAGAGCGCCGGTTTCTAGCGTCCTTGGTATGACCACGACGCATACCCCGACCCCCACTCCCCGCCCCCGGGGCGTGGCCGCCCGCCTCGGCGGCTGGAGTACCCGACACCGGAAGACCGCGATCCTCGGATGGCTTCTGTTCGTCGTGCTCGTCGCCACGGTCGGCGGCGCGTCCGGCTTCACCGAGATGACCGACGCCGAGAGCGGCAGCGGCGACTCCCGCCGCGCCGGCGAGATCCTCGAGGACGCCGGCATCACGTCTCCCGCGGGCGAGCTGGTGATGCTCCGCAGCACGGAGCCCGACGGCTGGCGCCAGGCCGCCACCGAGCTCGCCGACGCCCTGGCCGCGACGGGCGAGGTGACCAACCTCGCCGAGCCCGTCAGGTCCGACACCGGCCGCGAGGCGCTGGTCGCCTTCGACATGGTGGGCGAGTCCGACACCGCCATGGACCGCGTCGAGCCCGTCATGGACGCCGTCACCTCGGTCGAGGAGGCACACCGCGACGCGGGTCTGGAAGCCTTCCAGTTCGGCGACGCCAGCGGCGACAAGGCCGTCGGCGACCTGCTCAGCGAGGACTTCAGGACGGCGGAGATGACGGCCGTGCCGCTCGCCCTCGGCATCCTGCTCGTCGTCTTCGGCGCCCTCGTCGCCGCGCTGCTGCCCGTCTTCCTCGCGCTGACGGCCTGCGTGGGCACCTTCGGCCTGCTGGCCCTCGCCAGCCACCAGGTCCCGATGTTCGAGACCACCAACTCCGTGATGTTCCTCGTCGGCCTCGCCGTCGGCGTCGACTACTGCCTGTTCTACCTGCGCCGTGAGCGGGACGAGCGGGCCGCCGGCCACGACGCGGAGACCGCGCTGCGCATCGCCGCCGAGACCAGCGGCCGGGCCGTCCTCGTCTCCGGCCTCACGGTCATGCTCGCCATGTCCGGCATGTTCCTGTCGGGGCTGCTGCTCTTCCACGGCTTCGCGATCGCCACCATCCTCGTGGTGCTGATGGCCATGCTCGGCTCGGTCACCGTGCTGCCCGCGACGCTCTCCTGGCTCGGCGACCGGGTCGAGGCCGGCCGCCTGCCGCTGCCGGGCCGCCGTCGTCGGGGCGCCGCGCGCCGCGGTCGCGGCGGCGTCAGCGGTCGCCTGGTCCGTCCGGTCCTCGCCGCCCCCGCCCTCTTCACGGTCCTGGCCGGCGCGGTCCTGCTGGTCCTCGCCGCCCCCGCGCTGACCATGAAGACCGAGGAGCTGGGCCTGGAGAAGCAGTTCGGCTCCGAGTCCGACCTCACCATCGCCTACACCGAGATCACCGGGACCTTCCCCGGCGGCCCCGACCCGGCCGAGGTCGTCGTCGTCGCGGACGGCGGCGACGTGACGGCCCCGGCCTTCCGCTCCGCCGTCGCCGACTTCGAGGAGGCGGCGGGCGCGAGCGGCGTCACCTACCACGAGTCCGCCGGCGTCGCCCGCGTCGAGGTGCCCCTTCCCGACGGCGACGAACAGGCCCGGGACGCCCTGGACACGCTGCGCGAGGAGCTCGTCCCGCACCACCTCGAACCCGTCGCGGCCGACGGCCAGGCGTACGTCGGCGGGGCGCTCGCCCAGTCCGTCGACTTCACCGACCAGCTCTCCCGCGACATCCTGCCGGTCTTCCTCTACATCGCCGGCATCACCTTCGTGCTGATGCTGCTGGCCTTCCGCTCCCTCCCGCTCGCCGTCGTCTCGATCGTCCTCAACCTGCTCTCGGTCGGCGCCGCCTACGGCGTGATGACGGCCGTCTTCCAGCACGGCTGGGGCGCGGAGACGCTCGGCATGGAGCCGGCCGGCGCGATCGAGGCGTGGATGCCGCTGTTCGTGCTGGTGATCCTCTTCGGGCTGTCGATGGACTACCACGTCTTCGTGGTCTCCCGCATCCGCGAGGCCCGCCTGGCCGGCCTGTCCGCGAAGGAGGCCATCGCGGACGGCATCCGCACCACGGCGGGCCCGGTGACCGGCGCCGCCGCGATCATGGTGGCGGTCTTCTCGGTCTTCGCGCTGCTCCAGATGCAGGACATGCAGCAGATGGGCGTCGGCCTGGCCGTGGCCGTGCTGGTGGACGCCACCCTGGTCCGCATGGTGCTGCTGCCCTCGGTGCTGGCCCTGCTGGGCGACCGCACGTGGTCGCGGCGTGGCGGCACCACGGCGGGTGGCCGCCGGCGGCCGGAGGACTCCGCCCCGGTGCCCGGCCCCGCGCCCGCCCTCACAACGGACCCGCGCCCCGCGCCCGCACCCACCCACCGCTGACCCGCCACGCCGGCCGAGCCGGCACCGACGCGAGGGGCCCCGCCGCCGTCCACCGGCGCGGGGCCCCTCGCTTCGACCGTCCCCGGCCGGTGGGCCGCGACGGGGTCGGCACGGCGGTCCGGCCGGCGGCCCGGACGGCGGCACGGACGGCCGGTCCGGACGGCGGTCCGCCTCACGCGAGCAGGTGGGCGTTGACCTCCCGCACGAGGCCGGCGAGCTCGGGAACCTCCCGCACCGTCACGCCGGCCGCGCGCAGCCGTTCCGCGCCGTCGCAGTCGACGAACAGCGCGGGCTCCCGCCACGCGAAGACGACGGTCGGCACGCCCGCGTCGAGGATCAGCCGCGTGCAGCTGGCCGGGCGTGAGGCGCGGGTGCTGCACGGCTCCAGCGAGCTGTAGAGCGTGGCGCGCCGCAGGCGGGGGTCGTCGGGGGCGAGCTTGGCCAGGGCCGCCTCCTCGGCGTGGTCGTGGGGGTGGCCCTCGCGGGAGTACCCGGTGGCCAGCACCCCGCCGTCGTCGCCGACGACCACGGCCCCGACGGAGAACGCGGTGGCGGAGGGCGGGCAGGCCCTCGACAGCTCGACGGCCTCCTCAAGCCAGCGGCGGTCGGCGGCGGCCCGGGCAGCGGCGTCAGTCACGGTCACGGTGTCCAGTCTGCGGCCGGTAGCGCAGCAGCACGCAGTCGCCCATCGTCCTGGTCTCCACCAGCCGCATCGGCCGCGCCGGGCCCTGCGGGAACGCGGCGGGCCGCACGAAGCGCGGCGCGTCGGCCTGGCCGACGAGGAACGGGGCGAGGACCAGGTGGATCTCGTCGACCAGCCCCGCCGCCAGGAACTGCGTGTGGACGCCGCCGCCGCCCTCCACCATCAGCCGCCGCACCCCGCGCCCCACCAGGTCGGCGAGCACGCGCCCGAGGTCCAGCGGATCGCCGGCCGCCACGACCTCGGCGACGCCGCCGAGCCGCGCGGCGGCCGTCGCCACCCGGCTCGTCGGGCAGTACACGAGCCGGGCGACCGGCCCTCCGGTGGTGAAGAAACGCGCGCCCGGATCGAGCCGCCCGCTCGACGACAGGGTGACCTTGGCCGGGTTGGCCGGCCGCCCCGCGGCCACCCGCTCCGCCCGCCGGCCCTCGTCGCGGACCAGCAGCCGCGGATCGTCCCGCCGCACCGTGGTGGCCCCGACGAGGATCGCGTCACAGGTGGCGCGGACGGCGTCCACCCGGTCGAGGTCCTCCTCGTTGGACAGGACGAGCCGCTCGGGACCGGCGTCGTCGATGTGCCCGTCGAGGGAGGCGGCGCAGGACAGCAGGACGTACGGGCGTGCGACGGGGGGCGCGGCGGCCGGCTGCTCGGTGGTCATGGGTCCGTATCCTCCCTGTTCACGGCTTCCGGCCGCGGCGCTGACGGGCCCGTTGGATGTTCGAGGTTAAACAAGTCCCCGGGAACGAAAGCTACTCTGTGGCCATTCGCAGGTCCCGCGAGACACCTGCGAGGACCGCCGAGTGTGGCCACAGAGAGGGAACGAACCGCGCGTGAGCACGGATACACCAGACTCCGCCCACCAGGTGCCTCTCGGGGCGCCCGCCGGTCGACCCGGAGCGGGAAACGGCCGGTTACGACTGGTGGTGGGGATGACGGGCGCCACGGGGGCGATCCTGGGTATCCGGCTGCTGGAGGCCCTGCGGGTGCGCGGCGTCGAGACGCACCTCGTGCTCAGCGCGTGGGCCGAGCGCACGATCAGGATGGAGACGGAGTACTCCCAGGCCGACGTGCGTGCCCTCGCCGACGTCACCTACCGTGACAGCAACCAGGCCGCGCCCATCTCCAGCGGCTCGTTCCCCGTGGACGGCATGGTGATCATCCCGTGCAGCATGAACACTCTGGCGGCCATCGCCCACGGCCTGGCGGACCGGTTGATCGTGCGGGCGGCCGACGTGACGATGAAGGAACGCAGGCCGCTGGTGCTGGTGCCGCGGGAGACACCGCTCAGCACCATCCACCTGCGCAACATGCTCACCCTCAGCGAGATGGGCGTCTCGATGGTGCCCCCCATGCCCGCCTTCTACAACGACCCGAGGACCGTCGACGACATCGTCGGGCACATCGCGGCACGGGTGATGGACCAGTTCAGCATAGAGAACGACCTGACGACGCGTTGGGGAACCAGCCGCCTGCTGCCCGTCGCGCACCGTGGGGAACACGAGGCAGGTGAGAAGGAGTGACTCAGGAGCCGCTGGCCACGACGATGGCGTACGCCGACTCCGAACGCGAGGCCGTGTACCGGGTGATGCGGGAGCGCCGCGACGTCCGGCACGGGTACCGTCCCGACCCGATCCCGGACGAGGTGCTCACCCGGGTGCTGTCCGCCGGCCACCTGGCCGGCAGCGTGGGCCTCGTCCAGCCGTGGGACTTCGTGCTGCTGCGCTCCACCGAGCTGCGGCGCCGGATCCTCGACCACGTGCTGCACTGGCGGCGTGAGTACGCCGAGTCGCTGCCGGCGGCGCGCGCGAGGAAGTTCATGACGATCAAGATCGAGGCGATCCTCGACGCGCCGGTGAACCTCGTCGTCACCGCCGACACCTCGCGCGGCGGCCGGCACGTGCTGGGCGCGCGGACGCAGCCCTACGCGGCGGCGCAGTCGGCGACGCTCGCCGTCCAGAACATCTGGCTGGCGGCGCGCGCCGAGGGGATCGGCGTCAACATGATGGGCTTCTTCGAGGAACGCCACCTGGCCCGGCTGCTCGGGCTGCCCGACCACCTCAGCATCGTGGCGTACCTGTGCATGGGGTACGTCGAGCGCTTCCCGCCCGCCGCCGAGCTGGAGCTGGCCAACTGGGGCGTGCGGCGCCCCCTGTCGTGGGTCGTCCACCACGAGACCTACGGCCGGCGGGGGCTGCCGGGGGAGCGGGTCGGGACGCTGTTGGAGGAGATCGTCGGGGCGGTGGCCGAGCGCACGGCGGCGGCCGAGGAGGCGGGGGAGCGGGGCGCCGCGCCGACGCTGCCCGAGGCGGTCGCGGGCGGGCTCGGCGCGCACGAGA
Organism: Streptomyces sp. 4N509B; assembly: GCF_052245655.1. Taxonomy (NCBI): domain Bacteria; kingdom Bacillati; phylum Actinomycetota; class Actinomycetes; order Kitasatosporales; family Streptomycetaceae; genus Streptomyces; species Streptomyces sp. 4N509B. The sequence goes on from NZ_JBQQBZ010000013.1 coordinate 104,027, forward strand.
GGGAGCTGACGGAACGCCTGACGCGGCTCGCCGGCTCCTTTCCACCGCCGCCCGCGGCGCCGGCCGCGGTGGCGGTCTTCGCCGCAGACGTCACCGACTTCGGTGACCGGGCGGGGGAGCCCGGCGATCGCACCGGACCGGGCGACGACGAAACGGCCCGCCACGCGGGCGGCGCCGCCGTCGCCCGGCGTGTCACGGAGATCGCGACCGGGCGTGACCCGTTGGCCCGGCAGTCCCTCGCCGCCGGGGCCGAACTCGCCGTGGTGGACCTCGGCACGGCGACCGGCGTGACGGGCCCGTTGCCCGTCGGCGTCACGCCCCGACGGGTGCCGTCCGCGACGACGGACGGGGTGCCGAGCGGGTCGCTGACGGGGGACGACGCCCTCGCGGCGGTCGAGGCGGGCATCGAGACCGCCCGTGAGCTGGTCATCGGAGGCGCCCGCTGTCTGACGGTCACGGGCATCGCTGGAACGGGGGACAGGAAGGCGGCCGTCGCGCTCGTCGATCTCCTGCTGGGAACGGACGGCGCCGAGCTGTCGCGCGCCCTGGCCGCGGTCGCCGAGACCGCCGCGCTGGAGGAGGCGGCCGCCGCGGGCTTCGTGTTGGCCGCCGCGGCCCACCGGGTTCCCGTCGTGCTGGCGGGTCCCTTCGGCAACGCCGCCGCGCTGTTGGCCCAGCGGCTCGCGCCCACCGCGGTGGATGCCTGCGTGTTCCTGGCGACGCCTGACACGCCGGCGCCGCGCGGGCTCACGGCGCCGCCGTTGCGCGGTGACGCGACGCCGCAGGCAGGCGGCGACGCCGGCCACTCCGTCGCGGCGCTGGCCCGGGTCGAGCGGCTCAGCCTCGCGTCCCACGGCGCGGTGTGAGGAGGCAGAGGCAGGGGGCGTCAGCGCTTGCGCCCGACGCCCCCCAGACAGTCGACCGCCGCCAGTGGCTCCGCCGTCGAGGACAGCGGGTCGGGCTCGGGCCGCCAGTGGGTGACGGTGACGACGCCGGGATCGAGGAGCTCCAGTGACGAGAAGAAGCCCGTTATGACTTCCGGGCTGCGCAGCACCAGCGGCGAGGATCCGAGTTCGTTCCACAGTTGAGCGATCTTGTCGGAGACCTCGCCGTGGACGATGTTCGTCGCGCTGTGCAGCGCCAGGTAGCTGCCGGAGGGCAGGGCGTCGAGCAGGCGGCCGATGATGGCGTTCGCCTCGTCGTCGTCGAGGATGAACTCCATCACACCCATCAGGACCAGGCCCACGGGCTGGTCGAAGTCGATGACGCGGGCGGCCTCGCGCAGGATCGTCTCCGGATCGCGCAGGTCGGCGTCGATGTAGTCGGTGACGCCCTCGGGGGTGCCGGTCAGCAGGGCGCGGGCGTAGGACAGGACCAGGGGGTCGTTGTCCACGTAGACCACGCGGGCGTCCGGCGCCACGCGCTGCGCGATCTCGTGCGTGTTCTCGGCGGTGGGCAGCCCCGTGCCGATGTCGAGGAACTGCCGGATGCCGGCCTCCCGCGCCATGAAGCGGACGGAGCGGGCCAGGAAGTCCCGCGACGTGCGGGCCAGGGTGGCGACCTCGGGGAGTACGTCGAGGATGAGGTCGCCGACCTCGCGGTCGACGGCGTAGTTGTCCCGGCCGCCGAGCCAGTAGTTCCAGATACGGGCGACATGGGAGACCGTGCTGTCGATCTCACGCGCCCTGCCGTGCAGTGTCACCACGGGAGCTGACCTCTCACTCCTCGCTCATTTCCAGTCTGTTCCGGTCGGCGGGCGACCGAAGAGGGTCCGATCAAAGCACAGTTTGCGGCGGACATCACCGCACGTGACACGACGAGGAAGCGCGGTGATTGGGTCGGGCTTGTCTCGTTCTGTGGCGCCGAAGATGAGAACTCCTTCATCCTCTCTTCATGATGTCCCACGCCGTCGCGCCGCAGGCTTGTTCGTATGACCTTTTCGCACCGCATGGCTACCCTCGCGGCCGTCGTCCTGATACCCGTGGGCATCGCCACAACGAGCTACCTCCTCAGCGACGAACCGGCGGAGCCCGAGGTGCCCGCCGGGGTGGAGATCGGTGACCAGGAGGACGGTTCCGAGACGGGGTCGTCCACCACCGCACCCACGGGCGAGGCCGGCCCCGATCCCGAGCAGTCCGCCCAGCCCGACGATTCCAGCCAGTCCGACGAACCCGGCACCCCAGATGACACCACCTCACCGGACCAGCCGCACGACGAGGTCGTCCCACCTCCCTCCGCCACCGAGGGATCCATCGATGACGACGACGGAGACGGCACCGACGACGACGCCGGCGACGACGACGGCCGGGGCGACGGGGACGACTGACCCCCACGCCGAGGACGCGGCCGAGGCCGGGGGCGCGGGCGGATTCCGCATCTCGGCCCGCTTCCGCATCCTGCTGTGGCTGGTGGCCGTCATGGCCGTCGCCCTCGCCGCCGTCGTCCTCACCACGCGGTCCATCCTCCTCCGTGACGTCAACGAGCGCACCGCCCAGCTGCTCGCCCAGGAGACCTCGGAGTTCGCCAACTTCGTGGAGCGGGGCCGCGACCCCGACACCGGCGAGCGGTTCGCCGACCCCGACCGCCTCCTCCGGCTCCACCTGGAGCGCCAGTACCCCGACCCCGAGGAGGAGCTGCTGGGCTTCGTGCGCACCACGCCGCGGACCACCGTCCTGCGCCAGCGGCGCGACATCCCCTCGCCCCTCCCGCTCCACGAGGACAACGCCTCCCTCCGACAGATCACCGACGACCCGGCCTCCTCCGGCGTCCTGCGCCGCGCGTCCGGCGAGGTCCGCTGGGCCAAGGTTCCCATCACCGCGCAGGGGTCGTATCCCGAGGCGATGTTCATCGTCGCCTTCCACACCGACGGGGAACGCTCCCAGGTCGCGAACGTGGTCGGCGTGCTCGTCGTCATCTCCGGCATCGCCCTGCTCATGACCTGCGCCGTCGGCTGGGTCATGGCCGGCGGCATCCTCGCCCCCGTCCGCCTGGTCCGCCTCACCGCCGCCCAGCTCACGGAGCAGGACCTGACCCGTCGCATACCGGTCCGCGGCCGGGATGACATCTCGGCGCTGGCCCAGACCTTCAACGCCATGCTCGACCGCCTCGAACACGCCTTCACCGCGCAGCGTCGCTTCGTCGACGACGCCGGCCACGAGCTGCGCACCCCCATCACCATCGTCCGCGGCCACCTGGAGCTGATGAGCACGGGCGCAAGCGCCGAGAGCGAGGCCGAGCGACGCGAGACCGTCCGCCTGGTCACCGACGAGCTCGACCGCATGAGCCGCATCGTGGAGGACCTGCTCCTGCTGGCCAAGGCCGAACGGCCCGACTTCGTGCAGCCCGCGCCCACCCCGCTCGCCGAGCTCACGGCCGACGTCTACGTGAAGGCGCGGGCGCTCGGGGACCGCGACTGGGAGCTCGCGGAGGTCGCCGAGTGCGAGGCGGCGCTGGACGCGCACCGCGTCACGCAGGCCATGGTGCAGCTGGCGCAGAACGCGGTGGAGCACACCGCGCCGGGGCAGACCGTCAGGATCGGCTCGCGCCACTTCGGGGGCGGGGGCGGCGTGGACGGCGACGGACCGCCCGTGACCGTCGAGCTCTACGTGGCCGACACCGGGCCGGGCGTCGCGCCCGAGGACGCGCCCGTCATCTTCGAACGCTTCCGCCGTGGCGGCACGGCGGGGCGCGTCACGCGGGGGGCCGGCCTCGGCCTGTCGATCGTGAAGGCCATAGCCGAGGGCCACCACGGCCGCGTCGAGCTGCGCCCCACGCCGGGGGGCGGCGCCACCTTCGTCCTCGTCGTCCCGGGGGTGCCGCCGCCCGCGCCGCCCGCGCCGAGACACCGTTGACCCCGAGCCGCCGGCGGCCGGGCCCGTCGCGTCGTCTCGTTTCTCCGAGTCCACAGAGTCCGCCGAGTCCGTCGAATCCGTCGAGTCCGCAGAGTCCGCCGAGTCCGCAGAGTCCGTCGAGTTGAGGAGAGCTCCGGTCATGAACCGCATCCTGATCGCCGAGGACGAGGAGCGCATCGCCTCCTTCGTCGAGAAGGGCCTGCGGGCCAACGGCTTCGTCACCACCGTCGCCGCCGACGGCGACACCGCCTTCGACTACGCCTGCACCGGCTCGTTCGACCTGATCGTCCTCGACATCGGGCTGCCGGGCCGCGACGGCTTCACCGTGCTGCGCGAGATGCGCGAGTCCCGGGTGACGGCGCCCGTGATCGTCCTCACCGCGCGCGACTCCGTCCGCGACACCGTCGCGGGCCTGGAGGGCGGCGCGGACGACTGGATGACCAAGCCGTTCCGCTTCGAGGAGTTGCTGGCCAGGGTGCGGCTGCGGCTGCGCACCGCCGCCCGCACGCCGGAGGTGACGGTGCTGCGCAGCGGGGACCTCAGCCTGGACCTGCGCACCCGCCAGGCGCGGGCGGGCACGACGGTGGTGGACCTGACGGCGCGGGAGTTCGTGATGCTGGAGTTCTTCCTGCGCCACCCGGGGCAGGTGCTGTCGCGGGAGCAGATCCTCTCCCACGTGTGGGGCTACGACTTCGACCCCGGCTCGAACATCGTGGACGTGTACGTGCGCGCGCTCCGCAAGAAGCTGGGTGCCGCCCGGGTGGAGACCGCCCGCGGCATGGGCTACCGCCTGGCCGTGTCGACGCGTGCGCCGTCCTGAGCGCCCGCCGGGTGTCCGGCCTGGTCACGCGTTCGAGGGTTCGTACGCTCAGCTGTTCGGGGTTCGGATGTTTGATGAGGCCGCCTTCATAGTGGGTTCATCGTCGCCTCACGCGCCGTTTCCAGACTGGCCAGGTGACACTCACTCCTCGTCAGGCGGTCGTGCTCTGCGCGGCGCTGAGCGTCTGCGGCCTGCTGCTGGTGCCGACCAACTTCGACGGTCTCGGCGCGGACGCCCGCGTCACGCTCGTCGTCTTCGCCCTGGCCACCTGCGCCTGGATCGCGACGCCGATCGACGACACCTACGTGGCGCTCGGCGCCGGCCTGATCCTCACCGTCACGGGCGTGACGAGCACCGAGACCCTCTTCGGCACCCTCGGTGACCCCACCGTCTGGCTGCTGATCTGCGCGTTCGTCCTCGCGGCGGCCGTCGCGCGCAGCGGGCTCGCCGGCCGGGCGGCCGCGTTCCTGATCTCGGGTGCCCGCACGGTCAGGCAGTTGGTCCACCTCACCACCGCCGCGCTCGTCGTCACCGCCTTCGCGATCCCGGCGACGTCGGGACGGGCCGCCCTCGCGCTGCCCGTCTTCCTGGCGCTGGCGCGGGCCCTGGCCGACCGCAGGCGGCTCGTCGTCGCCCTCGCGCTCCTCTTTCCGACCGTCATCCTGCTGTCGGCGGTCGCGACGCTGATCGGCGCGGGCGCGCACCTGATCACGGTCTCCGTGCTGTGGGAGACGACGGGGGAGCGGATCGGCTTCCACGAGTGGCTGCTGCTCGGCCTGCCGCTGGCGGTGGTCTCCTCCCACCTGGCCGCCGAGGTGGTGCTGCTGGTCACCACCCGGCGCGCCGACCGCAGGGGGCCGGTGCGGGTGACGGTGGAGGACATCCAGGCCCACAGCGAGCAGCGGGTGACGGGGCCGCTGACGCAGGGCGAGACGCGCTGCGGGCTGCTGCTGGCGACGGTGGTGGCGCTGTGGTGCAGCGAGCCGATCCACGGGGTGTCGCCCGCGCTCGTCGCGCTCATCGGCGCCGTGGTGGCGACGGCGCCGGCGCTGGGCACGGTCCGGCTGAAGGACGCGCTGGCGACCGTGCCGTGGTCGTTGCTGATCTTCATGGCGATGACGATGGCGATGGGCGTGGCGCTGGCGGAGTCGGGCGCGGCCGACTGGCTGGTCGGCGGGCTGCCGATCGGCGAGGCCGTCCCCGCCTGGGTGTTCCTCCTCGTGGTGGTGGGGATCAGCACCGCCGCCCACCTGATACTCCAGTCGCGTTCCGCCCGCTCCAGCGTGCTGGTGCCCCTGGTGGTGGCCTCGGCGCTGGCGGCGGGCGTCGATCCCGTCGCGGCGGCGCTCGCCTCCACGGCGGCGGCGGGCTTCTGCCACACGCTGCCCGCCTCGGCGAAGCCGGTGGCGCTCTTCTCCGACGTGCCGGCGCCCACCCCCACCTACACGCCCGCCGACCTGCTGCGGCTGTCGATGGTGCTCGGGCCGCTGACGGCCGGGCTCGTCCTGGCCTTCGCCCTCGCCGTCTGGCCGCTCCTCGGCGTCGCGCCCTAGGCCCGCCGCCCGACCCGCCCCGACCCCGACTCGCCCCGACCTCCGACCCCCGACTCCGCCCGACCCCGGCTCCCGCCCCGACCCCGTACGACCGCGCCGCGCCTGAGCACCGAGGAGACACCGTGATTCCGCCGACCCCGCCCTACCGATTCGTCGTCGCCCCCAGTGGGATGAAGGAGTCGCTGTCCGCCTCCGACGCCGCCGAGGCCATCGCCGAGGGCCTGCTGCGTGCCGCGCCCGGCGCCGAGATCGACCTGGTGCCGCTGGTGGACGGCGGCGAGGGCACGGCCAGGGCACTGGCCGCCCTCACGCCGGGCGGCACGATCCTGCCCCGCCTGGCCACCGGCCCCGTTGGCGACCCGGTGGAGACGCACTTCGCGCTCCTGCCGGGGCCGGACGGGCCGGTGGCCGTCGTGGAGATGGCGGCGGTGGCGGGCCTGTCGCTGGTGCCGCACGACCGCCGCGACCCGGGCCTCACCACGACCCACGGCGTCGGCGAGCTGATCCGCGCCGCGTTGGACGCCGGGGCCCGCCGCGTCCTCGTCGGCTGCGGCGACTCCGGCACCTCCGACGGCGGCGCGGGCGCGCTGCGGGCGCTCGGCGCCCGGCTGCTCGACGCCGACGGGCGCGAGCTGCCGCACGGCGGGCGCGCGTTGCTCCGGCTGCACCGGATCGACCCCGCCGGGCTCGACCCCCGGCTGGCCGAGACGGAGCTGCTGGTCGCCTGCAACCCGTTCAACGTGCTGTGCGGCCCGCGGGGGGTGGCCCGGGTCTTCGGGCCGCAGAAGGGCGCCGCCCCGATCCAGGTCGAGGAGCTGTCGGCGGCCCTGGAGCGCTGGGCCGCGTCGCTGGTCCGCGACGTGCCGGGCGCGGCGGCCTTCGGCGACCTGCGCAACGACCCCGGCACGGGCGCCTCCGGCGGCCTCGGCGCCGGCCTGGCGGCGCTCGGCGCCCGGCTGCTGCCGCGCTTCGACGTGCTGCTGGACCACCTCGACCTCGACGCCCGGCTGGCGGGCGCCGACCTCGTCGTCACGGCCGAGGGGGCGCTGGACCGGCAGACGCCGAACGGCAAGGTGCCGGGCGAGGTGGCGCGCCGCGCGAAGGCCCTGGGCGTGCCGGTGCTCGCGCTGGCCGGCACGATCGGGGAGGGCGCCCACGAGACGCGGCTGATCGGCGTCGACGCCTACAGCGGCATCCTGCCGGCGCCCGTCGCGCTGCCCGAGGCCCTGGCCCGCGCCCACGAGTTCCTCGCCGACGCGGCCGAGCGCGCGCTCCACATGGTGCTGCTGGGCAGCCGCCTGGCCGCCGCCCGCGCGTGAGCCGCCACGTTCCCGCCCGTGCTCCCGCCCGTGCTCCCGCTCGCGCTCCCGGCCCGCTCCCGGCGTCGGTCACCGCGCCCGGCCGCGGCCGGGCCGGGCGGGCCGGGCGCGGTGACCGGCGGCCTCGCCGCCCGCCGCCCGCCCGGCTGGGCACCGCGCGCACGTGCCCCGGTTCGTTAGCATGGCCGTCATGGCACGAGGCATCTGGTCGCAGAAGGTCCGCTCCGCCCGCTGACGGCGGCGCGTTCTCCCCTCTGAACCCCTTCTGAATCCGCGCTCGCCGTCCCGGTCCCCGCCGGGCGGCCGCTTCTCGCTGCCCGGCTCCACCCCGAGCCGCGGAGCATCCGTTGAACCCCACCCCCCTCCAGCCCCCCGCGTCCGACGCCCTGTCCCTGCCCGTGGAAGCGGGCGACAGCGCCCACGTCCGAGTCGAGGGCGTCACCGTCACCCGTGGGTCGCGGCGCGTCCTGAACGACGTCTCGGTCACCGTCTCCGCACGGTCGCGGGTCGCCGTCGTCGGCGAGAACGGCCGTGGCAAGACGACGCTGCTGCACGTCCTCGCCGGACTGATCCCGCCCGACCAGGGCACGGTCCACCGCTCCGGCACGATCGGCCTGGCCCGCCAGGAGCTGCCGGCGCGGGCGGGCGAGACCGTCGGCAGCCTGACGTCCGAGGCGCTGGCCGCGTCGCTGGCGGCCCTCGCCGCCCTGGACGAGGCGACCGGCGCCCTGGCCGCGGGCGACCCTGCCGCCGACGGCCGCTACGCCGCCGCGCTGGAGGCGGCCACCCGGCTCGACGCGTGGGACGCCGAACGCCGCGTCGACGTCGCCCTGGCGGCCCTCGGCGCCTGCACCGACCGCGACCGGCCCCTGTCGACCCTGTCGGTCGGGCAGCGTTACCGGGTCCGGCTGGCGTGCCTGCTCGGCGCGCGGCACGACGTCCTGCTGCTCGACGAGCCCACCAACCACCTCGACGCCGGCGGGCTGGACTTCCTGACCCGCAGGCTGCGCGAGCACGACGGCGGCCTCGCCCTCGTCAGCCACGACCGGGCGCTGCTGCGCGACGTCGCGAACCGTTTCCTGGACCTCGACCCGACCCGCGACGGCAGGCCGCGCCTGTACGCGGGCGGCTACGACGCCTGGCGGCTCGCGCGGCGTCGCGAGCGCGAACGCTGGGAGCGGGACCACGAGGAGCAGCAGGCCGAGCACCGGCGGCTGCGGGAGGCGGTGTCGCGAGCCCGCGACCGCCTCTCCACCGGCTGGCGGCCGGACAAGGGGACCGGCAAGCACCAGCGCCAGTCCCGCGCACCGGGCGTCGTGCAGGCCCTGCGGCGGCAGCAGGAGGAGCTCGAAGCGCACCGGATCGACGTGCCCACGCCCCCGCCGGTCTCGCGCTGGCCCGACCCGGGCGTCCGGCCCGGCGCCCCGCAGGTGCGGGCACACGGCGTCGCCGTCGCCGGGCGCCTGGCGGGCCCGGTCGACCTCACCCTCGACGGCGGCGACCGGCTGCTGGTCACCGGGCCGAACGGCGCCGGGAAGTCCACGCTGCTGGCCGTGCTGGCTGGCGCGCTCCCGCCCACGGACGGGCACGTCCGGCCGGCGGCGGGAGCGCGGATCGTCCGGGTGACGCAGGAGACCGCCGACCAGGACCCCGCGCTCACGGCGCGTGAGACCCACGCCCGCCACGTGGGACGGCTGGTGGCCAGCGGGGTGCTCCGCGACGCCGACGCCCTCCCGCTCGACGCGTTCGGTCTGCTGGACGCCGAGGCGACGCGCACCCCGGTCGGGCGGATGTCGCAGGGGCAGCTGCGGCGCCTGGACCTGGCGTTGGCCCTGGCGGGGCGCCCGGGGCTGGTCCTGCTCGACGAGCCGACCAACCACCTGTCGTCGGCCCTGGTCGAGGAGCTGACCGAGGCGCTCCGCCACACGAGCGCCGCCGTCGTCGTCGCGACGCACGACCGGCAGCTGCTGCGGGACCTCGCCGACTGGCCGCGTCTGGAGGTGGGCGGACCGCCGGCGGGCGGCTGACGGTCGGGAGCGCCGGGGCGCGTCCGTGACGGTGGCCCACTCGTGGGCGCCCGGCCCGTGGGGGCCCGGCCCGTGGTCCCCCACGGGCCGGCCGTCACACCGGAGTGTTGTCGAACGGCGCGGTCAGCGCGCGCAGCAGGGCGGCCAGCTGGCGGCGCTGCTCGGTCGTGAGGTCGCCGAGGATCTCCCGCTCGTGCACGAGCAGCTCCGCCAGCGCGTCGTCCGCGCGGCGGCGTCCCTCCGCCGTCAGCCGGACCAGGACCCCGCGCCGGTCGTGCGGGTCGGGGAGCCGCTCGACGAGGCCGCCGCGTGCGAGCCGGTCGATGCGGTTGGTCATGGTGCCCGAGGTGACGAGCGTCTGGGTGAGCAGCTGGCCGGGGGAGAGCTGGTACGGGCTGCCGGCGCGCCGCAGCGCGGTGAGGACGTCGAACTCCCAGGACTCCAGCCGGTGCTCGGCGAAGACCAGGCGGCGGGCGCGGTCGAGGTGGCGGGCGAGCCGGCTGACGCGGCTGAGCACCTCCAGCGGCTCCACGTCGAGATCGGGCCGCTCCCGCCGCCAGGCCGCCACCAGCCTGTCCACCTCGTCCTCCATGGGGCCCTCCATGGGAGCCAGTCTAGTAGTTGTGTCGATATGAAGTCTCTTGACATCAAGAGAAACGGCGAGGCACGATGCGGTCATGCGCGCACCCCGCGACCCCCACGGCCCCCGGCCGCCCCGCCCCACCCGGTGGGACCCCGAGCAGTACCAGCGGCACAGCGGACACCGTAGCCGCCCCCTGCACGACCTGCTGGCCCGCGTGCCGCCGCTGCCCGCGCGCGATCCCCGCGTCGCCGACCTCGGCTGCGGCCCCGGCGCTCCCAGCCTCCTGATCGCCGAGCACTGGCCGAAGGCCCACATCACCGGGTACGACTCCTCCCCCGAGATGCTCGCGCGGGCCGGCGAGCACGCCGGGCCCACCCCCGGCGGCGGCAGCCTCCACTTCGCCCACGCCGACCTCGCCGACTGGACCCCCGAGCCCGCCTCGTTCGACCTGATCGTCTCCAACGCCGCCCTCCAGTGGGTCCCCGGCCACGCCGCGCGCCTCCCCGCGTGGGTCGAGGGCCTGGCCCCCGGCGGCGTCCTCGCCTTCCAGGTGCCGGGCAACTTCTCCGCCCCCAGCCACACCCTCCTCGCCGAGTTGGCCGAAAGCCCCCGGTGGCACGCGCGGCTCGGCGGCGTGCTGCGCACCGGGAGCGACGAGCCCGTGCTCTCCCCGGCCGGGTACTTCGCGGTCCTGGCGCCGCTCGGCTGCGCGCTCGACGTGTGGGAGACGACGTACCTCCACGTGCTGCCGGGCGAGGACCCGGTGCTCGACTGGGTCAAGGGCACCGCGCTGCGCCCCGTGCTGACCGCCCTCGGCGACGACGAGGAGGCGCGGGCGGCCTTCCTCTCCGAGTACCGCGACGCCCTGCGCGCCGCCTACCCCTCCTCCGGCAGCCACGGCACGGTCCTCCCCTTCCGTCGCCTCTTCGTGGTCGCCCAGCGGTAGACCCACACGCGGCGGACCGCCCGGCGCCCGGCTCCCAACCCGGCAACCTTTTCCCTCCCTCGCGGCGACCTCACAGCGCCCCCGACGGCCGTCGAACGCCGTCCGAACTGAGGAGGAATCGTGTCCCAGGTGCCCACCGCGCGCGAGCGCGGGCCCAGACGCGGTGTGAGCCGCCCCCGAGCGTTCATCGGAGCGGCACTCGCCGGCGTCCTCGCCGCCACAGCACTGACCGTCGCCTCGACCACCTCCACCGCGGCCCAGGGCGCGCGGGACGGCGCGAGCCGCGCCGGCGACGCGGTCCGCCCGCTCCAGCAGCTGGAGAGCCTCGACCGCGGACTCGTCAGCGTCCACAACGGCAGCGGCAACCTCGTCAGCTGGCGGTACCTCGCCAGCGACCCCGACAACGTGGCCTTCCACGTCTACCGCGGCGACACCCGCGTCACCGAGCAGCCCGTCACCGGCTCCACGAACTACTTCCACGCCGGCGCCCCCAACAGCGCCGACTACCGGGTGCGGGCCGTCGTGAACGGCGTCGAGCAGGAGTTCTCCCCGCACGCCATCCAGTTCCGCCCCGGCTACCGCGACGTCCCCATCCAGCAGCCGCCCGGCGGCAGCGTTGGGGGCACCCCCTCTGGGGGAGGGTCCAGCTACACCTACAACGCCAACGACGCCTCCGTCGGGGACCTCGACGGCGACGGCGTGCTGGAGTTCGTCCTCAAGTGGGACCCGAGCAACGCCAAGGACAACTCCCAGTCCGGCCACACGGGCAACACCATCCTCGACGCCTACACCCTCTCCGGCGAGCGCCTGTGGCGCATCGACCTCGGCCGCAACATCCGCTCCGGCGCGCACTACACGCAGTTCCAGGTCTTCGACTACGACGGCGACGGCTCCGCCGAGGTCGCCGTGAAGACCGCCGACGGCACGGTCGACGGCACCGGCCGCGTCATCGGCGACGCCGGCGCCGACCACCGCAACTCCGGCGGCTACGTCCTGTCCGGCCCCGAGTTCCTCACCGTCTTCGACGGCGAGACCGGCGCGGCCCTCGACACCGTCGACTACGTCCCCGCCCGCGGCAACGTCTCCAGCTGGGGCGACGACTACGGCAACCGCGTCGACCGCTTCCTGGCCGGCACCGCCTACCTCGACGGCCAGCGCCCCTCGATCATCATGGCCCGCGGCTACTACACCCGCTCCGTCATCGCCGCCTGGGACTTCCGCGACGGCCAGCTCACCCGCCGCTGGACCTTCGACACCAACAGCTCCACCAACGTCGGACGCGGCTACGACGGCCAGGGCAGCCACAGCCTGTCGATCGGCGACATCGACGGGGACGGCCGCGACGAGATCGTCTACGGCTCCATGGCCGTCGACGACAACGGCTGGGGCCTGTGGACGACCCGCACCGGCCACGGCGACGCCCAGCACCTCGGCGACTTCGACCCGAACGACGCCGGCCTGGAGTACTTCAAGGTCTCCGAGTCCAGCAGCCAGCCCTCCTCGCTGCGGATCGACCCCGCCAACGGCTCGGTCGTCTGGCGGACCGGGTCAGGCTCCGACAACGGCCGCGGCGTGGCCGGCGACGTCCACGCAGGGAACGCGGGGGCCGAGTTCTGGTCCGCCAGCGACACCACGCTGCGCAACCTCGCCGGCGGCTCGGTCGGCCGCGAGCCCTCCAGCGTCAACTTCCTCGCCTGGTGGGACGGCGACCCGAGCCGCGAACTGCTGGACGACACCCGCGTCGACAAGTACGGCACCGGCGGCGAGACCCGCCTGCTGACCGGCTCGGGAGTCTCCTCCAACAACGGCACCAAGGCCACCCCGGCGCTGTCGGGCGACATCCTCGGCGACTGGCGCGAGGAGGTCGTCTGGCGCACCAGCGACAACCGGGCGCTGCGGATCTACTCCACGCCCCACGAGACGTCGTACAGGATCACCACGCTGCTCCAGGACCGCCAGTACCGCACCGGTCTGGCCTGGCAGAACACCGCCTACAACCAGCCGCCGCACCCGAGCTTCTACATCGGCGCGGGCATGGGCACGGCACCGAGGCCCACGGCACTTCCCTGAGACGGGGGCCGGCTCACCCCCTGATCGGGGAACGTCATTGGTCAAAACGGGTGAAGGGTGGCAACCGAATCATCCGGGGCGCGTTGTGCAGGTCGCTCCATTGACAGGGCACTCCAGCACTCGGAAGGACAAGCTAGTGATCAAGAAGACGCTTGCCACGGTCGTCGTCGCGGCCTCCGCCGTCGGCGTCACCGGCGTCGCGGCGACCCCCGCCCTGGCCATCGGTGGCGACGAGACAGAGGCCGTGAAGAACGCGCTCGGAGCCAAGGAAGCGATCGGCAACACCACCACCGGTGGGTACATGAGCCCGAACATCTCGCTGATCAACGGCTCGCTGAACCGCGTCTGCCTGGGCCTGGACGACATCGACGCGGGCGTGCTCCAGCTCGTCGGCGTGTACGACCTGCTCAACAACAAGCCGAAGAACAGCTGCTCGGACAACTCGACGGCGACCTCGGGCGACTCCCCGCTGTCGCACATCCTCTCCGACCTCTCGGTCCTGTCCGAGAACGGTGTCTCCAAGCACTGACAACCGGCGGACTCCGGGTTCTTCGGCCTTCTGACCGGTGCTCCGCGGCCCGGCCCTCCTCCCCGGCACGCCCGGGGAGGAGGGCCATCGGCGTTCCCGTGAGCCCGTCGGCCCACGGCAGCCCGTCGGCCCACGTCGGCCCGCGGTGCCCGGTGCCGGGTGGCGGCGTGCCCGGCTAGGTGCGGCGGTGGCCGACCAGCCGGGGGTTGTGCTCCAGGCCCTGGAGGCCGTGCCAGGCGAGGTTCACCAGGTGCGCGGCGACCTCCGCCTTCTTCGGCCGGCGCACGTTCAGCCACCACTGGCCGGTCAGCGCGACCATCCCGACCAGCGCCTGCGCGTACAGCGGGGCCAGCTTCGGGTCGTACCCCCGGCCCTTGAACTCCAGGCCCAGGATGTCCTCGACCTGGGTGGCGATGTCCCCGATGAGGGACGCGAAGGTGCCGGTGGTCTGCGCCACCGGCGAGTCCCGGACCAGGATGTGGAAGCCGTCCGTGTGCTGCTCGATGTAGTCCAGCAGGGCGAACGCCGCCTGCTCCAGCAGCTCCCGCGGGTGGCCCGCGGTCAGCGCCCCGGTGACCATGTCCAGCAGCCGCTTCATCTCGCGGTCCACGACGACGGCGTACAGGCCCTCCTTGCCGCCGAAGTGCTCGTAGACCACCGGCTTGGAGACGCCGGCCTTGGCCGCGATCTCCTCCACCGAGGTCCCGTCGAAACCGCGCTCGGCGAAGAGCGTGCGGCCGATGTCCAGCAGCTGCTCGCGGCGCTCGGTGCCGGTCATGCGCCGCCGCCCGCGCCGGGCGGCCCGGGGCGTGCCGTTGCGTGCCCCGGCGCGGCTGGCGCGGGCCGCGCGCTCCGCGCGTTTCGAACGGGTGCCCCGCCCGGAGCCGGCACCGGCACCCGTACCTGCGCCTGTACCGGCAGCGACGCCGGGCCCCGGGCCGGGCGGGACGCCGGGCGGCGGCGACGGTGGAGAGCTGCCCGCCCCCGCCGTCACCCCCGCCGGCGTCACCGCTGCCGCGTCGTTCTCACTCTCGCCGTCGCCCCTGCGCTCGCTCGCCACGTCCTTATGATGCCGCGCCGGCGGTGGCGGTCACCTCCCGGTTTTCGTCCTCCCCCGCCTGACGTCCGCTGCCGTCCCTGCGCTTGGCGTCGAGCCGGGACTGCTTGGGCCACCGCACGTCGTACACCCAGCCGGCCTTCTCGAACCACCGGATGAGCCGGGCGCTGGAGTCCAGCTGCCAACGGTCCACGCCGTGCCGGGCGCAGGTGGGGTCGGCGTGGTGCAGGTTGTGCCAGGACTCGCCGCAGGAGAGCACCGCGAGCCACCACACGTTCCCGGAGCGGTCGCGCGACCTGAACGGCTGCTTGCCCGTCGCGTGGCAGATGGAGTTGATCGACCAGGTCACGTGGTGCAGCAGCGCGACCCGCACCAGCGAGCCCCAGAAGAAGGCGCTCAGCGCGCCCTGCCAGGAGAGCGTCACCAGGCCGCCGATGACGGCGGGGGCCGCCAGCGACACGACCGTCCACAGCGCGAACTGGCGCGAGATCCGCCGCATGTCCGGGTCCCTGATCAGGTCCGGCGCGTACTTGTGCTGCGGCGTCTGCTCACGGTCGAACATCCACCCCATGTGCGCCCAGAACAGCCCCTTGACCAGGGCGGGCACCGTCTCCCCGTACCGCCACGGCGAGTGCGGGTCGCCCTCGGCGTCGGAGTGCTTGTGGTGCCTGCGGTGGTCGGCGACCCAGCGCACCAGCGGCCCCTCGATCGCCAGGGAACCGGCGATCGCCAGCGCGATCCGCATCGGCCGCTTCGCCTTGAACGCGCCGTGCGTGAAGTACCGGTGGAAACCGATCGTCACCCCGTGGCAACCGATGTAGTAGAAGGTCACCAGCAGCGCCAGGTCCAGCCAGCTCACGCCCCAGCCCCAGGCCGCCGGCACGGCGGCGATCAGGGCGACGAACGGCACGACGATGAAGAGCAGCAGCGTGATCTGCTCCAGCGAGCGCCGTTCCTCACCACCCAACGTGGCCGAGGGCGGCGGCGCCACCTCGTCGGTGAGGGGTGGCGGGGGCGGAGGGAGGTCACGGTTACGGGTCGTGCTAGGGGTCATGAAGGGTTCCTCGCGGATCCGTTGGGGAAAGGTGGCTGGCAGCGGTCAGGCAGCGATGTGAGACGACGACGGCGGGGGCGGTATGCGGAACGGACGGGACAGCGGCTTCGACTGCGGAGGGCACAGCCCACCTACGGGACCGTAACCTACGGCATCGTAAGTATCGCAGTTCGCGCCGATGTCACAAGGGCCCCAGCCCGATGTCGTCTGCGGTGACTACGATGGGGACGGCGGGCGGCGCGGTCCGGGGACTCGCGCGACGACCTGCGCGGTGCCCTCCGCGTCAGCCACCGAAGACGGACACCTGACACCCAGGCGCGAGGAGCCGCAGCGTGAGCAGTCACGACCTCGACAGCAGGCCGGATCCCTCCCAGAAGGCCCCCCGTGGCACGTCCCACGACCCCTCCACGGACTCCGCCCAGGAGGCGCCCGGGGGCGGCAGCGCGCTGCGCGCCGACATCCGCAGGCTCGGAGACCTCCTCGGCGAGACCCTCGTCCGCCAGGACGGCTCGGAGCTGCTCGACCTCGTCGAGCGGGTCCGCGCCCTCACCCGCTCCGACGGGGAGGCCGCCGCCGCGCTGTTGGCCGAGACGGACCTGGTCACCGCGGCGAAGCTCGTCCGCGCCTTCTCGACGTACTTCCACCTCGCCAACGTCACCGAGCAGGTGCACCGTGGCCGCGCGCTGCGCGAGCGCCGCGCCGCCGAGGGCGGGGCGCTGTCGCGCACCGCCGACATGCTGAAGGACGCCGACCCCGCCCACCTGCGGCAGACCGTCTCCCACCTGGGCGTCCGCCCGGTCTTCACCGCCCACCCCACCGAGGCGGCCCGCCGCTCCGTCCTCACCAAGCTCCGCAAGATCGCCGAGCTGCTGGACCACCCCGAGGCCGTCACCGACCGCCGCCGCACCGACCTGCGGCTGGCGGAGAACATCGACCTGATCTGGCAGACCGACGAGCTGCGCGTCGCCCGCCCCGAGCCCGCCGACGAGGCGAGGAACGCGGTGTACTACCTCGACGAGCTCCACGCCGGCGCGGTCGGGGACGTGCTGGAGGACCTGGCGGACGAGCTCCAGCGCGCCGGCTCGCCGCTGCCGCCCGGCTCCCGCCCGCTGACCTTCGGCACCTGGATCGGCGGCGACCGCGACGGCAACCCCAACGTCACGCCCGGCGTCACCTGGGACGTCCTGCTGCTCCAGCACGAGCACGGCATCGAGTCAGCCCTCGGCCACATCGACGAGCTGCGCGGCGCCCTGTCCAACTCGATCCGCAACTCCGGCGCCAGCGAGGAGCTGCTCGCCTCCCTCCAGGCCGATCTCGACAAGCTCCCCGAGATCACCCCCCGGTACAAGCGGCTCAACGCGGAGGAGCCCTACCGGCTGAAGGTCACCTGCATCCGCCAGAAGCTGCTCAACACGCGCGCCCGCCTCGCCGACGGCACCCCCCACGCCCCCGGCCGGGACTACCTGGGCACGAGCGGGCTCATGGCCGACCTCGCCCTCGTCCAGTCCAGCCTGCGCGAGCACCGGGGCGGCCTCGTCGCCGACGGCCGCCTCGAACGGGTGATGCGCACCATCGCCGCGTTCGGCCTCCAGCTCGCCACGATGGACGTCCGCGAGCACGCCGACGCCCACCACCACGCGTTGGGCCAGCTCTTCGACCGCCTCGGCGAGGAGTCCTGGCGGTACGCGGACATGCCGCGCGAGTACCGCACGAAGCTGCTGGCCAAGGAGCTGCGCTCGCGCCGTCCCCTCTCGCCCACCCCGGCGCCGCTCGACGAGGGTGGGGCCCGCACCCTCGGCGTCTTCGAGACGGTCCGTCGGGCGCTGGAGGCCTTCGGCCCCGAGGTCATCGAGTCGTACATCATCTCCATGTGCCAGGGCGCCGACGACGTCTTCGCCGCCGCCGTGCTGGCCCGCGAGGCCGGGCTGATCGACCTCCACGGCGGCTGGGCGAAGATCGGCATCGTCCCGCTGCTGGAGACCACCGACGAGCTGCGCATCGCCGACGAGCTGCTCGACGAGATGCTCTCCGACCCGTCCTACCGCCGCCTGGTGGCGCTGCGGGACGACACGCAGGAGGTCATGCTCGGGTACAGCGACTCCTCGAAGTTCGGCGGCATCACCACCTCGCAGTGGGAGATCCACCGCGCCCAGCGGCGGCTGCGCGACGTGGCCCACCGGCACGGGGTGCGGCTGCGGCTCTTCCACGGCCGCGGCGGCACGGTCGGCCGCGGCGGCGGCCCCACGCACGACGCGATCCTCGCCCAGCCGTGGGGCACGCTGGAGGGCGAGATCAAGGTGACCGAGCAGGGCGAGGTCATCTCCGACAAGTACCTGGTGCCGTCCCTGGCCAGGGAGAACCTGGAGCTCACCGTCGCGGCCACGCTCCAGGCGTCCGCGCTGCACACCGCGCCGCGGCAGTCGGTGGAGGCGCTCGCCCGCTGGGACGCGGCCATGGACACCGTCTCGGAGGCGGCGCACGCGGCGTACCGGCGGCTGGTGGACGACCCGGACCTGCCGGCGTACTTCTTCGCCTCCACCCCCGTGGACCAGCTCGCGGAGCTGCACCTGGGCTCGCGGCCCTCGCGGCGGCCCGACAGCGGCGCGGGCCTGGACGGGCTGCGGGCCATCCCGTGGGTCTTCGGCTGGACCCAGTCGCGGCAGATCGTGCCCGGCTGGTTCGGCGTCGGCTCGGGGCTGCGCGCGGCGCGCGAGGCCGGCCTCGACACCGTGCTGGCCGAGGCGTTCGAGCAGTGGCACTTCTTCAGGAACTTCCTGTCCAACGTGGAGATGACCCTCGCCAAGACGGACCTGCGCATCGCCCGGCACTACGTGGAGACGCTGGTGCCGGATGAGCTTCGGCACATCTTCGACACCATCGTCACCGAGCACGAGCTGACGGTGGCGGAGGTGCTGCGGATCACCGGCGAGGAGCGGCTGCTGGATGCCAACCCGGGGCTGCGGCGCACGCTCCGCATCCGCGACGCGTACCTCGACCCGATCTCCTACCTCCAGGTCACGCTGCTGCACCGGCAGCGCGAGGCCGCCGCCCGCGGCGAGGAGCCCGACCCGCTGCTGGCGCGCGCCCTGCTGCTGACGGTCAACGGCGTGGCGGCCGGCCTGCGCAACACGGGCTGAGCCCTTCGCGACGGCGGGCGGGGGACGGGGGCGCGCACGGCCCCGTCCCCCGCCCGCCGGAGGGCTCCGCCTCGCACGGCCGTCCGGGTCACGCTCCCGCGCGGAACGTGCGGCGGTACCTCGACGGGGACACGCCCAGCGCGGCCGCCAGGTGCTGGCGCATCGACGTCGCCGTGCCGAAGCCCGCCTCCCGCGCCACCCGGTCCACCGGCAGGTCGGTCTCCTCCAGCAGCTGCCGCGCGCGCTCCACGCGCTGCTGCGTGAGCCAGCGCTGCGCCGACATGCCGGTCTCCTCACGGAACCGCCGCGTGAAGGTGCGCACGCTCATCGACTCCCGCGCCGCCAGCTCCCGCAGGGTCAGCGGCTCCGCCAGCCGGTCCAGCGCCCAGGCCCGCGCGTTGCCCGTGGTGTGGACGCGCGGCGCGGGCACGGGCCGCTCCACGAACTGCGCCTGCCCGCCGTCGCGGTGCGGCGGCACCACCGTGCGGCGGGCCACGGAGTTGGCGACGGCCGTGCCGAAGTCGGAGCGGACCATGTGCAGGCAGAGGTCGATCCCCGAGGCCACGCCGGCCGAGGTGAGGACCTCGCCCTCGTCGACGTAGAGGACGTCGGGGTCCAGCCGCACCCGGGGGAAGAGGCGGCGGAAGAGGTCGGCGTAGGCCCAGTGGGTGGTGGCCCGGCGGCCGTCGAGCAGGCCGGCGGCGCCCAGCACGAACGCCCCCGAGCAGATGGAGGCGATGCGTGTCCCCGGCCCCCGGCGGGCCAGGGCGTCGGCCAGTTCCGGGGGGAGGCAGCCCTCCCGCATCGTCTCGTCGGCGTTGTGCGAGGCCGGCACGATCACGGTGTCGGCCTCGGCGACCGCCTCGGGACCGTGCTCGACGGTGACGGTGAAGTCGGCGTCCGTGCGGAGCACGCCAGGGACGGGGGCGCAGGTCACCACCTCGTAGAGCGGGTCGCCCGCGGGCGTTCTGGCGATGCCCATGATGCGGTGGGCGATGCCCAGTTCGATGGAGAGCAGGCCGGGCCGGACGAGGACGGCCACCCGGTGCCTGCCGGGTTCGCGGAAGACGCTGGTGCGCTGGGCGGTCATGGCCCGATCCTTGCACAACATGACCATCGGGCCACTCGAACGGGTGAGCGGCCCGACGGAGGATCGCCGGGTGAACGAAGTACGCGTCATCCCGTCGGCCCCGAGCAGCCCTCCACGACAGCGCGCCGAGCGGGTCCATCCCGCCTGGTGGGTGGCGGGCGTCGGCTTCCTCGTCCTCATCGGCGCGGCCGGCTTCCGCGCCACGCCGACGGTGCTGATCGACCCGCTCCACGAGGAGTTCGGCTGGTCCCGCGGCGGCATCTCCCTCGCCGTCTCGGTGAACCTCCTCCTGTACGGCTTCACCGCCCCGTTCGCCACCGCCCTGATGGAGCGCCACGGCATCCGCCGCGTCGTGTCCGGCGCGCTGCTGCTGATATCGGCCGGCGGGGGCCTGACGGTCTTCATGACCAGCCAGTGGCAGCTGGTGCTCTGCTGGGGCGTCCTGGTCGGTCTCGGCGCGGGGTCCATGGCGCTGGCCTTCGGCGCCACCATCGCGGGCCGGTGGTTCGTGGCCCGCCGGGGCCTGGTCACCGGGGTGCTCACGGCCGGCGGCGCCGCGGGCAACCTGGTCTTCCTCCCGCTGGTGGGGCTGCTCGCCGAGGGTCCGGGATGGCGCGTGGCCTCCCTCACGGTCGCGGGCGCCGCCCTGGCCGTGGTGCCGCTCGTGCTGTGGCTGCTGCGCGACCGGCCCGAGGACGTGGGCCGCCTGCCCTACGGCGCGGGTCCCGACTACGTGTCGCCGCCCCCGCCACCGCCCGGCGCGGCCCGCAGGACGCTGACCACGCTCCGCGACGCCAGCCGCAGCCCCGTGTTCTGGCTGCTGGCCGGCAGCTTCGCGATCTGCGGGGCCTCGACGAACGGGCTGATCGGCACGCACTTCGTGCCCGGCGCCCACGACCACGGCATGGCGGTGACCGTGGCCGCCTCCCTGCTGGCCGTCATCGGCGTCTTCGACCTGGTGGGCACGGTCCTCTCGGGCTGGCTGACCGA
The DNA here is from genome assembly GCF_052245655.1 of Streptomyces sp. 4N509B. Lineage (NCBI taxonomy): Bacteria > Bacillati > Actinomycetota > Actinomycetes > Kitasatosporales > Streptomycetaceae > Streptomyces > Streptomyces sp. 4N509B. The sequence goes on from NZ_JBQQBZ010000013.1 coordinate 125,053, forward strand.
CCGGTACGACGCGCGCCGGCTGCTCGCGGTCTACTACGCGCTGCGCGGGCTGTCGCTGCTGTTCCTGCCGGCGCTCTTCGCGTCGTCGGTCGAGCCGCCGATGCTCTTCTTCGTCGTCTTCTACGGGCTGGACTGGGTCGCGACCGTGCCGCCCACGATCGCCCTGTGCAGGGAGCACTTCGGCGAGGACGGCACGGTCGTCTTCGGCTGGGTACTGGCCTCCCACCAGCTCGGCGCCGCCGTCGTCAGCTTCACGGCGGGCGCCATCCGCGACGCCACCGGCGACTACGACCTGGCGTGGATCTCCTCGGGCGCGCTGTGCGCCGTGGCGTCGGTGATGGTGATGGTGATCCGGCGCGAGGGGCGGGAGGCGACGGAGCTACGCCCTGGAGCGTGAGCGGTGGGCGCGCAGCGCGAGGAAGCCGCCGAGGCCGAGCAGCGCGACGGCGCCGATCGTCATCGGGAGCACGGGGGTGCTGGAGCCGGTGTCGGCGAGGTCGGTGTCGTCGCCCTGCCCGTCCTCGGGCACCGCGGGGGCCTCGCTCTCGCTGCCGCCGGCCGCGCCGCCGGGCTCCTCGGGCGTCTCCTCACCGGGCTCCTCCGGGGTCTCCTCACCCGGCTCCTCGGGGGTCTCCTCGCCCGGCTCCTCGGGCGTCTCCTCGCCCGGCTCCTCCGGGGTGGGGACCTCGCTGGCCGGGCAGGTGTGGGAGAGCCGGAAGTTCACGGGCTCGCCCTCGACGGTCGCGGAGGCCGCGACCAGCTCCGCGCCGGGCTCGGAGGCGACGTAGGCGTGCTTGTCGCTCGGCGGGCCGAAGCTCGTGACGAGCTGCTCGCCGCCGGGGGAGAAGCTGACGCGCAGCTCCACGAAGGTGGTGGAGTTGCCGGGGAGGACGAAGTGCCAGCCGTCGCTGCCGGCCGGGACGCCCGGGCACGTGTCGTGGGCGAACTCGGGGTCGTCGGCACTGATCGGCGTGGGCTGGTGCAGCCCCACCTCGTGCTGGTCACCGGTGGCGAGGGCGGGGGCGGCGGACGCGGCCAACAGCAGGGCGGCGGAGGCCGTCGCCGTGCCCAGACGGCTCAGTGTGCGCATGACGTCATCCATTTCGACTGCGTGGAACAGTGGCGGGTACCGGCCGAAGCCGGGAGAAGACCGAAAAGACCTGACGAAGACTCAAAGAGGCGGACGGACGGAACGACGCGGTGGGGGGTCAGTCAGTTTTCAGTCACGTCGCGACGGAGGCAAGCCCCGTATTGTGCCTTCGGTCGTGTTGGTCCCCGGTGTCCGGAAGGTCGCCGGTAACGATCCGGCGAAGGCGGCGCGTCGACGGCCTACCAGAGCGCGAACGTCACGGTCAGCGCGGCGAGGCCGACTCCGGCCGTCGCCCAGCCGATCCGGTACATCCGCAGCCCGCCGGCCGTGACGATGCCCGCCAGGAGCAGCGCGCCGGTCAGCGGCAGCCACGCGTAGAGGATCCCGGACAGCCCCGTGCGCACCGCCTCGTTGGTTCCCGGGCGCAGCGCGACGGACAGCTCATCTCCCGGATCCCGGCCAAGCGTCTCCGGCAGCACCACCTCGGCCCGCGGGGTGCCGCTCTCGCCCGCCTCGGGCGCGAAGGGGCCCACGCACCGTTCGTCGTCACACTCCAGGAGCGTCATCGTGCCGCGCTCGCGTCCCTCGGCGACCATGGCGTGCTGCGCGGTCTCCCAGGAGGCGCGGACACCCGCCACGAGCAGCAGCACCACCAGCAGGCCCGTGAAGGCCAACCGCGACAGCAGCAGCGCCCCGAAAGCGCTCTCTCGCGCCCGGCGGCCACGGCTGCGGCGGACCGTGGGTAGGGGCCCCGTCGTGGCGGGGTCCCTGGTGGGATCGGCCATGGACGCGATGTCGGGCGAAGCGGAGGCGGGCATGGCGCCGATCCTTGGCCACGGCGCCGCGTACGGTCAAGCATCCCGTCGACGCCCGACCTGGGGCAGAAGGCTCAGCGCAGGGCGGCGAGGGCGTCCTCCACGCGGTCTGGAAGGGTGTGGGAGGGGCCGGGCGCGACATCTGGCCAGAAAGCGGCGTTTGGGGGCGCCGTGAGACACATCCGGGCGCCGCCGGCCCAGTCCGCGTCGAACGACAGGCGCCAGGAGTGCAGGCTCGCGGCGTCGCGCGTCGTCCTCTCGAAGAGCGGGTCGCCCTCGATGGGGTGGCCGATCCAGGCGAGGTGGACGCGGATCTGGTGGCGCCGCCCGGTGACGGGGCGCAGCGCCAGCAGCGCGCGGTCACCGTCCTCGGCCTGCCAGACCCGGACGAGGTGCGTGAGGGAGGGGTAGGTGCGGCGGTCGGCGAAGACGGCGTCGGGCGGCAGCCGCCACGTGGCGCCCTCGCCCGCCGGCTCCCGCGTGATGTCCTCGCGGTTCCCCGCGATGCGGACGCGGTTCTTGCGCCCGACGGTCAACGGCAGGTCGATCGTGCCCCGCCCGGGCAGCTCCCGCGCCCCGGGCTGGCGCCGGGTCACGGCGAGGTAGACCTTGTCCACCGTCTGCCGGGAGAACTGCCGCGTCAGACCGCCGTGGTGGCGCAGCTCCTTGGCGAGGAGGACGAGGCCCGAGGTCACCTTGTCGATGCGGTGCACGGGGAAGAGGCGCTCGCCGCCCTCCTCGGCGGCGATCCGCACCAGATCCGTGGCCGCGTGCCGCTCGCCCATGACGGACACGCCCGCCGGCTTGTTCAGGGCGAGGACCGCCTCGTCCTCGAAGACGACGTGGCGCTCACGCACCTCTCGCCAGCTCAGCGCCTGCCCCGGAGCGTCGGGGGAGGGGCGGGGAGAGCTCATGCGCCGCTCACGAGTTGAACGTGTTCTGCGCCGGTTCGAGACCGCGGGTGACCAGCGTCTCCACCGCGTCGGCGGCGCGGTCCACGAAGTAGTCGAGCTCCTTGCGCTCGGCCGTGGAGAAGTCCTTCAGCACGAACGCCGCCGCGTCCTGCCGGCCGGGCGGCCGGCCCACGCCGAACCGGACGCGGTAGTAGTCACGGCCCAGCGCGGCGGTGACGGACTTCAGCCCGTTGTGGCCGTTGTCACCACCGCCGCGCTTCAGGCGCAGCGCTCCGTACCCGATGTCCAGCTCGTCGTGGATGACGACGAGCCGGGAGACGGGCACCTTGTAGAACGCTCCGAGGGCCGAGGTCGGCCCGCCGGAGAGGTTCATGAACGACAGCGGCTTGGCCAGCACCAGGCGCGGGCCGGCCCCACCGGGGCCGCCGAGGCGGCCGGTGGCCACGAGCGCGCGGGACTTGTGCGCCCGGAACGTGCCGCCGATCCGATCGGCGAGCAGCTCGGCCACCAGGAACCCGACGTTGTGCCGGGTGGCGGCGTACCGCGGCCCGGGGTTGCCCAGGCCGACGACCAGCCAGGGGTCGTCCGAGCCGAGGGCGGAGCCGGTGCCGCTGTCGTGGGTGTCCGTCATGACATCGAGCGTAGCCAGGCGGGGGACGCCCGTCAGCTGGCGGACGCCTCGGCCGCCTCGCCCTCCTCGGCCGGCGCCTCGCCGCTGGGCTCCTCGGCCTGCGGCTGGAGCACCTGGATCACGACGTCCTCGCCGTCGATGGCGAGCGTGGTGCCCGACGGCAGCGGCACGTCCTTGGCCTGGACGGAGTCGCCGACGTTCAGGCCCGCCACGGAGACGGTGACCGACTCGGGGATGTGGGTGGCCTCGGCCTCGACCGGCAGCGCGTTCAGCACGTGCTCCAGCAGGCCGCCGCCGGGGGCGAGCTCGCCCTCGACGTGGATCGGCACCTCGACGGTGACCTTCTCGCCGCGCTTCACCACGAGCAGGTCGAGGTGGACGAGGAAGCCGCGGATGGCCTCGCGCTGCACCGCCTTGGGGATCACGAGCTCCTCGCGGCCCTCGATGTCCAGGGTGATCAGGACGTTCGCCGCCTTCAGCGCCATCATCGTCTCGTGGCCCGGCAGCGTCACGTGGACCGGCTCGGTGCCGTGCCCGTAGATGACGGCCGGGACCCTGCCGGCGGCCCGGTTGCGGCGGGAGGCTCCCTTGCCGAACTCGCTGCGGACCTCGGCCGCGATCTTCACGTCAGCCATCACGTACTCCTCGTGTCGGTGGTTCTCGTCTGGGACGGAGGGGAGGCACCCTGCCACGAAGAGCGAAGAGCGCGTCGATAACGGATGAGCCCCTGCGGGCCTCCCTCGCCGTGCGACTGGCCAGTCTACCGGGGCCGCCGGGGCCGGCCGACCGGCCGGCGACGTCCCGACGCGCGGCGGGGCGGGCGGGGCTACCGAGCCCCACCCGCCCCGACCTGGCCTGCTACGCCCCGCTCTCGAAGAGGCTGGTCACCGAGCCGTCCTCGAAGACCTCGCGGACCGCCCGCGCGATGGTCGGCGCCATCGACAGCACCGTGACCTTGTCCAGCCCGCCGGCGACCTCGCGGGGCGTCGGCAGCGAGTTCGTGAAGATGAACTCACTCACCCGCGAGTTCTTCAGCCGGTCGGCCGCCGGCCCCGAGAGCACCCCGTGCGTGGCGGCGGCGATGACGTCGGCCGCCCCGTTGGCGAAGAGGGCGTCGGCCGCGGCGCAGATGGTGCCGGCCGTGTCGATCATGTCGTCCACGAGGACGCACACCCGGTCCCTGACCTCGCCGACGACCTCGTGGACGGTCACCTGGTGCGCCACGTCCGGGTCGCGCCGCTTGTGCACGATCGCGAGCGGCGCGCCGAGCCGGTCGGCCCACCGGTCGGCGACCCGCACCCGCCCCGCGTCGGGGGAGACGACCGTCAGCCGCTTCCTGTCCACCCGGCTGGAGATGTACTCGGTGAGCACCGGCAGCGCGAAGAGGTGGTCCACCGGGCCGTCGAAGTATCCCTGCACCTGGTCGGCGTGGAGGTCCATGGTGATGATCCGGTCCGCGCCCGCCGTGGTCAGCAGGTCCGCCATCAGCCGGGCGGAGATCGGCTCGCGGCCCCGGTGCTTCTTGTCCTGGCGGGCGTAGCCGTAGAACGGGATGATCACGGAGATGCTGCGCGCCGACGCCCGCTTCAGGGCGTCGAGCATGATCAGCTGCTCCATGATCCACTTGTTGATGGGGGCGGTGTGGGACTGCATCAGGAAGCAGTCGGCACCGCGCACCGACTCCTCGAAGCGCACGTAGATCTCACCGTTGGCGAAGTCGCGGGCCTTGGTCTGGACCAGGGTCACGCCCAACTGCTCGGCCACCTCCTCGGCCAACTCGGGGTGGGCGCGGCCGGAGAAGAGCATCAGCTTCTTCTCGCCGGTCGTCTTGATCCCGGTCACAGTAGGTCTCCTTGCCGTCCGCTGCGGGGCGCCGATCATGGGGTGGTGAGGGATGGTTCGCGGCCATCTGCCCGGTAGGGCACCTTAAACGGTACGGGAGGGGGTGGCGCTCAGTGCTCCTCGGGCGTGAGCTCGGCGGGCTTGACATCGGAGCGTTCGGTGTCCTGGCGTCCGCCCGCGCCGCCTCCGCTCTCGTCGGGCTTGGTCCCGCCCTCGGCCTCGGCGAGCGCATCGGCCGCCGCCCTGGCCGCGGCCGAGCCGGGCCGGCGGCGGGCGACCCAGCCCGCGATGTTCCGCTGTTGGCCGCGGGCGACGCCGAGCGAGCCCGGCGGCACGTTGTGCGTGATGACCGACCCCGCCGCCGTGTACGCGCCGTCCCCGACCGTCACGGGGGCGACGAACATGTTGTCCGCGCCGGTCCGGCAGTGCGAGCCGATCCGGGTGTGGTGCTTGTCCCTGCCGTCGTAGTTCACGAAGACCGTGGCGGCGCCGATGTTGGTGTGCTCGCCGATCGTGGCGTCCCCCACGTACGACAGGTGCGGCACCTTCGTGCCGGCGCCGACGTCGGCGTTCTTCAGCTCGACGAACGTCCCCGCCTTCGCGCCCTCGGCCAGCACCGTGCCGGGACGCAGGTACGCGTACGGGCCGACGCGCACCGCGGGCCCGACCCGCGCCCCCTCCGCCACGGCCTGCCGCACCACCGCGCCCTCGCCGACCACGGTGTCGGTCAGCCGGCAGCCGGGACCCACCTCGGCGGCCGCGGCGACGTGCGTGACGCCCAGCAGCTGGGTGTCCGGGTGGACCACGGCGTCCGGCTCGAAGGTGACGGTGACGTCGACCCAGGTGGTGGCGGGGTCCACGATCGTGACGCCGTCGAGCAGCATCGCCCGGGTGAGGACCCGCTCGTTCAGCAGGCGGCGGGCGTGCGCCAGCTGGACGCGGTCGTTGACCCCCACCAGCTCGCGGTGGTCGGGCGCGAGGCGCGCCCCGACGCGGTGGCCGTCGTCGCGCAGGATCGACAGCACGTCCGGCAGGTATTCCTCGCCCTGGCTGTTGTCCGAGCCGACGCGGCCCAGGGCCTCGGCCAGCAGCCGCCCGTCGAACGCGAAGACGCCCGAGCTGACCTCGCGGATCGCGAGCTCGGCCTCGCCCGCGTCCCGGTGCTCGACGATCCGCAGCACCGAGCCGTCCTCGCCGCGCACCACCCGGCCGTACCCGGTGGCGTCGGGCACCTCCATCGTGAGAACCGTCACGGCGTTCTTCTCCGCCACGTGCGCCCGGGCCAACGCGGTGAGGGTGTCGGCCGTCTGCAACGGGATGTCGCCACAGGTCACGACCACCGTGCCGGTGGGCACCAGCCCCTGCGCCGCCAGCGCCTCCAGGCCGGCCCGGACCGCGTGCGCCGTGCCGCGCTGCTCGTGCTGCACGGCCGTGCGCACCCCGGGGGCGTGCTCCGCCAGGTGCGCGGCGACCCGCTCCCTGGCGTGCCCGACGACCACCGCGACGCGCTCGGGCGCCCCGGGCGTCAGCTCCGCGCAGGCGGCCACGACGTGGCCCAGCAGCGAACGCCCGCCGATCTCGTGGAGCACCTTCGGGGTCGATGACCGCATGCGCGTCCCCTCGCCCGCGGCGAGAACGACGACGGCGTCGGGGGCGACCTCAGGGGTGGCGTCGGGGCGGATGGTGCTCACGTCGGGCCCTTCGTTGCGTGGTGCACGTTACGTTCCGTTACCTCAGAAACGCTACAGCAGCCCGCGACGACTACAACAGACCGTCCCACATCTGCTCCAGCAGCACCGACCACCAGCTCTCGGGATCGGCGACCGCCTGCGGGTCGAGCGAGGCCAGCTGTGCCTGGAAGTCCGTGGTCCAGTGCCCGGCCTGCTCGGGGGTGAGCCCGTACCGCAGCCGCCACATCCGCCCCAGCAGCGCCATGCAGCGGACGAACTGCGGCAGTGAGGCGTTGACGAACTGCGGCGGCACCGGCTGACCGCCGGGGCCGGCCTCCAGCGGCAGCGCCACGATGTACGCCGTGCCGTACTGCACGCACAGCTGCCGGCCGAAGTCGGTGCCCATCACCAGGTACGAGCCGGCGTCCGGCGCCGGATGCACGCCGCGCTCCGTCGCGATCTCCGCCAGCGTCGGCACCGGCCGTCCCGGCTGCGCGAACGCCCAGAAGAACGGCGCGATCTCCAGCGGCAGCCCGGCCCACGTCAGTGTCTGCGACACGACCTCGGGCACCCCCTGCCGGGAGGCGGACTGCGGGTCGTAGCGGAAGACGGCCTGCGGACCGAACGCCTCGGCCAGCTCCCGGCCGATCAGGTCCAGGCCGATCGCGGGCGCGGGCTGCGCCTGCGGCAGCGGCGCGCGGACCGGCGCCGAACGGGGCGGGCCGTCGGCGAACTGCTGGAGCTCGTCCTGGTGCTCGACGAGGTGGCGCACGCCGGCCTGCCGGGAGGCCAGGTCCTGGCCGTAGGAGGCGGTGTGGGTGATCCGCACCTGCGGCCAGGTCTCGCGGACCATGCGGGCGCAGTAGCCGCCGGGGACCTCGCAGGACTGGAGCTCGGTGTGGAGTTCGAGGACGGCCTGGGGTGGGACGCCCTGGGCGCGCAGCTCCTGGAGGATCTGCCACTCGGGGTGCGGCATGCCGGGGGAGGAGCGGCGGATGACCTGCTGCTCGGAGCCGTCGGGCGCGCGGTAGCGCAGCACCGCCATGTACCCGGAGCCGACGGTGGGCTGGCCGGTGGGCTGGGGGTAGCCGTATCCGGAGCCGGGCCCGGGGGGCGTGGCGCCCGGTGGTGTGGCGCCCGGCGGGGGCAGCGGTCCCGGCGGGGTCGCCGGCCCCGGGGGAGGCGAGGGCGGGGACGGGGCGCCGGGCGCGGCCGGGGCCAGGGGCGTGGAGGGGGAGAGCGTCGCGTTGGCGGCGAAGACCGTGGCCGCGCCGTGGACGTCCTGCCCCGACGGGGGCGGCGCGGGCGGCGGCGTCTGGGACCGCTGGCCCTCCGCCCTGATGTCGTCGACCGAGACCATCTGCGTGGCCACGTAGGGGGTGGAGTCGTCGGGGGGCGGCGTGCCGGGGCGGGAGGCCGAGAGGGGCGCGGGCGGCGGCGCCGGCGGGGGCGGCGCGGAGCCGAGGCCGCGGCTGGGGGTGCCGGGGGCACCGGGGACACCCGGGGCACCGGGCGGCGTGCCCGGCGCGCCGAGGCCGCCGCTGGTGCCGGACCGCTGCGGGTCGGTGGCCCGCGCCGTGTCGGCACTGGCGAGGTCGGCGGCGCCGGTGCCGCCGGGGCCGGGGATCGGTGGCGGCAACGACGCGGCGCCGGGCGGCGTGCCCGGGGGAGCGGCCGGCGGTGGGGGCGGGGTCGGCGACGGCGAGGACTGCTGCGACGGCTCCTCGCGCATCGAGGGGTGGACGGCCGTCTTCGGCAGCGAGCTGCCCTGCGGCATGACGGCCGTCCGCGCCTCGGAGGGCACCGACGGCGGTCGGGGCCGGTCGGGGTCGTCCACGACCGGTGCGGAGAAGACCGTCATCGGCGGGGCGACGGACTCGGCGTCCGCGCCGCTGCCCGAGGTGTCGGTGGCGTCCCAGGGCGACGCCGGCTGGCCGGGCGCGCCGGGCGCGCCCGCGCCGGCGGCGGGCCAGGGCGTGCCGCCGCTCGGCGGCTCCGCGGCCCCGGCGGGCGCCGGCCACGGCGTGTCGCCTCCCCCGGACGGCGCCGGTGCCGGCGGGGCCGGTGCCGGGGCCGGCACGGCGGGCGGGACGGGCGCGGCGGGTGTGGCCGGTGCGGCGGGCGCGGGGGAGGGGCCGGGGGCGTCGGCCGGGCCGCCCGAGCGCGACGCGGCGCCCGGATCGGGCCCCAGCACCCGGTCGGCGGCGTCCTGGAGCCACTGCGGCGGCGTCAGCAGGAACGACGTGGCCTCAAGGTCCACCCGCTGCGGCGGCGCCGACGGGTCCGCCGCCGGCGTCGGCCCCGACCCGTAGACCTCCTCGTACCGCCGGATCACCTCGGCGACCGGCAGCGCGGGCCACAGCGTGGTGTCGCCGCTGTCCCGGGCGATGACGAGCTTCCCGCCGCTGGCCGGCGCGCCGCCCGCCTCCTCGGCCCAGGCCACGAAACCCAGGTCGAACTCCCGCACCCGCACCTCGCGGCGCGGATCGACGTCGGGCGAGCCGTTCACCCACCGGTCGGCGCGCTCCTGCGCCTGTGCGAACGTGACCATGTCCTCACTCCTCCACCGCGACGGCGCGGGCGAAGCCGCCGTCCACCATCAGCTGGGCGACGGTCTCCAACTCGGGCGGAGCGCCCACCAGCCGCAGCAGGAACGCGTCGAAGTCCGCGCCGCAGGGCAGCAGCAGCTCCGCGACCCGCCGCTCGATGGTCATGCCGTCGCGGTCACGCGCGTCGTCGTAGGGGCACAGCCACACCGAGCCGGCGGCCTCGCCCTTCACCTTCACCGCGATGATGCCGCCCTGCACGAACGCCACCCCCAGGTAGTCCTTGGTCAGGTGGTCCCGCAGGCACTTGTTGATGTACACGAGGTCGTTGACGGCGGCCTCCTCGCGGAGGGTGAAGAACGGCTGGTCGACCAGGAGGCCGAGCTCCGCGTCCAGCGCGTACCCCGCCGGGGCGCAGCCGCCGGCCGCCTTCAGGAACGACCGGTACGCCTCGGGCAGCCGGTACCCGAGCTTGTCCTCGGCCGCCCGCACCCGGTCCTCGGCGACCGCCACCGTGTGCCCGACCTCGAAGTGCACGGGGCGGGTGTCGGTCAGCGGGCGGGTGCCGCGCTTGCTGATGTCCACGCTCGTGGTCGACAGGCCGCTGTGGTGGCGCAGCAGGGCCTTCACCTCGGCGGGTATCAGCTCCAGCCGCCGTGAGTGGGCCACGTGGTGCCAGGTCCAGCCGTGGGGCGTGGCCACGGGCGGCAGGTCCGCCCACAGCTCGTGCCCCGCGGCGTGCATCGTCGCGTTGGCCGAGACGTAGTCCGTGAGCCGCAGCTCGTCGATGCCGAAGCCGTCGGGCGGCTCGGCGATCTCGGCGACGGCTCTGGCGTAGGGCGCGAAGTCCGGGTACCCCTCGGGGTCCACGCGGACGCCGTCGGGATAGCGCGCCGCCCGCACCGGGTCGGGAAACTGCACGACCTGCCCCGCGTAGGCACGGTTCGGGGGCACGGCCTGGTGAGCCTGCTGTCCGAGCCGACCTGTCGTCATGGCGTTACGCCCCCTGCTCCCACTGCGTCCACTACGTTCCGAAGCATCCCGCTGCTGGGCACAGCCTATGGGGTCCCCGTTTCCAAGACACTTCCCCCGGCGAGCCCCGCGCTCTCCCCCGGTATGGGAAGCTACGGTCGCGGGAGAGGTCCCGTCGGGGGAGAAAGCGTGACTGGGCGCGTGATATCAGGGATTTCAGAGATTTCGGACTTCCACGGGCCGCCGGTGCCCGTGCTCCGCCACCGGCGCGACGGCATCCTCCCCACCACCGCCGCCGCGCTCTCCCTCCCCGGCCGCGAGCAGCCGCTGACCGGCACCGCGAGCCGCGCCGTCGGCGTCCCCGAGCTCCACCCCGTCGTCCGCGACGTCCTCGACGGGCTCGGCGCCGGCCAGCGCGAACGCCACCTCGGGCGCTGCCCGGAGGCGGCGCTGCTCTCCCGCCACCTCGCCGACGTCGGCGCCGGCACGCTCGACGAGGCGAGGGAGGCGTTGACGGGCGCCGGTATCACCACCCGGCACGTCCGCGAGGACGGCGACCCGCAACACGGCGCCCACGCCCCGCACTGCCGACCCTGCACCGTGCTGCTGGCGCGCCTCGGCGTCTACAGCGTCCGCACCGAGCCCGCCCAGCCGGCGCCCACCGCCTGGGGCATGCGCGGCACCGAGACGTGGGGCGGCGGCCTCGCCACGGGCCAGCCGTGGGCCGTCGGCTCCCTCGACCAGGCGCTCGCCGGGGCCGGCTGGCGGCCGGGCCGCCAGCACGCCGCGCAGGCGGAACAGTGGGCGGACACCCTCAGCTCCTACCGTTCGCCCCTCGGCCACCCGCACACGCTCTTTCCCGCCGCCTTCGAGATCTGGGCCGAGTACGGCAGCCTGCGCCTGGCGCCCACCGGTCCCGGCCTGGAGTACGCGCCGAGCCCCGTCCTCATCGACCCGGTGCGCGGCCTGCACTGGACGCGCACCCTCGGCGACCTGGCCGGGGCGCTGGGCACCGAGCTCTGCCCGCTGGGGGAGGAGGGCGAGGGCGGCGGCACGGCGCTGCTGGCCGTCGACCGGGAGGGGCGGGTGTACTGCGTCGACCACACCGGGGACTGGTACCTCGGCGCGGACGTCCGGGCCGCCCTCACCACCCTGCTCACCGGCGCTCGCCCGGAGCGGCTCCGCACCCACGACGGCTCCTGACCCGTTCCCGAACGCGCCCCCGCCCGTTTCCCGATCGCGCTCCCGAAGGTTCCCGAACGCTTCCGAACGCTTCCGACGTTTCGCGACCGGGTGCCGGCCGCTCTCGTCACGGCCACGATCACCCACACGACGGGAGATGTTCACCTTCGGTGCGTCCATGGTGTGCCTGGCCCTCACCCCCGCCACTACGGTGTAACCCACGGTTGGCACAGGAGGAGGCGCGGCGGCGCCGCGGAGGAGACGGTGTGAACGTCACCGGCAAGCGACGGATCGCGTTCGCCGCCCACGTGGACCCCGGACGGCTGGCCCATCTGCCGCGCCTGCTGCGCAGCCTCGCGCTCTCCAACCCCGGCCTCTGCGAGGACTTCCTCGTGCTCCACCAGGGCCTTGCCGAGGCCGACCTCGCGCCGGCCAGGCGGCTCCACCCCCGGATCGTCGCCCGCGCCACCACCTCCCCGGACGTCGAGCGGGCCGTCGAGCGGGCCCTCGGACAGGGCTGCGAGCAGGACGGCGAGCAGGGCGGCGAGCCCGCCTACGACACCGTCATCGCGCTGGACGTGACCGAGCCCGTCCGCCAGGACCTCGCCAGCGCGCTGCGCGAGCGCCGCCCGCTCGTCCGCGTCGCCGCGAAGGCGCCGGACGCCGACGGGGAGCCCGGCGCGCCCCACCCCGCGGAGGACGCCGCCACCGACCGGGAGTTCTACGCCGCCTACTGCGCGCTGCCGGGCCCCAGGGCCCCCGAACTCCTCCTCCACTGCGCCCGCCCCCTCCTGGACGAGCCCGCCACGGCAGGCGGCCGACCGGGCGGCCCTCGTGAAGTGGACCGGGTCGCCCTCGCCCGCGCCGTCGGGTCCGTCCTCTACCAGCAGGGCCGCTACGACGAGGCCGTCGAGGTCCTCACCCCGGCAGCCCGCGACCCGCGACGCCCCCGCGTCCAGGAGACGCTGGGCAGCGCGCTGATGGCGGTGTCCCGCTACGACGAGGCCGAGACCCACCTGCTGCTGGCCGCCGCCGACCCGGCCGTCGCGCCCCGCGCCCACCAGCAGCTGGCCCGCCTCGCCTGGCTGCGCGGCGACGACGCGGCGGCCCACGCCCACGCCCGGCGCGGCCTCGACGCCGACCCGACCGACGCGGTGCTGCGCACCCTGCACCGCCGCACGGCCCCCCGCGCCACGGGGGCGGCGGCCGAACGGGCCACGGCCGAGCCGGACGAGCAGGTCGCCCACGTCGCGCTCTTCTCCGACGGCCGCGACAACTCGGGCGACAAGGTGCTGCCCGAGGCGGTCCGCCGCTGCTTCGGCACCGATACCGGTCCCGCCCGCTGGCACAGCGTCCCCGTCCACCGGCTGGTCACCGACGCCGTCCTCGCCGAGCTCAACGCCCGGCGCGGCGTGATCGTCGGCGGCGGCGGGCTCTTCCTCCCCGACACCTGGCCCAACGGCAACAGCGGCTGGCAGTGGAACATCCCCGAGCCCATGATCCACCGCATCACCCCGCCGCTGGCCGTCTTCGCCGTCGGCTTCAACGTCTTCGACGGCCAGCACTACGCGGCGGGCACCCTCGCCGCCAGCCTGCGCGCCGTCGTCGACCGCGCCGCCTTCTTCGGCCTGCGCAACCGCGGCTCCGTCGAGCGGGTCCGCGAGCTGCTGCCGCGCGACCTGCGCGACCGCGTCCGCTACCAGCCCTGCCCCACCACCGTGATGCGTCACCTCCTGCCCGACTGGCGCGACCCCGCGCCCCACGAGCGGAGCGAGGCCATCCTCCTCAACTGCGCCTACGACCGCGCCGGCCTGCGCTTCGGCCACGACTACGGCCACTTCCTCGGCCAGCTCGCCGAGGCCGTGCGCCGCCTCGCCGCCCACGGCGAGGTCCGCTACGCGCCGCACTCGCCCTCCGACGAGCGCTTCGTGAACGACCTGCGCCGCGAACACGGCCTGACGATCCCCGTCGAGCCGCTGTACGACCTGCCCAACGACGAGCTGCTGGACGTCTACCGGCGGGCCAGGCTCGTCATCGGCATGCGCGGCCACGCCACGATGATCCCCTTCGGCTGCGGCACGCCCGCCATCAGCCTCGTCTCGCACCCGAAGATGGCGTACTTCCTCGCCGACGTCGAACGCCCCGCCTGGGGCGTCTCGGTCCACGCCGGCGATCTCGCCGAGCAGCTGCTCCAGCGGGCCGAGGCCCTCCTGTCCGACCACGAGGCGGCCGTCGCCGACGTCCACGACCGGCAACGCGAGCTGCTGCGCGTCACGCGGGAGAACGCGGCGGAGCTGGCCAAGCTCTTCGACCTGCCCCCGGCCTGAAGGCTGTCCCGGGACAGCCTTCAGGACTCCCGCGACGGGGCGCGGCCACCCGCGCGGTCCGCCTCGGCCGCCCGTATCGCCTCGCGGTACGCGCGGGCCGCCGTGCGCAGCGCCGTCTCGGGATCGACCCCCGCCGCCTGGGCCTCGGCGGCCAGGGCCAGCAGCCGGTGACCGAAGGACGCGGCCGTCTCCCCGCTTGTCTCCCCGCCCGGCTCCCCGCCGGCCCTCTGGGCTCCCCTGGCTGCCTCGCCCCCCGCTCCGCCGGGCAGCGGCACCGCCAGGCCCGCCGCCCGCGCCCGGCCCGCCAGCTTGGCGGCCAGCGCCAGCCCCGGCTGCCCGAGCGGCACCCCGTCCGTCACCGACTCCCGGCGCTTCTCCGCCGCCTTGGTGCGCAGCCACAGCGCCTTGACGTCCGCCGCCGTCTCCGCGTGCGCGTCCCCGAAGACGTGGGGGTGGCGGCGGACCAGCTTCTCCACGAGCGTGCCGGCCACGTCGTCGACGGAGAACGGCTCCTGCTCGTCGTCCTCGGCGATCCGGGCGTGGAAGACGACCTGGAGCAGCACGTCCCCGAGCTCCTCCCGCAGCTCCTCCCGGTCCCCGACCTCGATCGCCTCCAGCAGCTCGTACATCTCCTCCGTGCCGTACGGCACGAGATCCTCGCTGGTCTGCGTGGACGCCCAGGGGCACTCGACGCGGATCCGGTCCATCACCTGCACCAGGTCGAGCAGGCGGGAGCCCGGCACGTCGTACGAGCCGGGCAGCAGCTCCAGCTCCGGCAGCGCCGGCGGCCCGTCCCCGCCCACCCGGCCCGAGGAGGCCAGCGCCGCCAGCCCGTCGGTCAGCTCCGCCTCGCCGTCCGCGGCCGCCAGGACGACGACGGTCCGCCCTCCCGCGCACTCCGCGACCAGCTCCCGCGCCCGCAGCGCCGCGACGGTGACCACCGCGACGCCCGCCTCCTTCAGGTACGGCAGCTGGGGATGCCCGCCGTCGCGCACGAGTACCCGGTCGGCGGTCCGCAGCGCCTCCCACGCGGGCCACGACAGCATGCCGGGCGCCACCCGGTGACTCGTGGTGAGCAGCACGATCCGCCCCGCGCCGCCGGCGGCGCGGGGGGAGGGGGAGACGTCGGAACCACGGTCAACACGCTCAGCTTCAGCCACACCCCCACCGTAGCCGGGGGGTGTGACAGCCCGCCGTCCCGCCGGGAACGCCTGCCAGGCGGCCCTCAGGCGGCCCTCAGGCGGCCCTCAGGCGGCGGTCAGACGCCGCCAGACGCCCGTCAGACGCGCGTCACGCGGCAGAGAAGCCCGGCGGCTCGGGGTGCAGCCACGGCGTGGTGGCCTCGGTCAGCATGACGTTCTCCGCGTCCCACTCGCCGTAGCGCGGGTTGATCTCCACGCCGACCTCCTCGGCGGTCTGCGCCAGCTCCTCGAAGAGCCGCGTCTCCGCCTCGGGGCCCGAGCCGAACTCCGCCACCAGACCCTGCACCTGAAGGTCGCGGCGGATCACCATGTCGATCTGCTCGCCCGCGATCGGCGTGCCGCTGGCCGGCATCAGCGCCGACTGGCGCAGCGCCTCCGCGCCCCCGACGCTGCGCTCGGCCTGGTCGCGGGTCTGCTGCACCTGGCGGCGGGTCACGTCGACGCCGTGCTCCGTGGCGACCCGGTCGATGAGCTCCACGACGACCAGGAAGTTCACCGTCTCCCGCGTCAGCCGGTTGGAGCGGGAGATCAGGTCGTCCGCGTTGGGCTGCGCCCGCTGCTCGTCCCGCACGGTCTCCACCAGGGACTGCACCCGGGAGAGCGTGATCCGCTCGTCCCCGACGACGGCCGCCGCTCCCGGGTGGGAGTCGGTGGAACAGCCGCTCAGCAGCGGCGCCGCCGTCAGCAACGCCACGGCGGAGACGGACACGGCTGACAGGCGGTGGCGGCTGCGGCGCTGGCGCTTCACTGGCTCTCCCGGTTGAACCTCGACCCTGCGGTGACGCGGCGGCAGGTTGTCTGCGTGGGCCGATCTTAGCCCCCGTGTGCGAACGGCCGTCGGCCAGGTCCTGACCCGCGCCCCGCCCGCGACACGCCGGCCGGCACACGCCCCGGGCCCGCCGGGCCCGCCCGGCCGGCCGCCCCGGCCCCGGCCTCAGCCGTTGGCCAGGCGCCGGATCACCGGCGCCACCCGCTTGCGCCCCACGCGGTACAGCCCGCCCGCGCTACGGCGCACCAGCCGCCGCATCGCCGACGGGTTCGCCGGCTCGGACATCGGCAGCGGCCGCCCGCTGAGCCCGAGGCCGCGGCGGACCAGCAGCGACTCCAGGTAGTCCGAGGCGTTCTGCGGCGTGTAGTACGGCCGCACCCGCGGCAGCGAGGGCCGCGCCCGCAGCAGCCGCAGCCGGGCGCGGGCCGTCAGGAACGGGTCGCGCTGCCCGATGCCGCGGCTGGCGGCCCAGGCCGCGTTCGCCCTCGGCACGAGCCCCTCGTCCAGCTGCGCCCAGGAGGCCAGGCAGCCGGAGTGGATGAAGTAGTGGTTGCCGTGCGCCTCGCGGACGCCGTAGTCCGTGAGGACCGCCGTGGGGATGCCCCGGTGTATCGCCTCCATGGCGGCGGTCGAGCTGACCGTGACCAGCAGGTCCGTCCGGTCCAGGGCCTCGCCCATGTCGCCGTAGATCACCTTGAGGTTCGACGGCGGGTCCGGCAGCTCGTCGTAGAGCGTCTGGTACGAGTGGCGCTCCAGGTGGGTGACGGCCTCACCCGGCTGGTTGCGCAGCTTGATCAGCACCTCGCGGTCGGGGAAGAGCCGGGCGTGGCGCTGGAGCTTCTCCAGCATCTGGACGCGGGCGATCCGCGTGTTCGGGACCGTGGGCTGCACGGCGAAGCAGACGGTGAACGGCCGCTTCCTGCCGGCGGCCGACGGGTCGTACGGCTCGCCGCCGAGGAACGGCAGGCCCGACTCGACGACGCAGTCGGGGTCGGCGTTCACGCTGGTGTAGATCTCGCGGAACTGCCGGGCGTCGTGCGAGCAGTTCGCCAGCACCACGTCGGAGCCGATGCGCAGCAGCAGGCCGTCGACGAGGTTCTCGTAGACCACGCCGACGTACCCCGAGACGGTGATCGGCCGCTTGGCCACGCCGTCCCAGGCCATCCCCAGGCTGTGGAGGAGGGTCAGCACGGTGCCGCCGATCGTGCCGAAGATCACCACGTCGGCCTCGTGCACCGCGGGATCGTCCACGAGCTCCCCGTAGGTGAGGACCTGGCTCGTGTCGGGGTCCACCCCGACCTCGGCGATCTGCCGGTCGGTCGGCGTCGTGGAGGTGTAGAGGAAGCGCGCGTCGATGGCGTGGTCGGGTACCAGCTTCCGGGCGACGAGCGCGCCCCACTTCCAGCGGCTGTCCGAGTCGGCGAGCACGACGACGCGTGGTGCTTGGCTACCCATCCGTGTTGAGTCCCTTCGGCGGGACTCAGCGTCCCGTGCGTCCCGTGTCCGTGTCCGTTTCCTGCGGCACAGAGCGTACCTCCTGGCGGCGCGAAACGGCCGCTGGGCCCGCGCCCCCGCACCGCTCACACCCCGCGGGCCCGACACCGTCACATCCCTCACACCGGCCGGCTTCCCCTAGGGGCAGGCGGCCGGGGGACGCGTCGGGCGACACGCCCGCCCTCCTCCCCCGGGGCCGCCCCCCTAGGGGGAGGTGCGACTTTCGGCTAACCGAGGCTCGTCCCCTGGCACGACGAGCGGGGCCCGTGGCGTTCTCTAGGCTCGACGTCACGACATAAGAAGGTCGTAAGGACATACGAACGTGAGGGAGAAGATCGTGGCGACGGCGGTAGTGGACCCGAAGACCGGGGGCAGCGGGGGAGACACGACCGTCGCGGCCCGCGCCGAGGGTGTGGTGAAGGCGTATGGCGTGGGTGAGGCGCGGGTGATGGCGTTGGACGGGGTGAGTCTTGACGTCGCGCGGGGGGCGTTCACCGCGATCATGGGGCCTTCGGGGTCGGGGAAGTCCACGTTGATGCACTGTCTGGCGGGGTTGGACACGGTGTCCTCGGGTCGGATCTGGATCGGGGGGACGGAGATCACGGGGTTGAAGGACAAGAAGCTGACGCGGTTGCGTCGGGATCACGTGGGGTTCATCTTTCAGGCGTTCAACCTGTTGCCGACGTTGAACGCGCGGGAGAACATCACGCTGCCGATGGACATCGCGGGTCGGAAGCCGGACGCGGAGTGGTTGGCGCGGGTGATCGACACGGTGGGGTTGCGGGAGCGGTTGGGGCACCGTCCGGCGGAGCTGTCGGGTGGGCAGCAGCAGCGGGTGGCGGTGGCGCGGGCGCTGGCGGCGCGGCCGGACATCATCTTCGGTGACGAGCCGACGGGGAACCTGGACTCGCGGGCGGGCGCGGAGGTGCTGGGCTTCCTGCGGCGCAGCGTCGACGAGCTGGGGCAGACCATCGTGATGGTCACCCACGACCCGGTGGCCGCGGCCTACGCCGACCGCATCGTCTTCCTCGCCGACGGCCGCATCGTCGACGAGATGACCGAGCCGACCGCCGACCGCGTGCTGGACCGGATGCGCGGCTTCGACGCGCAGGGGCGGGTGTCGTGAGCGTCCTGAAGACCTCCCTGCGGAGCTTTTTCTCCCACAAGGGGCGCATGATCCTCTCCGGGATGGCCGTGGTCCTCTCGGTGGCGTTCGTCTGCGGCACCCTCGTGTTCACCGCCACCATGAACACCACGTTCGACCGGCTCTTCAACGAGTCGGCGTCGAACGTGATGATCGCGCCCTACGAGGAGGACGGCGAGTCCGCCTTCGAGTCAGGCCCGAGCAACGGCGTCCCCGACTCCGTGCCCGCCTCCCTGGTGGACGAGGTGTCGGGCGTCCCCGGCGTCGAGCAGGCCACCGGCGTGGTGTCCTCCACCTTCGCCACGGCCGTGAACTCCGAGAACGAGAACATCGGCCCCACCACCGGCGCCCCCACCATCATCGCCAACTGGTCCGAGGTCGAGCTGCGCACCGCCGAGCTCGCCGAGGGCAACGAGCCCTCCGGCCCCGGCGAGGTGATGATCGACTCCGACACGGCCGACAAGCACGACCTGGCCGTCGGCGACCCGCTGCGGCTGCTGACGATCTCCGGCGACCACGAGGTCACCATCACCGGCATCACCGAGTTCACCGTCACCAACCCCGGCGCCGCCATCGTCTACACCGACCTCGACACCTCCCGGGACCTCGTCCTCGGCGGTCAGGACGCCTTCACCCAGATCTACGTCGACTCCGACGGCTCCGTCTCCGACGCCCAGCTCAAGCGCAGCATCGCCGAGCTCGTCGGCGCCGACACCTACAAGCTCCAGACCGCCGACGAGTACGTCGAGGAGAACCGCGACGAGATCGGCCAGATCCTCGACATCCTCCAGTACGTGCTCCTCGGCTTCGCCGGCATCGCGCTGCTCGTCGGGATCTTCCTCATCGTCAACACCTTCTCCATGCTGGTCGCCCAGCGCACCCGCGAGATCGGCCTCATGCGCGCCATCGGCGCCAGCCGCCGCCAGACCGGCCGCACGGTCCTCATCGAGGCCCTGCTGCTCGGCGTCATCGGCTCGGTCGTCGGCTTCGGCGTCGGCATCGGCCTGGCCGTCGGCCTGATGACCCTGATGGGCGCCATCGGCCTGGAGCTGTCCACCGACGACCTCACCATCGGCGTCTCCGTGCCGATCGTCGGCATCGTGCTCGGCGTCCTCGTCACGCTGCTCGCCGCCTACATCCCCGCCCGCCGCGCCGGGAAGATCAGCCCCATGGCCGCGCTCCGCGAGGCCGGCACCCCGGGCGACGTGCGCGCGGGCCGCATCAGGGCCGCGATCGGCGCGGTGCTGACGCTCGCCGGCCTGGGGCTGTTGGCCACCACGGCGTCCGCCGAGGAGGCCTCCGCCGCCGCGGGCCCGCTGGCACTGGGCGTGCTGCTCAGCCTCGTCGGCATGATCCTCGTCGGCCCGGCGCTCGTCGGCCTCGTGGTCCGGGCCCTCAGCGCGGTGCTGCTGCGCGGCTTCGGCCCCGTCGGGCGGCTCGCCGAGCGCAACGCGATCCGCAACCCGCGCCGCACCGGCGCCACCGCCTCCGCCCTGATGATCGGGCTGGCGCTGGTGGCGGGCCTGTCAGTGGTCGGCTCCTCCATGGTCGCCTCGGCCACGGACGAGATCGACGACTCCCTCGGCGCCGACTTCATCCTCTCCACCACCGACTTCACGCCGGTGCAGCCGTACGTCGCGGACGCCGTGGCGGACGTGCCGGGGATCGAGCACGTCACCGCGCTGCGGAACGTCGAGGCCGAGATCACCACCCCCGGGGGCGAGACCCTCGACCGCAACCTCGGCGTGGCCGACCCCAGCTACGTCGACGACCTCGCCTCCGACATGACCGAGGGCAGCATGGCCGACGTCCTCGCCCCCGGCTCCGGCGCCATCTCCATCGACGCCGACCGCGCCGAGACCCTCGACCTGGCCGTCGGCGACCAGCTGACCGTCGCGTTCGAACGGGGCGAGACCGTCACCCTCACCGTGGCCGCCATCTCCGCGGGCAACAGCTCGCTCGACGGCGACAGCTGGTACGTCGGCACGGACACCGCGCGGCAGAACATCGCCGAGGAGGCGTTCCCGCTGCCGCAGATGCTCTTCGCCACCGCCGCCGAGGGCCAGGCCGAGGCCGCCCGCGGCGAGCTGGACGCGGCCATGGAGCAGTACCCCCAGATGGAGGTCCGCGACCAGGCCGAGTTCAAGGAGCTGATCCAGCAGCAGGTCGGCATGCTGCTGAACATGGTCTACGGCCTGCTGGCGCTCGCGATCATCGTCGCGATCCTCGGCGTCGTGAACACCCTCGCCCTGTCGGTCATCGAACGCACCCGCGAGATCGGCCTGATGCGCGCCATCGGCCTCTCCCGCCGCCAGCTGCGGCGCATGATCCGGCTGGAGTCCATCGTCATCGCCCTCTTCGGTGCCCTGCTGGGCATCGGCCTGGGCCTGGCCTGGGGCGCGGCCGGCCAGCAGCTGCTCTCCCTGGAGGGCATGCCGGTGCTGGAGATCCCGTGGGGCACCATCATCGGGGTCTTCGTCGGGTCCGCGGTCGTCGGCCTCCTCGCCGCGCTCCTGCCGGCCTTCCGCGCCGGACGGATGAACGTCCTCAACGCGATCGCCACCGAGTAGCCCGGCGCCGGCCCGTACACCGTCTGGGCCGGCCACCCGCGACGCACCGCCCGCCCGCCGGACCTTCCGGCCGGCGGGCGGTCCCGCGTGCCGGGGCGCACCGGGGCGACCGGTGCCGGGAGGCGCACCGGCGTGCGCGTAGGGGGGCCAGCCCCACCCCCGGTGTCGTGCCCGCCGGATGGCTGCGCCCCCGCACCCTCCGTAGCGTCGAAGCACCACGTCACACGACACGGAACAGCACGGAGGGCACATGCGGTATCGGGGAAGCACGATGACCCGCCTCGGTCTCCTGGCGGCCGGCATCGGCCTGGCGGCGGTGGCGGCCGGCGCCATGCCCGACGGGAACAGTGCCGCGGCGGCCACCGGCGCCGCCACCACCGACGCGGCCGCCGCCGCCACCGAGCGGCAGCTGCGGCGCGACGCCGAGGCGGTCCACGCCGCCGGCGGCACCGGCGTCGTCGCCACCGTCAGGCACGCCGACCGCCGCCCCGTCACGGCACGGGCCGGCGTCGCCGACCTCGACGACGACCGTCCCGTCCCCCTCAACGCCTACTACCGCGTCGGCAGCGACACCAAGACCTTCGTCGCCGTCGTCGCCCTCCAACTCGTCGCCGAAGGCCGCCTCGACCTCGACGACACCGTCGAGCGGTGGCTGCCGGGACTCGTCACCGGCAACGGCCACGACGGCTCCCGCGTCACCGTCGAGAACCTCCTGCGCCAGACCAGCGGCCTGCCCGACTACGACGAGCTGCTCTTCGGCGACCCCGAGACGTTCACCCCCGAGGCCTACCGCGAGGCCCGCTTCCGGGAACACACCGCCCGCGAACTCGTCGACCTCGCCCTCACCCAGCCCCCCGCCTGGCTCCCCGACGCCGACGACCCCTCCGCCGAGACCCGCTGGCAGTACTCCAACACCAACTACCTCCTCGCCGGCATGATCATCGAACGCGTCACCGGCCACCCCTGGGAACAGGAGGTCCACGAACGCGTCATCGCGCCCCTCGGCCTCACCCACACGCTCACCCCCGGCGGCTCGGCCTACGTGCCCCAGCCCACCGCCACCGCCTACCTCCAGTTCCCCGGGCAGCGCGAACTCACCGACGTCTCCCTGTCCGCGGGCGGCACCGCCGACGGCGCCCTCATCAGCACCGGCCGCGACATGACCACCTTCCTGACCGCGCTCATGGACGGCCGCCTCCTGCCCCCCGAACAGCTGGCCGCCATGAAGGAGACCGTGCCCGCCCCCGACTTCCTCACCCCCGACACCCGCTACGGCCTGGGCATCGCCTGGGCACCCCGCTGCGGCGACGGCGAAGGACTGTGGTTCCACGGCGGCACGTCGTTCGGCGTCATCTCCGAGACCGGCGTCACCGACGACGGCAGCGCCGCCGCCACGGCGGCCGTCTTCACCCTCCGCTTCGAGGACCGGCAGACCCAGGAGGCCCAGGACGCCGCCACCCAGCGGCTCGTCACCAACGCCCTGTGCTGACCTCCGGCCCCCCGGACCCCCGGGAGGGAGACCGAGGAGTCAGAGGATCTCGCCCGGCCGGTACGCCGCCGCCTCCGGGTGACGCCTCACGACCTCCTCGATCCGCTCCACCACCGCCGCGACCTGCTCGCCCGCCGCGCCCGTGAAGGACAGCGGCTCCGCCAGCAGCCCGTCGAGCGCCGGCCGGTCCAACGGCAGCCGCGCGTCCCCCGCCAGGCGGTCCAGGAGGTCGTTGCCCGCCGCGCCCTCGCGCAGCCGCAGCGCCGCCGCCACCGCGTGCTCCTTGATCGCCTCGTGCGCCGTCTCCCGGCCCACCCCCGCGCGCACCGCCGCCATCAGCACCTTCGTCGTCGCCAGGAACGGCAGGTACCGGTCCACCTCACGGGCCACCACCGGCTCGAAGACACCGAACTCCGCCAGCACCGTCAGGAACGTCTCCACCAGCCCGTCGAACGCGAAGAACGCGTCCGGCAGCGCCACCCGCCGCACCACCGAACAGAAGACGTCCCCCTCGTTCCACTGCGCGCCCGCCAGCTCACCCGCCATCGACGCGTACCCGCGCAACACCACCGCCAGACCGTTCACCCGCTCGCACGAGCGGGTGTTCATCTTGTGCGGCATCGCCGAGGAACCGACCTGCCCCGCCCTGAAGCCCTCCGTCACCAGCTCCTGCCCGGCCATCAGCCGGATCGTCGTCGCCAGCGAGGCGGGAGCGGCCGCCAGCTGCACCAGCGCCGTCACCACCTCGTAGTCCAGCGACCGCGGATACACCTGCCCCACCGAGGTGAAGCCCGCGCCGAAGCCCAGATGCTCCGCCACCCGCCGCTCCAGCTCCGCCAGCCGCCCCCGGTCCCCACCCAGCAGGTCCAACATGTCCTGCGCCGTGCCCACCGGCCCCTTGATCCCGCGCAGCGGATACCGCCGCAGCAGCTCCGTGACCCGCCCGAACGCCACCAGCAGCTCCTCCGCCGCCGACGCGAACCGCTTCCCGAGCGTCGTCGCCTGGGCCGGCACGTTGTGGGAACGGCCCGTGACCACCAGCGCCGCGTGGGCCCCCGCCAGCTCCGCGAGCCGCGCCAGCAGCGCCACCGTCCGGTCCCGCGCCAGCTGAAGGGAGAGCCGGATCTGGAGCTGCTCGACGTTCTCCGTCAGATCCCGCGACGTCATGCCCTTGTGGACCTGCTCGTGCCCCGCCAGCGCGTTGAACTCCTCGATCCGCGCCTTCACGTCGTGCCGCGTGACCCGCTCCCTGGCCGCGACCGACGCCAGGTCCACCCGCTCCACGACCGCCTCGTAGTCCTCCACGGCGCCCTCGGGCACCGGCACGCCCAGCTCCCGCTGGGCCCGCAGCACGGCCAGCCACAGCCGCCGCTCCAGCACCACCTTCTGCTCGGGGGACCACAGCCGGGCCAGCTCGGGCGAGGCGTAGCGGCCGGCGAGAACGTTCGGAATGCGCGGCTTGTCGAGCTTGTCGGTCACGTCAGTCACGGCCCGATTCTACGGCGCGAGGTCGGTGGAGGAACTCGCCCCGACCTTCCCGGGCTCCCCGCCATGACGCGGCCCCAACACCGCCCGACCTTCGGCGCCCTCGAGGCCGGCGGTGGCACCCTCGCCGTCGCCGTCGGCATCGCCTGAGCCGACCGGGACGCCCACGGCACGGGCCCGACGCGGGGCTCGGCAGGGGTTCCGACAACGCGAGGGGCCTCCCCCCGCCCGAAGGCGGAGGAAGGCCCGGCGTCCCGCGTGCCGCCGCGTGCTAGCAGCCGCTCAGCACGCTGGAGAGCGCGGTCTTCTCGGCGGAGTTCACCGCCAGGCCGTAGTAGTACTTCACCTGGACCCACGCCCGCGCGTAGACGCAGTGGTACGCGCTGCGCGAGGGCATCCACTGGGCCGGGTCCTGGTCGCCCTTGGACTGGTTGACGTTGTCGGTCACGGCCAGCAGCTGCGGCCGGGTCAGGTCGTTGGCGAACGCCTGGCGCCGCGCGGTGGTCCAGGCGTCGGCGCCGGAGTCCCACGCCTCGGCGAGCGGGACGAGGTGGTCGATGTCGACGTCCGAGGCGGCGGACCAGGTCGCGCCGTCGTACGGCGAGTACCAGCGGCCGCTCACCGCCGCACAGCTGGAGTCGGTGACGACGTTGGTTCCGTCGCGGCGGAGCACGACCTCACGGGTGTTGCAGTTGCCGCCCTGGCTGATCCAGTGCGGGAAGAGGTCGCGGTCGTAGCCGGTGCGGTCCTCGGTTCTGACCGGCAGCTGTGCGAGGTAGGAGCGGGCGGTGGCGGCGCTCACCGGGGTGGGGAGGGCCGCCTGCGCGGAGGAGGGTCCGGTGAAGAGCGTGGCGATGGAGATCAGGCTGGCGAGGAACGCGACGAGGCTGAGCCTGCGACGCGCGTAGACGCTGACACGGGTCACGCGAACTCCCTGGGAGATGGGGATGGACTGCGCACGGCCGCCGGTGCGCCCGGAGAGCGCGCCGACGTTTCTCGCATGCCGTCTCTGACATGCACGGGTCATGCTTGCCGTGCGACGTTGCTGCACGGCGTGCGGGGGGTGACGCGGGGGCGACGCGTGCGCGTCGTGCGCCGCCCCCCGCGCCGTCACGTTTCTTCGCTTCTTCGCTGCGGCGTTGTCGGGAGGTGGGGGCGCCGGGGGCCGGTCGGCTCAGCAGCCCGCCAGGACGCCGGAGAGCGCGCTCTGCTCGGCGCTGTCCACGGCCAGGCCGTAGTGGTACTTCACCTGGACCCACGCCCGCGCGTAGACGCAGTGGTAGTCGCTGAGCGGCGGCAGCCACTCGGCCGGGTCCTGGTCGCCCTTGGACTGGTTGACGTTGTCCGTCACCGCGATGAGCTGCGGCTGTGCCAGGTCGTTGGCGAACGCCTCGCGCTCGTCGGTGGTCCAGGCGCCGGCGCCGGAGTCCCACGCCTCGGCGAGCGGGACGAGGTGGTCGATGTCGACGTCCTGGGGGTCGTACCAGGTGGCCCCGTCGTATACGGAGTACCAGCTGCCGTCGACCGCGCAGTCGTCGCCGACGGAGACGTCGGAGCCGTCGCGGACGAGCACGGTGTCACGGGTGTCGCAGCCGTCGCCCTGGCTGCTCCAGTGGGGGAAGAGGTCGCGGTCATAGCCGGTGCGGTCCTCCGTCGCCACCGGGAGGGCGGCGAGGTAGGCGCGGGCCGTGGCGGCGTCCACGGGTTCGGGGAGCGCCGCCCGGGCGGGGGCGGGGCTGAGGACGAGGGTGAGGAGGAGGGATGCGAGGCCGGCGAGGAGGAGGGCCGGGGTCAGGCGGCGACGCGCGTAGAACGCGCGGCGGTCGGGTGCTATGCCTGCTGGGATCACGCGAACTCCCGTGGTGTGGGGGTGGTTGGTGCGCCAGGGCTGCGTGCTGCATGCACGTTTCATGGTGGTGCCGAGACGTTTCTTCTCGGCATGCGGGAGATTACAGAATAGAGACATGGACACGTCATGTCCCGGGGTCGCGCGCCCCTTCCTCCGGATCTCCGACTCCTCCGGCTTCCCCGGCTCCTCTGTTTCCTCCTGGTCCTCTGGCCCCACTCGTCGCTCCGGCCACCGGGCCGCCACCCGGGCGCGAATGCCACCATGGGGCGAGGACACGCAGACGACCACGACGGGCACGACAGGCACGACAGGGGAGTGGAGACGATGGCGGCACGCGAACACGGCTACGAGGTCACCGTCCGCTGGTCCGGCAGCGCCGACGGCGGGACCACGGCGTACAAGAGCTACTCCCGGGACACCGACATCACCGTCGCCGGCAAGCCCACCATGATCCTCGGCAGCGCCGACCCCACCTTCCTCGGCGACCCCGAGCGGTGGAACCCCGAGGAGATGCTCGTCGCCTCCCTCTCCCAGTGCCACATGCTGAGCTACCTCGCGCTCTGCGCCCTCAGGGGCGTCGTCGTCACCGGCTACGAGGACGCCGCCCGCGGCACCATGTCCGAGGAACGCGGCAGCGGCCACTTCACCGAGGTGGTCCTGAACCCCGTGGTGACCGTCGCCGAGGAGTCCATGGTGGAGACCGCCGCCACCCTCCACGAGAAGGCCCACGACGCCTGCTTCATCGCCAACTCGGTCAACTTCCCCGTCCGGCACGCCCCCGAGATCCACGTCGCGGGCCACTGACCGGGCCCGGCCCGCCACGGAGGCCCGCCCCGACGCGTCGGGCCGCCCCGACCCGTCCGCGCCACCGACCGACCGCCGCCACGCCGCTCACTCCCCGCTTCGCCCCCGTCGCACCCCGTGCCCACGCCCGAACCGGCGACCGGCACGGGGCGTACCCTGGAGACACCCGGCCCGCCACGCGTGCCGGGCGCTTCGCGCTGCCCGCGCAGCGCCGACGCCACCACATCTCTCCACTGCTGCCCCTGCCGCCACACGAGTCCCTGGGACGGAAACCCTCATGAGCCTGCACGGCCTGCTCGACGCCGTCATCGAAGACCCCGCCCTCGCCGAGGCGGTCGCCACCGCCGGACGCGGGGACCGGCGCCACGTCGACCTCGTCGGCCCGCCCGCCGCACGGCCCCTCGCCGTCGCCGCCCTCGCACGCGCCGCCGAGCGACCCGTCCTGGCCGTGACCGCCACCGGACGCGAGGCCGAGGACCTCGCCGCCGCCCTCCGCTCCCTCCTGCCCCCCGACGGCGTCGTCGAGTACCCCGCCTGGGAGACCCTCCCCCACGAGCGGCTCTCCCCCCGCGCCGACACCGTCGGCCGCCGCCTCGCCGTGCTGCGCCGCCTCGCCCACCCCAGCGCCGACGACCCCACCGCGGGACCCGTCTCCGTCGTCGTCGCACCCATCCGCTCCGTCCTCCAACCCCAGGTCAGGGGCCTCGGCGAGCTGCGGCCCGTCGCCCTGCGCAGCGGCGACAGCGCCGACCTCGGCGAGATCACCGAAGCCCTGGCCGCCGCCGCGTACAGCCGCGTCGAGCTCGTCGAGAAACGCGGCGAGTTCGCCGTGCGCGGCGGCATCCTCGACGTCTTCCCCCCCACCGAGGAACACCCCCTGCGCGTCGAGTTCTGGGGCGACGACGTCGAGGAGATCCGCTACTTCAAGGTCGCCGACCAGCGCTCACTCGAAGTCGCCGACCACGGACTGTGGGCCCCACCCTGCCGCGAACTCCTGCTCACCGCCGAGGTCCGCGCCCGCGCCGCCACCCTCGCCCAGGCCCACCCCGAACTCGCCGAACTCCTCGGCAAGATCGCCGAGGGCATCGCCGTCGACGGCATGGAATCCCTCGCCCCCGCCCTCGTCGACTCCATGGAACTCCTGCTCGACGTCCTGCCCGCCCGCTCCATGATCGTCTCCCTCGACCCCGAACGCGTCCGCACCCGCGCCGCCGACCTCGTCGCCACCAGCCAGGAGTTCCTCCAGGCGTCCTGGGCCGCCGCCGCCATGACCGACACCGGCCAGGCGCCCATCGACGTCGGCGCCGCCTCCCTGTGGAGCCTCGCCGACGTCAGGGAACACGCCGGCGAACTCGGCCTCCCCTGGTGGAGCGTCTCCCCCTTCGGCGCCACCCCCGACGAGGACACCCACGACGACCGCGACGGCGGCGGTGCCGACAGCGACGGCGGCGACGGCAGCGACGGTGACACCCTCCGGCTCGGCCTCCGCGCCGCCGAGACCTACCGCGGCGACACCGCCCGCGCCCTCGCCGACACCAAGGGATGGCTCGCCGACGGCTGGCGCGTCGTCTACCTCACCGAAGGCCACGGCCCCGCCGCCCGCACCGCCGAGGTCCTCGGCGGCGAAGGCATCCCCGCCCGCCTCACCCCCGGCCTCCCCGACACCGCCGCACTCACCCCCGCCGTCGTCCACGTCACCTGCGGCGCACTCGACACCGGCTTCAACGACCCCCGGCTGCGGATCGCCGTCCTCACCGAGACCGACCTCACCGGGCAGAAGGCCTCCGGCCGCGAAACCGCCCGCATGCCCGCCCGCCGCCGCAAGACCCTCGACCCCCTCACCCTCACCACCGGCGACTACATCGTCCACGAACACCACGGCGTCGGCCGCTACCTCGAAATGGTCCAGCGCACCGTCCAGGGCGCCACCCGCGAGTACCTGCTCGTCGAGTACGCCCCCGCCAAACGCGGCCAGCCCGGCGACCGGCTCTTCATCCCCACCGACCAACTCGACCTCGTCACCCGCTACGTCGGCGGCGAGGCCCCCGCCCTCCACCGCCTCGGCGGCGCCGACTGGACCAAGACCAAGGCCCGCGCCAGGAAGGCCGTCAAGGAGATCGCCGCCGACCTCATCAAGCTCTACTCCGCCCGCATGGCCGCCCCCGGCCACAGCTTCTCCCCCGACACCCCCTGGCAGCGGGAACTCGAGGACGCCTTCCCCTACGCCGAGACCCCCGACCAGCTCACCACCATCGGCGAGGTCAAGGCCGACATGGAGAAGTCCGTCCCCATGGACCGCCTCATCTGCGGCGACGTCGGCTACGGCAAGACCGAGATCGCGGTCCGCGCCGCCTTCAAGGCCGTCCAGGACGGCAAGCAGGTCGCCGTGCTCGTACCCACCACCCTCCTCGTCCAACAGCACTTCTCCACCTTCTCCGAGCGGTACGCGCAGTTCCCCGTCACCGTCCGAGCCCTCTCCCGCTTCCAGACCGACACCGAGGCCCGCGCCGTCACCGACGGCCTGCGCGACGGCACCGTCGACGTCGTCATCGGCACCCACCGCCTCTTCTCCTCCGAGGTCCGCTTCAAGGAACTCGGCCTCGTCATCGTCGACGAGGAACAGCGCTTCGGCGTCGAACACAAGGAACAGCTGAAGAAGCTGCGCGCCAACGTCGACGTGCTGACCATGTCCGCCACACCCATCCCACGCACGCTGGAGATGGCGGTCACCGGCATCCGCGAGATGTCCACCATCACCACCCCACCCGAGGAACGGCACCCGGTGCTGACCTTCGTCGGACCGTACGAGGAGAAGCAGATCGGCGCCGCGATCCGCCGCGAGCTGCTCCGCGAGGGCCAGGTCTTCTACATCCACAACCGCGTCGAGTCCATCGACCGGGCCGCCTCCCGGCTGCGTGCCATCGTGCCGGAGGCGCGGATCGCCACCGCGCACGGGCAGATGAGCGAGTCGCTGCTGGAGCAGGTGGTGGTGGACTTCTGGGAGAAGAAGTTCGACGTGCTGGTCTCGACGACGATCGTCGAGAACGGCATCGACATCTCCAACGCCAACACCCTCGTCGTCGAGCGCGGCGACACCTTCGGCCTCTCCCAGCTCCACCAGCTGCGCGGGCGCGTCGGCCGCGGCCGGGAGCGCGGGTACGCGTACTTCCTCTACCCGCCGGAGCGGCCCCTGACGGAGACAGCGCACGAGCGGCTGGCGACCATCGCGCAGCACACCGAGATGGGCGCCGGCATGTACGTGGCGATGAAGGACCTGGAGATCCGCGGCGCGGGGAACCTGCTGGGCGGCGAGCAGTCCGGGCACATCGCGGGCGTCGGCTTCGACCTGTACGTGCGGATGGTCGGCGAGGCCGTCGCGGACTACCGGGCGGCGCTGGAGGCCGGCGAGGGCCGGGAGCCCGAGGAGTCGCTGCTGGAGGTCAAGGTCGAGCTGCCGGTCAACGCGCACGTCCCGCACGACTACGCGCCGGGCGAGCGGCTCCGGCTCCAGGCGTACCGGGCGATCGCCTCGGCCACCACGGAGGAGGACATCCGGGCGGTGCGGGAGGAGCTGACCGACCGGTACGGGCAGCCGCCGGAGCCGGTGGAGAACCTGCTGCTGGTGGCGGGGCTGCGGATGCTGGCGCGGGCCTGCGGGGTCTCGGACATCACGTTGCAGGGCAGCCGGATCCGGTTCACGCCGGTGGAGCTGCGGGAGTCCCAGGAGCTGCGGCTGAACCGGGTCTACCCGGGCTCGGTGGTGAAGCGGCAGACCCGCCAGGTGCTGGTGCCACGGCCGACGACGGCCCGCGTCGGCGGGAAGCCGCTCGCCGGGCGGGAGCTGCTGGCGTGGGTCGGGGAGTTCCTGACGCAGATCGTGGCGGCGTAGCCGGGGGCGTGCGGCCACTCGTGGGCCGGGCCGTCGCCACGTGACCACGTGCGACGGCCCGACGGCGCCGGGCTCCCCCGCCAGGACTCGAACCTGGACAAACGACTCCAAAGGTCGCAGTGCTGCCAATTACACCACGGGGGATTAATCCGGACATAGCGGCTTGGATTCCCGTCGCTATGTCACCGCCAACACTATGCCAGCCCACCAGCCTTCGATGCGACGATAAAGATCGGCTCCGTCCAGGACGCGAACCACGAGACAACCGTGGTAGGCGTCGCCCACGTTCTTGCGGACCGTCCTGGGGTTGTGCTTCTTCAGAGTGGCCTTGCGGAACTGGGACGGAGGCGCTTGGACGACCTCGGCCCAGTACCGTTGGGCTGCGGCGACGTCGGCCGACTCGTGGATGAGCAGCCGGAACGTGAGGCGCTCCTGTGCGACGCCGACCAGACGTAACCAGGCGAGATAGACCCTGATCATGCTGGGGTCGCTGTTGACGAACGTGACGTACTCGCGGATCTGGTGCGGCTTGCTCTTGGCCCCCTCCGACCAGTACAGCCCCACCCCCAGGAGGAAGAGCTCCCGGTCGGTGAGCTCGCCGATCTCGTTCCGTGCCCGCAGCCTCGTGTCCCGCCGCAGCCGGTCCCGCTCCTCCCGGTACGGCCCCCAGCGGGCCTCGCTCATCCGACGCATCCGCTCGGGAGAGCGGGCGGGCCTCGGCAGGTCCCGCACCCAGAGGGACACGGAGCTCTTCGAGACGCCGAGCTCGGCGACGATCTCGTCGTATGTCCGCCCGGCGGCCCGCAGTGCGCGGGCCCGCTCCCGTAGCGCGTCCTTGGCGTTCGGGCGGCGGGTCCACTCCGGGGGCGGCTCGCCCGCCAGGAGTGGGGTCAGCGCGCCGTTGCTGCCGAGGGCCAGGCGCTCCCGGATCTGGCGGCGGCTCAGCCCCTGTCGGCGGAGGGCGAGGGCTCGTGTCCTCAGATCCTCTCGCCGGCCTTCCCGGTGGTCGGTGGTGTCGGTCATGGTCACAGCCTCGCCGCTGTCGGGGCCCGACGGGTCGAATCCGTGATCGATTCACCAGTTCGAGTGATGGGTGGGGCGTGTGCTGTCGGTCCCTGCCAGAACCCTCCGGAAAAGGGCTGGACCACGCCCGTAGGCTGGTCACCATGAGTGCGTCGGGGGCGGCCGTCGAGGGGCGGGGCTTCGCGCTGTTGTGGTGGACGCGGCGGCGCAGTGTCGGGTTGGACGTCGGCTTGGCGGTGGTGTCGGCCGTCGAGTGTGGGGTGCAGGGGGTGGCCTTCGCGGGCCGGACGGGCCTGCCCGTGGTGCCGGTGGCCGCGTTGGCGGCTCTGGCGGGGTTGACGCTGGTGGTGCGGCGGATGTGGCCGCTGGGCGTCGTGATGGTGTCGATCGCGGTGTTGCCGGCGCAGATGGGCTGGATGCTGACGCCGGTGGGGTTGTACACGCTGGCGACGACGGGGGTGCCGCGTCGGGTGGTCGCCGTGTTGGCGGGCATGGTGGGCGCGGGGATGGTCGTCGTCTCGTATCTGGTGATGGAGAACGACGCGGCGCTGCGTAAGCAGGAGATGCCGGTGTGGTTCACGCCGTTGATGGCGGTGCTGCTGGGTGTGGCGTCGGTGGTTCCGCCCGTGTTGTTGGGGATGTACGTGCGGGCGCGGCGGCGGCTGGTGGAGTCGTTGCGGGAGCGGGCCGGGGGGCTGGAGCGGGAGTTGGCGTTGTGGGCGGATCGGGCTGAGGAGCGGGCGCACTGGGCGCGGGGGGAGGAGCGTCGGCGGATCGCGCGGGAGATGCATGACGTGGTGGCGCACCGGGTGAGTCTGATGGTGGTGCACGCGGCGGCGTTGCAGGCGGTGGCGCGGAAGGATCCGGAGAAGGCGGCGCGGAACGCGGTGTTGATCGGGGACATGGGGCGGCAGGCGTTGACGGAGTTGCGGACGATGTTGGGGGTGTTGCGGGGGGCTGAGCCGGTGGTGGCGGGGGCGGACGCGTCGTCGCGGTTGGCGGAGTTCGTGGCGACGGCGACGGCGTCGGCTCCGGGGGCGGCGTCGGCGTCGGCTCCGGGTTCGGGGCCGGGGGCGGACTCGGGGGTGTCGGGGGTGTCGG